>CAZOYV010000191.1:0-16907 GCA_964584075.1 uncultured Rickettsiales bacterium | reverse complement strand
GGCCCTCGGAAGGCCCCGATCAGGGCCCCCTATGAATCTCCTCGCTTATTCCAGCCCTAGCAGCCTGTCGCACATTGGCGCGTGCCGAGCCGCGCTCGACTGGCGAGTCGGATCTGGACCGCCTCGACCGACGCATATCGGGCATATGGGGAGGGAGGGGCTGTTCAGAGGCGGCCGCCAGGCGAGATGCGGGCGGTGCGTGGCAATGTGCGACAGGCTGCTAGGGCGGGGCGCACTGGCCGAAGTCGTAGCCGGGGCTGTCGCAGCCCCAGCAGAGGAACGCGTCGTCCGCGGTGATCGCGCAGGTGTGGACCTCGCCGGCGGCGATGGCGCGCAGCGGCACCGTGGGCGCCTGGCACTGCCCGTGGTCCCACGGGCCGCCGCAGCCCCAGCAGTGGGCGTGGCCATCCTCGTCCAGGGCACAGGCGTGGTAGTCGCCGGCGGTGACCTCGGTGAAGCGGCCGGGGGGCGGCGAGCCCTGGCCTTCGTCGTCGGAGCCCCAGCACTCGAGGTCGCCGTCGGGGCGCAGGCCGCAGCCGTGGTAGCTGCCGAGATCGAAGGCGTCGAGGGCGATCGGCGGGGGCTCGGTCTCGCCGCCCCCCGAGTCGACCCCGTCACAGCGGACGATGCCGTCGGACTGCCGCGCGCAGGTGCTCTGGAACGCCAGGTGGACCTCCTCGAAGTGCTCGCCCCCGTCCGGCACCGGCTCGCTGTAGGGGTTGCCCCAGCAGCGCAGCTGGTCCGCGTCGTTGATCCCGCAGCTGTGGAACAGGCCCACGTCCACCTGGCCGAACGTGTTGCCCTCCACGGTGCCGACGTCGGTCTGGCCGTAGTCGTCGCGGCCCCAGCACACCGCGGAGCGATCTTCGAGGACCCCGCAGCTGTGGTGCCCCCCCAGCCCGATGGCGATCATCGGCTCGGCCGGGGGCGCCGCCTGGCCGCAGTCGAACGTGTAGGGCGGGTTGCCGGGCTCGCAGGGCTCCTCGGTCACCCCGGCGCCCCAGCAGACCACGTCCCCGTGGGTGTGGCGGGCGCAGGTGTGCAGCAGGCCAGCCTCGATCTGCTCCCAGCGGGGGGTCCAGTCGGGGGGGTAGGGCGAGCAGGAGCCCTCCACCTCGAACCAGCCCTCGGGGCAGTCCGGGAGGCAGCCCACGGTGCCCAGCGGCAGCACCAGCAGCAGGGCGGCGGCGGCGGCGGCCAGCGCGCGCAGCGCGTCCCCGTCGTCGGCCGAGCCCAGGCGGCGCCACAGGCCCCACAGCGCGGTCCACACGGTGCGGGCGTCGGTGGGGCGCTGCTCGGGCTCGGGCTGCAGCAGCTGGTCCACCAGCGCGGTTCCGCCGTCGCCGAGCTCCGCGGGGAACCCGGTGGGCCGCGGGGGCTCCTCGGTGGCGATGCGGCGCGCCTCGGCGATGCTGTCGGCCCGCAGCGGGGGCGCCCCCAGCAGCAGCTCGCACAGCAGGCAGCCGAGGCTGTACAGGTCGCTGCGCCGCGTCCACGGGCGGCCCAGGATCTCCTCGGGGCTGAGGTAGGCGACGTGCTCGCGCACCGAGCGCGCCGAGGTCAGCACCAGCGTGTCGCGGAACAGCGTGCCGCCGAACCCGGCCAGCCGCACCTCGCCGTGGGGCGTGATCGCCACGTGGGCCGGCGACAGGTTGGGGCGCACGCGGTCCATCTCCCCGCCGCCCTCGTCGCGCACGCGGTGGACGTAGACCGAGCAACTCGGCGAGCTGCGCCGCGACGCGCAGCGTCACCCCCACGGGCAGGGTCGCCTCGCGGTCGAGCACCTCCCGCAGCGTGACCCCGGGCAGCGGCTCCTCCTCGAGGTACAGCGTCCCGTCGAGCTGTCCGGCGTCCTGGATCGTCGCGATGCCGGGGTGGCGCAGCGCGATCACCTGGCGGGCCTCGTCCAGCAGCCGACCGGGGAGCTCGCCGTCGTCGAGGCCGCGCAGCATCGCGTCGAGCACGTAGGGGCCGAGGCGATCCCCGGGGACGCTCACGTCCATCGACTCTCCCGACGACGAGGATACCTCCTCGCCGCGGCGGGGGTGTGACGCAGCCGACAGCAGCCCCGTGGCGACGGCGCCGCGCGGGACGCGCTCCCCGGCGCTGCGCTACAGGTCCGCCGCGAGCCGGATCCCGCTGAACTGCCAGCGCTTGTCGGGGTGGAAGGAGTTGCGGTAGGTCGGCCGCAGGTGGCCGCGGGGGGTGGCCACCGAGCCGCCGCGGAGCACCGCCTGGCCGCTCATGGACTTGCCGTCGTACTCGCCGATCGTGCCCTCCGGGGCGTGATGGCCGGGGTACGGCAGGTAGGCGCTGGCGGTCCACTCCCAGACGTCGCCGTAGAGCTGGCGCAGCGACGCCCCGCCCCCCGGGCAGACCGGCCCCGGGTGCAGCACGCCGTCGTCGGCGTAGTGCCCGGCGGCGGGGTCGGCGCCGCACTCCCGGGCCGCGAGCTCCCACTCGACCTCGGTGGGCAGCCGCCGCCCGGCCCAGGCGGCGTACGCGTGGGCCTCGTAGTGGCTGACGTGGCACACCGGCTCGTCCATCGCCAGCGGGCGCAGGCCGCCCAGCGTGTACTGCATCCATTGCTCGTCGATGCGCTCCCAGTACAGCGGGGCCTGCCATCCCTCGCGCTCGACGAGATCCCAGCCCTCGGCGTGCCACAGCCGCGGCGTGCGGTACCCGCCCGCCTCGACGAACGCCAGGAACTCCCGGTTGGTCACCGGGCGGTCCTGCAGCGCGAACGGGGCGGTGAACGCGGGGTGGGCGGGGCCCTCGTCGTCGAAGTGGAAGCCGTCGCCCGCGTGGCCGATCTCGGTCATCCCGCCCTCGAACGGGATCCACGCCGCCGCCGTCGGGCACAGCAGCGCCGGGGGCTCGGGCAGGTCGGGGTCGTAGGCCGGCCGCAGCGGGTTGCTGAACAGGTTGTACTTGACGTCGGTGAGCAGCAGCTCCTGGTGCCGCTGCTCGTGGTGGAGGCCCAGCTCGAGCAGCGGCGCGATCGCCGCGAGCCGCCCCTCGTCGCCGCCGTCGAGCAGGTCCCGGACCCGGTCGTCGACCTCGGCCCGGTAGGCCCGCACCTCGCGCACCGTCGGGCGCGTCAGCACGCCGCGCTGCGGCCGCGGATGCCGGGGGCCGGCCGTGACGTAGTACGAGTTGAACAGCAGCGGGTAGCCCGGGTGCACGAGCTGGTAGCCCGGCACGTGGCGGCGCAGCACGAAGGTCTCGTAGAACCACGTCGTGTGCCCCAGGTGCCACAGCGGCGGCGACACGTCGGGCATCGCCTGCACCACGTGGTCCTCGACCTCGAGTGGGCGGCACAGCGCCTCGGTCCGGGCCCGGACCTCGTCGAAGCGGTGCTGGAGCGCGGCTCCTGTCATCCAATCCCCCGGCGATCGGTTCGCGGCGATGTCGAGCATCGGCTCACCCCGGTCCGTGCTGCGAAGTCCCGACCGTCACTAAGGTTGGCGCCCGGCCCCGTCAATCCACCCCCCTGTTGCCCGCCTAACGATCGGGACTTATTGAAGAACCGGCGTCGCGTGGAGCTGGGTTCGCGGCGCCCTCGGCGCACCACGCCAGGGGAGATCCCGATGACCACCCACGGCCCCCCGCCGCTTCTCGTGGTGGCGTTCTCGGCGGCGCTCCTCGCGGGGTGCGTCGAGCGCGATCCGCTCCCCCCGGGTGCGGGGAAGGACCCCACGCCCGCGGAGCCGCTGGAGTGCGGCGAGGACGAGCGGTGGGACGTCTCCCTGGCGGCCTGCGTCCCGGAGCACTGCGGGGCCGGCCGCTACCCGGTCCCCAAGGACCCGGCCAAGGACCGCGTGTACGTCGATCCCGCCTTCGAGGGGGGCTCGCTGGGGACCGCCGACAACCCCTACCGCGACGTGCTCGAGGCGGTGTCGAGCGCCGGCCCCGACACCGCGGTGCTGCTCGCCGCCGGGGTCTACGAGGTCCAGGGCTTCGTCGAGCTCTCGGCGCCAGGCCAGGAGCTGCTGGGGCGCTGCCCGGAGCTGACCGTGCTGCGCGCCGCGGCCAGCCCGCGGCTGGTGCGGGTCGGCCAGACCCAGCGGATCCGCCTCGCCGGGGTGACCCTCGAGGGCGGCGCGCCCAACGAGCGGCCGACCCCCGGTGAGCCGCTGGTGGAGCTGTTCAACTCCTCGGAGGTGGTGATCTCCGACGTCACCGTCCGGGGGGCATCCCACGACGGGATCCTGGTCTGGCAGTGCGAGGACGTGCTGGTCCAGCGCTGCCTGGTGGAGGACAGCGTCCGCGCCGGGATCTCGATGTCGCTGACGTCGCGCGGCGCGGTCCAGGACAGCCACGTGCGGGCCACCGCCGCGGACCAGGACGGCGACCTCGGCGTCGGGATCTGGGTCGAGCACGGCGTCTCCCTGCGGGTGACCCGCAACCTCGTCGAGGACGGCGCCGGGCCCGGGGTGATCGTCACCGATGCCCACGGCGCCCGTGTGGTGGACAACCGCGTCGAGGGCAACGACGGGACCGGGATCTGGACCGAGTACGACGAGGACCTGTGGATCGACGACAACGTCGTCGTCGACAACCGCGGCCTGGGCGTGGCGTTCCGCGCCAGCAGCGGCTTCGTCCGCGACAACCACGTCGCCGACACCCGCAGCGGCGAGGACGGGCACGGCGGGCGCGGGCTCGACGTCCGCGACGCGGGACCCGTCGCCGTGGAGCGCAACGTGGTGGAGCGCAACCGCGAGGCGGGTCTCCTGGTGCGGCTGACCGACGGGGTCGTCCGCGACAACGAGGTCCGCGACAACGTCGCCAGCGACGCGGGGCACGGGGGGCGCGGGATCGAGATCCGCGACGTGGGCGCCGTCGAGATCACGGGCAACCTCGTGGAGCGCTGCGAGGAGGCCGGGATCGTGCTGATCGACGCCACCGGCGTGGTCGAGGGCAACGAGGTGCGCGACATCGCCGCCGCCCAACAGGCGGTCGACGGCTACGACTTCGGCCACGGGATCCACGTCCAGAGCAGCACCGACGTGGTGAGCTCCAACAACGTCGTTGTCGGCTCGCGCCACGCCGGACTGCTGTACCTGCACACGCTGCGCGGCGAGATCCTCGACAACGTCGTCGAGGACACGGCGGGTGGCCCCGCCCCGTGGGACCACGGCGACGGCCTGGTCTCCGCCGACGTGGACGAGCAGATCACGCTGTCCGGCAACGAGGTGCGCGGCAGCCAGCGCTGCGGCGTGCTGATCGACGGCGGCACGATCGGGTGGATCGAGGGCAACACGATCACCGCCAACGGCCGGGCGGTGGTCGGTCAGCAGGGGGCGGTGCTGCAGCTGGACGACAACGACATCGAGGGCAACGTCGACGACAGCGTCGAGCAGACCCCCGGGCCGCTGCTGCCGATGTACGAGGCGCTGCTCGACCCCATCGACGCGGACTGACGGGGGGCGGGTGGAGCGGGCGGGCCGGTGGCTCAGCGGTCGTCGGCCACCGCGTCGCTGGGCGGGGAGGGCGCCGGGACGCGCCGGATCGGGGGGGCCTTGCGCGCCTTGCCGAGCTTGGCGCCGATGCGGACCCCGCCGACGAACTCGGTGTACTCCACGGCGGTGTGCAGCTGCGCGTCGAGCCCGGCCTCGAGGTGGTCGGTGATCTCGTACATCAGCCGCGCGCCGACATCGAGCGCGAACGACAGCTCGTCCCGCGCCCCGTAGGCCGCCGCCACCGGCTGGCCCTCCCCGTCGAGCACGCCGCCCCGCAGGTCCTGCAGGTCGTCGTCGATCGGGTAGTAGTCGGCCTCGTCCTCGCGGAACCAGTTGACGCCGACGTGGGCGTCGATCTCGGCGCGGAACGGGCCCGTGCGGGCGCGGAACTCCACGGGGACCCCGGCGTTGAGGAACAGCTGCGGGCTGAAGTAGCCGCCGTGCCCGTAGGTGAAGAACCGCAGGTTGTCGCGGTGGCCCATCGCCATCCCCGACACCCCGGTGGTCAGCGAGATCGCCGAGCCCTCGTGGACCGCCCACTTCAGCCCGGCGCCGCCCTGCCAGCGCAGGTTCGTCCGCACGTGGTGGCCGAGCAGGACGTGGTAGCCGCCGAAGACGTAGACCAGCACCGGCTGGCGCTGGACCGACAGGTCGAGCCGTCCGCCGTTGGCGGTCACCCCGCCCCACACCTCGCCGCGGACGGGGTCCTCGACGCCGGCGAAGCTGAGCATGCTGTCGCGCACGGTCTCGCGGGAGCCCTCCAGCCGGAAGCCGAAGGCGTCGACGCGATCGGCCAGCACCAGGCCGCCGGTGACGGTCATCCGCGGGAACCCCAGCGGCGAGCTGCCGACCCAGAACTCGTAGCCGCGCACGCGATAGCCGCCGCGCAGCTCCACGCCGAAGTCGCTCAGCGCGGCGTCGTCGCCGGTGCGCAGGGACTCGGCACCGTAGCTGCCGAACCGCTCGGCGACGGTGACGTCCGAGGCGGCCAGCTCGCCGCCGTAGACGTACATCGGCTGCACGTCGAGCTCGAAGTACCCGGCGTGGCCGGTGGGCAGGTCGAGCCCCACCGGCAGCGACATCTCGGTCAGCTGGCTGAGCCCGCCCTCGCCGGCCCGCGAGCGGACGTGGAACCCGCCGTCGAAGCGGGCCCGGTGGCGGGCGTCGATGCGGTCGATCTCCAGCAGGATCTCCCGGTGCAGGCCGGCGTCCTGCGGGCTCCCGCGTTCGGTGCCGGGCACCGCGCCGCCGTCCATCGCGGCGCGCAGGATCTCCTCGACGACCCGCTCGCCGCGGTCCCCGTCCTCGCGCATCGCCAGCAGCGTGCCGTCCCCGGCCCCGCCGGTCCCGGTGGTCGCCGTCGCTCCGTCCGGGTCGGTGGCCAGCGTCAGCGCCCGGCGCAGGTGCCCCACCGCCCGCGCGTCCTGCCCCAGCATCGCCCGCGCGCGACCGGCAGCGAGCTGCATCTGCGGATCGTCGGGGAGCCGCTCGAGGCCCTCGGCGAGCAGGCTGCGGGCCCGGGCCCGGTTGCCCAGCTCCAGCGCGCAGATCAGGGCGCCCTGGCGCGCCTCGACGTCGTCGGGGTCGTCGGCGAGCACCTCGCGGAACACGGCCTCGGCCTCGGCGAAGCCGCCGGCGTGGAACAGCTGCCAGCCCACCGCGTTGATCAGCCGCGGGTCGTCGGGGAACTCGCGCATCACCGGCGCCATCGCGGTCATCGCCTGGTCCCGCTTGCCCGCGGCCTGGAGCTGCTCGGCGCGGGCGATCGCCGCGGCGATCCGCAGGTCGTTCAGATCCGACTCCTCCCGCGGGGTCAGGAACGGGTCGTCGCGGATCTCGACGAGCAGCTCGGCCAGCTCCTCGTGCGCCCCGGCGCGCAGCAGCACCGCGGCCAGGGTCAGCCGGATCGCGCTGTCCTCGAACAGCGTCTGGGCCGACGCCGAGCGCGCCAGCGACAGGGCCCGCTCGTGGTCGCCCAGATCGGACCACGCCAGGGCCAGCGCCGCCAGCGCCGCCGGCGAGCCGACCACCTCGCGCTCCAGCTGCCACAGCATCTGCCGCGCGGCGTCGGGCTGGCCCTGCAGCAGCGCGCGGTCGACGGCCTTGCGCGCGGTGGTGCGCGCCTCCAGCAGCTGGGCCTCGGAGCGCATCTCCGGCGTCATCAGGTCCGCCGGAATGCTGCGCATCTCCCGCAGCGCGGCCTCGAGGTCGTCCGCGGCGGCGTACAGCCGCGCGCTGGTCAGCCGGAACTCGGGCTCGTCGGGCTGCAGCGCCACGAGCTCGTCCAGCGCCGCGCGGGCGCTCTGGAGGTCGCCGAGCTCCATCGAGACCGTCACCAGCTCGAAGCGCAGCCAGGCATTGTCGGGGTCGAGGCGCAGCGCCTCGGCGAGCAGCGCCGCGGCCCGCTCCATGTCGCCGATCTCCCGCTCGAAGGTCGCCCGCGAGCGGATCATCTCGGCCTGGATCCGCGCCGGCGGCAGCGCCGCCTCGGGGTCCAGCTCGGCCAACCGCGCGTTGGTCTCGGCGGCCTCCTCGTGGCGCCCGATCTGGAGGTACAGGTGGACCAGCGCGGCCAGCGCCGCGGGGTCGTCGGGGTAGCGCCCGACCACGTCGAGCAGCACCCCCTCGGCCTCGCCGTAGCGCTGCATCCGCAGCAGCAGGTTGCCCAGCGCGATATCGGCGTACAGCGCGTCGGGGTGGCCCAGCGCGCGGGCCTCCTCGAGCCGCACGCGGGCCTCGTCGACCTTGCCCCCGGCCGCCAGCCGCTCGCCCTCGCGGACCGCCTCCCAGAACGTGGCCGCGGCCAGCGACTCGCGCCACTTCTCCGGCGAGCGGGGGGCCAGCTCCTCGACCCGCTCGAGCAGCGTCCGCGCGCGGGTGAAGTCCTCCCGCTGTAGCTCCACGGTGGCCAGGCCGACCAGCGCCTCGAGGTTGTTGCCGTTGCGCCCCAGCGCGCGCTCGAAGATCGCCGCGGCGCGCTCGGCGTCCTGCTCCTCGAGGGCCTCGTAGCCCAGCTCCAGCCGGTCCAGCTCCTCGGTGCGGCTGGCGGCCAGCTCGCCGAGCGCCTCCATCCGCCCGCGCAGCTCGCCGTCCTCGCCCACCTCGGCCAGGTAGTCGCGGAACAGCCCCACGTCGGGCGCCGCGGCGTTGAGCCACACCAGCGCGTCGCGCCACGCGGCGACGGCGCGCTCACCGACCACCGGGTCGGCGGCCAGCTCGGACAGCTGGCGGATCCCGGCGCGGCGGTGGCTCTCGCGGTAGGTCAGGTGGGTCGCCCGCGCCAGCGCCGCGCGGGGGTTGCCGGGGTTCTCGGCGGCGATGCGGTCCAGCCCCTCGCGGGCCTCGTCCCAGCCGTCCTCCAGGCCGCCCAGCGTCTGGTAGAACTCGATGCCGATCGCCCCCGACGGCTCCCGCCCCTCGAAGAACGCCCGGTAGCGCGGGATCGCCGCCTCGACCTGCCCCTGGCGCACCAGCTCGCGGGCCTCCTGGAGCGCCCCGTCGTCGCCGCGCTCGACCCGCATCGTCTGCTCCACCGCGCCCAGCGCGGGGTGCCCCGGGTGGGCCTGCTCCAGCCGCCGCAGGTACTCGGCGGCCTCGGCGGCCTGCCCCGTCGCGGAGTAGTACCGCGCCAGCTCGGCCAGCGCCTCGGCGTGCTCCGGATCGGCCAGCAGGATCTTGTGCCAGATCTCCACCAGCTTGTCGGTGCGGCCGCGCTGCTGCCAGTAGTCGGCGCTCTCCAGCAGCTGCTGGACCGCCGCCGAGTCCTCGGCGGCCACCGGACCGGGCGCGCCGGCCAGGGCGATCAGGATTGCGGTCAGGCTCAGTCTTCGAAGGATGCCACGCATGACTCCTCCCAGCTCGTGTCCAACCGGCCGCCGGCGTCGAACCGCAGCCGCCCCTCGACGAAGGCGGTGGCGAACAGCAGCAGGTTCTGGTCGTAGTAGTGGGCGGGCTGGCCGTACAGGCCGTCCGCCGCGGTCAGCTCGATCTCCCCCCACAGCCGCTCCCATTCCCCGGGCCGCCCCAGGTCCCGCACCCACGGCAGCAGCGCCGCGGTGAACCCCACCGGCCCGTGGGCCGCGAGGACCGCCCCGGTCCGGGGGTCCACCCGCTCGGGCACGGCGCCGCCGTCGCGCCACACCCGTAGCGGCCCCTGCAGCCGGGCGCCGAGGACGGCCTTGGCCGGGTCGTCGTCGTGCAGCATCGCGGCCCACAGGTAGACCCGGATCGCGTCGTGGCTGCCCACCGACCCGGAGACCGGATCGGCCACGACCTCGCCGCCGCGGCGGACCTCGACCCAGTCGGGGGCGAAGCCGTGCGGCGCGCTGTCGCGGATCAGCTGCACCGCCGCGGGCACCATCTCGGCCCACGGCCCGGGCGCGCCGGCGCCGGCCAGCCCGCGCAGCACCTGCACCGGCAGGTAGCTGGGGTTGATCCGCCAGCGCCCCTCGCCGAGCCGGAAGCCGTGGGGCCCGGGCAGCAGCATCGGCCCCAGCTCCGGTACCGCTTCGACCTCCTCGTCGGCGATCCGCCGTGCCAGCCCGCGGCCCCGCTCGGACAGCGCCGGGTCGCCCCACAGCCGGCCGGCCTCGACCAGCGCGTAGGCGATCCACAGGTCGGCGTCGGAGGCGGCGTTGTCGTCCACCACGCCCCACCCGCCGTCGTCCCGGCGACCCCACTTCCAGGCGGGCAGCCGCTCGGCCAGGTCCCCCCCGGCGAGGTTGTCCTCGGCCCAGCGCAGGACCGCGTCGAAGGTGGCGCGGTCCCCGGCCACCAGCGCCAGGATCATCGCGTAGGCCTGGCCCTCCGAGGTGCTGTGCCCCCCGCCGGTGAGGTCGACGACGCGGCCGTCGGAGGACACGAAGCGCTGCAGGTAGGCGTCCCACAGCGGCCACGGCTCGACGCAGCCCTCGGCGGCGACGGCGGGCCCGGCGCTGGCGGCCACGGCCAGCGCGGCCGCCGCGGCGAGCGCCGCGAGCGGGGGACGGGGTGCCACGGCTCACTCCTCGCCGCGCAGCCGGCGGCGGGCGCGGCGCCGCAGGCTCGCGCGCGAGACGGTGGACAGCAGCAGCGCCGCGGCGAGCACCGACGGCATCAGCGCCAGCCAGTGGTTGGCGCTGGCCCAGCGCAGGCGGGTGAAGGGGTCCATCTCGCCCACGTCGAAGCGGGGGCCGACGCGGAACCGCCAGCGGTTGTCCGCGTGGACCAGCAGCACGTCGCCACCGGCCTGGTCGGCGATCGTGAACCCCACCAGGTCGCCGGCCTGGGGCATCGCCGCGGCGGTCGAGGCGGTGACCACCACCGCGGTGCGGTCCTCGGCCAGCGGCGAGCGCAGCCCCACCGCGGCGGCCACGGTGGAGCTGCGGGCGAGGTGGTCGGTGACCTGGTCGGCGCCGCGCCCCAGCCGCGCCCCGCCGGTGAGCGCCACCAGGCGGTGGCCGGTCCCCGGGCGGCGGGCGTGCAGGCGGTCGTGGTGGAAGCTCAGCGGGAGCCGGTCCTCCCAGGCGGCGAACACGTCCAGCGCACGGGCGCGGCCGATCACCAGCAGGTCCCGGTCGAGGGTCCCGGCGGCGGCCAGCGCCGACTCGTCGAGGACCTGCAGCCCGTAGGCCGGGGCGCCGGTGATCGAGGCCAGGTAGCCGGCCAGCGACAGGGCGGTGGCCACGTCCTCGGGGACCCGCTCGTCGGGCAGCACCAGCGCGGTCTCGGACAGGTCCGCGAGGCGGGTGAAGGGGAACCCGTCCTCGGTGAAGGTCGCGATGTCCGGCTGCTGGCTGAAGTGCGGCACGTCCTCGAAGTGCAGCGCCGAGCTGGGCCCGATGGTGGTCACGATCGTGTCGGCGAACTCCGGCTCGCGGTCGCAGATCGCCTCGGCGTCGGGCCACGACAGGTAGAACCGCAGCCGGTTGAAGCCCCGCAGCCACGAGCGGTGCAGCTCCAGCTCGGCGGTCTGCATCGAGATCCCGTCCCGCAGCTCGGGGCGCGGCAGGGTGTCCACGTAGCGGCCGTTGAGCTCCACGTCGACGCGGGGCACGAAGTCCTCGCTGGGGGCCACGTGGGTGTAGTCCACCGTCAGCCGCACGCGGTCCTCGGGCCAGGTGAACAGGTCCGGCGCGATGCGGAAGTCCAGCTCCAGCATGCCGTCGTGGAGGCCCTCGTGGACCAGCTCGTCGCCGCCGTCGATGTCGGCGAACGTCACCTCGGGCACCGGCCGCAGCCAGCGCGGCACGTCGTAGGGCACGCGCACCGGGACCTCGGGGACCTCGTCCACCGCCCAGCGGGCGCCCTCGGGGGGCTCGTCCGCCTCCAGCAGCGCCCGCACCGCCAGCGCCAGCTCGGCGGCGTCGCGGCCCCGCACCAGCAGCAGCTTGGGGTTGCCGCCGGGGTGGTCGGGGTGGTCGACCATCGCCAGCGTCGGCCGGTCGACCGGCGGCAGCGCCAGCCCCGGGATCGCGTCGTCGCCGGCGAGCAGCACCACGGCGCTGCCCTCGGGCAGCTCGCCGTGGTGCACGCGGTAGCGCACCAGCTCGCCGCTGCGGGTCCCGAAGTAGCCCGCCACCAGCGCCGCGGCCGCCACCTCGTCTGCGGCGGGGGTCGCCGCGAACACCACGTCGACGGTGACGTCGCGGTCGCTGCTGGCGTCGAGGAACGGCAGCGGCAGCAGCGCCAGATCGGCCCGAAGCGGCAACGGCGTGCCGTACACGTCCAGCGAACCTCCGTCCACCAGCTGGCCCCAGGTGCCCCGCGCGACGCGGTCGCGGCAGGGGCCGGGATCGAGCATCTGCAGCCGCAGCGTCAGCACGTTGCGATCGCCGAGCAGCCGCGGGTCGACGGGGATCTCCAGCCGCGCCCGCTGCCGCGCGTCCTCGGCGGTCAGCGTCGCCACCGGCTCGCCGTTGACCTCCACCTCGAGGGCCTCGACGTCGTCCCACCCGGCCGGCGCCTCGGCCAGCTCCAGCCGCAGCCGCGCCCGGGTCAGCACCCGGTCGTCGCGGGTGTGGAACCACAGCGCCTGGACCGGCTCGGTGGCGTACTCCCGCAGCGAGTCGCTGAAGCCCAGCGACTGCAGCGTCGAGACGTCCCAGGGCAGGTCGTCCCCGGCGCTCTCCGCCGCCGCGGGCTGCGCCCCCGCGGGGAGGGACAGCGCCAGACAGGTCAGCAGCGTCGCCAGGGCCCTCATGCCGCCTCCCTGACCTTGTCGCGGCGGCCGCCGGTGACCATCCGCACCAGCGCCCGCGCGCCGTAGCCGGCGAAGCGCGGGAAGGCCAGCAGCGGGTGGTCCTGACGCTGGGCCTGGCTCCAGCCGGTCCACGCGTTGGCGCGGCTGAACAGCACCCGCACCAGCCACGCCTCCTCCTCGAGCGTCAGCGCCTCGAAGCGCAGCCGCAGCAGGTTGTCCTCGCGGCGCACCAGCTGGGCCGCCAGCGGGTACTCCTCGTCGTTGATCAGCAGGCTCAGCGACAGCGCGTCGTCCGGCTGCAGCTCCACCGGCGCCGGGGTCCGCACCCGGGCCCCGCCCATCGACAGGTCCTCGGTGCGGCACTGCACCGTGTGGCCGCTGGGCAGCCGCAGCACCCCGGGCAGCTGCACCGGGACGCGGGTCGCCTCGCGCACCTGGCGCTGCTCCAGCGCCACGGCCAGCGTGGCGCCGAGCACCACGATGTTGACGCTGGCCCAGAACACGTTGATCAGCACCGAGTCCAGGTGCCGCGCCTCGACCGCCAGCGCCACGCCCCCGGCGACGATCCCCGCGACGTTGAGCGCCAGCAGCACCACCAGCGGCGCCGCGATCTTCCAGTCGAAGTACTGGCGCTCGACGAGCCCGCCCTTGGCGGTGACGTTGAACGTGCCGTGGCGCGGCGAGATCATCGCCACCGTGGTCGGGATCACGATGTAGAACGCCAGCGCGGTGTCGTAGATCTCGCCCCAGAACATGTGGCGGAAGCGCCCCTGGGTGCGGCCGTTGGTCAGCAGCCCGTGGGCCAGGTGCGGCAGCGCGTAGGCCAGCACCAGCGCCGGGGCGGCGTTGAAGATGTGGGCGCCGAAGAACAGGAACGCCAGCGGCGCGGTGAGGAACACCAGCCGCGGGATCGCGTTGAAGAAGTAGATCATCGCGTTGGCGTAGCACAGCCGCTGGAACAGCTTCAGCCCGCGGCCGAGCAGCGGGTTGTCGATGCGGAAGATCTGGACCATCCCCCGCGCCCAGCGGATCCGCTGGCCGATGTGGGCCGAGAGGCTCTCGGTGGCGAGCCCCGAGGCCTGGGGCACGCCGAGGAACGCGGTGCGCCACCCGCGGCGGTGCATCCGCAGCGCGGTGTGGGCGTCCTCGGTGACGGTCTCCACCGCGATCCCGCCGACCTGTAGCAGCGCGGTGCGCCGCATCACGGCGCACGAACCGCAGAAGAACGCCGCGTTCCACAGGTCGTTGCCCGGCTGCAGCAGCCCGTAGAACAGCTGGCCCTCGTTGGGCACGCGGCGGAACGAGCCCAGGTTCCGCTCGAACGGGTCCGGCGAGTAGAAGTGGTGCGGGGTCTGCACCATCGCCATCTTCGGATCCGCGAGGAACCACCCCATCGTGGTCTGCAGGAACGAGCGGGTCGGGACGTGGTCGCAGTCGAAGATCGCGACGAACTCGCCGCGGGTCTTGGCCAGCGCGTGGTTGATGTTGCCGGCCTTGGCGTGGGCGTTGTCGGTGCGGGCGATGTAGCCCACGTGGGCGTTGGCGGCGAAGGCGCGGAACTCGCCGCGGCGCCCGTCGTCGAGGATCGTGACCCGCAGCTTGTCCGCCGGCCAGTCCATCGCCTGGGCCGCCAGCACGGTGGCGCGCACCACCTTCAGCGGCTCGTTGTAGGTCGGGATGAAGACGTCGACGGTGGGCCAGGCGCTGGTGTCCGCGGGCAGCGGCGCGGGCTTGCGCTGCAGCGGCCAGGCGGTCTGCGCGTAGCCCAGCAGCAGCGCCACGTAGGTGTAGCTCTCCGCCGCCAGCAGCAGCATCCCGAACACCATCCCGGGCGACCAGGTCATGTCCAGCGTGGCGGTCAGCCGCCAGTGCATGTAGCGGCTGGACACCGCGATCGAGACGAACATCAGCACCAGGGTGACGAACCGCCCCTCGAAGCGGTTCAGCGCCCACATCAGGGTGAACACCGAGGCGCCGAGGATCGCCTGGGCCTTGATGTCCAGCGGCGTGACGACCACCAGGAACATCAGCACCAGCGCCAGCGCCACGGCGCTTAGACGCGCCAGGCGCTTCCACCACGGGATCGCGGGCCCCCGGATCACCACGCGGGGTTCGGTCCGAGGTTCGCTCACTGCAGCACCAGCACCTCTCCGGTGGTCGCGTCGGCGTCCATCCGCGCCATCAGCATCCCGGCCACGTCGCGCAGGGATGCCACCACCTGGGAATCGGGGAACGTGTGCAGCACGGTCTTGCCCTGGGCGTGGGCCTCGCGCACCGCCTCGTCCCAGGGCACGGTCACCGGCAGCAGGTCGTCCAGCTGATCGGCCAGCGCGGCCTTGATGTCGCGGCTGAGGCGCGAGCGGGCGTCCATGCCGTTGAGCAGCACCAGCGTGCCGCGGTACGCCCCGCGGGACTCGGCGTGCTGCTGCAGCAGGCGCCGCAGGTGGGGCAGCGCCGCATAGGTCGTCGGATCGGGGCGCAACACGGCGAGCACCACGTCGGCGGCACGGACCGCGTGGACGGTCCACGGGCCCAGCCCGGCCGGCGCGTCCACCAGCGCCACGTCGACCTCGTGGCCGGTGAGCTGGCCGATGCGTCGCACCAGCCACTCCGGCTCCCGCTGCAGCGTCAGCTCCAGCCCCGCGAGCTCGGCCTCGGTGACCAGCCCGAACGGCACGTACGGCACGTCGGGGCGGTGCTCCCGCTGGAACTGCAGCACGTCGTCGGCGTCGACCCCCTTGCGGGCCAGCCCGAACCGCTCGTCCGGGGTCATCCCGAACCAGTGGCCCAGGGCGCTGCGGGGGTCGGCGTCCACCAGCAGGCAGCGGCGCTGCTCCTGCTGCAGGATCGCGCCCAGGTGGGCGGTCAGCGCCGTGCGGCCGGTGCCGCCGTTGATCGAGACCAGCGATACGGTTCTCATGCGGATTCCCTGGAATGTCGGTGGAGACTCACGCGGTGCGACGCGCGACCACCGGACCGAGCGGGACGCGCTGCCGGTCCGGGGAGGATGGTCCGCGCGGCTCGTCCCGGGACACCTCTTCGGCCGTCAGGTCGTAGCGCCCCGAGACGTCCTCGTGCGCTGGTTTCGGGCCCGCGGGGGGGGCCACCCGGGCGAGGGATCGGTTGACGGTCCGCAGCAGCGGCCACCGCGAGGCCGCCTCGCGCCGCTGCTCTACCGCCCGGATCTCCTGGAAGGCAGCCGCCTGCTCGATGTCGGCGGGCAAGTGATCGATATCGCCGTGGGCCCTGTCCATCGTCCACCTCTCATCTCCTCGTCGTGCTTCCACGGGGGAGTCGTCTTCCTCGCCTGTCGTGTCGTCCGACCCCTCCCGGCCGTGAGCGACGCCCCCGACCGCGCACCCCGTCACTCCCCGCGGGGAGGCACCGTCACGTCGCCGCGTCCTTGGGGGGAAGATCGGGCCCGTCTTCGTCAGCGTCAAGGGCCCAAGTTTGTTTTAGCTAACTTGTAGCGCCTGGCCTACTTCTTGCTCGCGCCCGCGCTCCGCGGTGCCATCAGGGCCGGGCTATCGCCGGAAGGCACGCCTAGGAACCGCCGTCGAGAATAGTGTTTGTAGCTGGTGTTTCCGCCCGTGATTTCATGCACTTACGCTGTAGCACAAAATAGACGCACAATAGTAGATAACCCTATTTACCCAAATATACAGAAATTCCATTGACGACGTACGGATCGCCGTCTACCCGTGGTGTAGGGGGGACGGCTGGCGGGTCTTCAGCGGGCGTCCCGACAGCGGCGCGACGAATGGTCGCCGTGTGCGCGACGGGGACCCCTGCGCCCGCAGAGGAGAGACATGCGGTACTGGTTCCTCGTCATGATGCTCACCGGGGGGTTGGCGCTCGGAACGACCGGCTGCCGGTTTCCGGAGCCCGCACCGGCCGACGGGGGAGACGAAGACAGCGATCCTGGCGACGACGTCGCAGGCGACGACGACACCGCCGGAGACGACGACACCGCCGGCGACGACGACACGGTCGGGGACGACGACACGGTCGGGGACGACGACACCGCCGGGGACGACGACACGGTCGGGGACGACGACACCGCCGGAGACGACGACACCGCCGGCGACGACGACACGGTCGGGGACGACGACACCGCCGGCGACGACGACACCGCCGGGGACGACGACACGGTCGGGGACGACGACACCGGAGACGACGACGACACGGTCGGGGACGACGACGACACGGTCGGGGACGACGACACGGTCGGGGACGACGACACCGGAGACGACGACGACACGGTC
>CAZOYV010000190.1:0-17325 GCA_964584075.1 uncultured Rickettsiales bacterium | reverse complement strand
GGGATGATGCGGTGCTCAGGCGACGGGAGGGGATAGATTCACAAGCTCTCAGCCCGCGAGCTCGCTCGGCATCGCCCCGATCCTGCGCAGGTTGTCCTGCTGCTCCTCGGCCCCGGGCAGGGGCACGACATCGAGCACCGCGCAGCATTCCCCCGCCGAGCCCGTCGCGATCCGGTAGTGGTTCCGCTCGGCCCCACCCCCGCGGCAGCTGCCTTCCGCGATGTGCAGAACGATCGACTGCGACGCACGCAGGAGCTGGTTCCTCGAGTCCTGACAGTCCTTGGGAAACCTGACTCGATAGACCCATCGGGCAACCACCAGCGCCAGCTGGTAGCAGTCGAGCCTCTCATGCAAGAAATCTCGCGATCGATCTCGCGATCGATCTCGTTCGCTATTCAAGGTCGTCGATCATCACCCCCTCGACATTCTGCTCGAAGTAGTCCTTGTCGTACTTGCGCCGGTTGTCCATCCGCTGCTGCACGTTCTGCTCGCGCAGGTTGCGCAGCAGGTCCACCTCCTCGGGCGCGCGCGAGGAGGGCATCGAGGGGGCCGGCGGGGGCGGGGCCACCGCCGCGCCGCGGAACAGGGCGTAGTGCTCGTCCTTGCGCACGATCACCGTCGGGGCGCCGTTGACGCCGTCGGCGGCGAACACGCCGCGCAGGTCGGTGTCGCCGGAGACGATCCCGTGGTCGCTGCCGATCACCTTGACGTGGGCGTCCTCGACGGGGGCGCCGTCGGGGGTGGTGACGGTGACCCGCGCGCGGCGCGCGGTGCGGTCCTCCTGGACCACCAGGTCGAGGTCGGAGTACAGCACCATCGAGCTCAGCCCGGCCTGCTCGCCCTTGAGCACCACGAGGTAGGCGCCGGGCTCCTTCAGCGGCAGCGACACCGGCGTGGTGGCCTCCCGCAGGCGGCCCCCGCGCAGCGCCACGGTGGCGCGGTGGATCGGCTCGATCCCGGCCAGGCGGATGCCGGCCACGCTGGCCAGGTTCTTCTCCCGCAGCAGCAGTCGCATCAGGTCCACCTGGTACAGCAGCAGGTCGGCGTCGTCGAGGTTGCGGCTGCGGACGTCCAGCGCCGGCGCCTGGCTCGTCGGGACGGTGTGCACGTCGTCGGTGGCGAGCACGACCTGCTCCATCTGGGCCACCGCCTCGGCGGCGTCGCGGTAGCGGCCGGAGACCAGCCGGTAGTACTCCAGCGCCTGCTCCGGGCGCCCGGCGGCGTCGTGGATCTGGGCGATCGCGTAGCGCGCCAGCGGCTGCTGCTCGCTGGCCCGCGGCGCGCCGCCGCCCGGGGCGTGGAACGAGCCGTCCGCGACGCGGCCGAGCAGCCGCAGCGAGGTGCCCATGTCGCCCCGGGCGCGGTGGGCGTAGCCCTCCATGTACAGGAACCCGTCCAGGTAGCTGCCCTCCGGGAACCGCCGCGCCAGGGTGCGGCACACCGAGATCGCGTCGTCGTATCGCTCCAGCTCCAGGTGGGTCCCCGCCAGCTGGAACCCGGCCTCCTCGGCCAGCGGCGACTCGGGGTAGCGCGCGGCGAACTCCAGCATCCAGTCCGCCGAGGTCGCCAGCAGCGTCTCGCGGGAGTAGCCGCGGGCCTTGATCGCCGGATCGGTCTCGGCCTGCTCGGCGCGGTCGGCCACGATCTGCGGAAGGTGGAACAGCGAGTTCTGCACCGGCCCGAGATCGGGGTAGGCGACGGACAGGTCGTACATGAAGCGCAGCGAGGGCAGCACCAGGTCGCGCTGCTCGAGCGTCTTGCCCAGCCGCGCCTCGGTGAGGAACCGCGCCGCCAGCGTGCCGCGGTAGACGCGCAGCGCCTGGCGGTGCTCGCCGGCCTGCTCGTAGGCCTTCGCCACGGCGACGATCTGGTCGAACGGCACCTGGTACGCCGGGTCCCGCTCCTTGAGCATCTCGAACGCCCGCAGCGTGCCGGCCGGGTCGCCCAGCGCGACGGTGGCCTCCAGCAGGTCGGCGCCGACGACCTTGGAGCGGTCGTTGCGCAGGGCGCCGCGCTGCAGCAGCGCCTCGTAGGTCGGGGCGCAGTCGGCCCAGCGCTCGTCGCGGCACAGCCGCTGCCCGAGCTCGTACAGCTCGTCGGGGGTCAGCGTGAACTCGCCGGCCGGGTACTCGACCCCGTCCACCAGCGGCTCCACCGGGCCGGGGGGCGGGGGCTGCGCCGAGACCACCAGCTCGGTGGCCGGCCCGACCTCGAAGATCGTGCCCTCGTCCATCCGCCGCAGCCGCGCGCCCGGGGCGGTGTAGGTCCCGGGGGTGGCGCCCACCAGGCGGTAGCGCAGCGTGGTGCTGCCGAACGCGCCGTCGAGGTACGCCACGACGCGGTCGTCGCGGACCTCGGCGAACAGCGCGCCCTGGATCGAGCCCGGCTCGACGGTGGTCCCCGCGGGGATCATCTCCTCGAGGATCCACACGGTCCCGGCGGGATCGGCGGGCTGGTCCTTCTCCAGGCGGATCCTCAGCTCGGCGGCGGTGCTGCGGCCCACCGGCAGGACCTGCAGCTCGTCGTACTGCGCGACGTACGCGCCGCTCAGCGCGCCGTAGCCCTGCGCCAGCGGCACGCCGTGGTAGGCGATGTCGGGGCGACGGTAGCGGCGCTCCACGGTCCAGCGCGGGTCGTCGGGGGGGGCGCCGTCGGGGGCGGGGTCGCCCACCAGGCCGGCGCGGTAGCGCAGCGGGCCGCGCCCGCTGAGCTCCAGGTGCACGCGGGCCCGCTGGCCGTCGGCGACGATCCCCTCGACGCGCACCGGCCGCGGGTCGGCGCTGAAGTCGATCCGCTGGGTCGTGCCGTCCGGCAGGTCGACGCGCACCGCCACGGGCGTGGCCGCGCCGCCCCGGATCCGCGCCAGCGCCGAGACGGTCTGGGCCACCGACGAGGTCGGCAGCCACGGGCGCGCCAGGTGCTCCTCCAGCGCGGTGACCGCCGCCGGCAGCGCGTCGCTGCCCGGGTCCAGCGCGGCCAGCCCCTCGGCCGCGGGGGCCAGGGACCAGGTCTGGCCCGCGGCCACGGCGTCGCGCACCGCCTGCTCCAGCTCGCCGCGGCTGCCGGCGGCGTCCTCGGCCATCCCGAACTGCACCGCCGCGGTGACGAGCAGGCCCAGCGTGCGCGGGTCGCTCGCGCCGGTGCTGCGCAGCAGCCGGGTCAGCACCGTCGACCACGCCGCGTCGTCGCCCTCCTCGAAGCTCAGCGCGTACAGCAGCAGCGCCTGGTACGACGGCGGCCGGGTGGTCTCCTCGCGCAGCTGGCGGAGCAGCACCTGGCGGGCCTCGGCGGCCCTGTCCTGGGCGGCCTCGTGGGCCCCCGCGGGGAGCAGGTCGAGCCGCGCGGCGCGCACCAGCGCGACGTACCCGTAGGCGGTCAGCGTCCCGTCGTGGCCGCGCCCCGGTCGGGTCCACTGCTGGCCCTGGGACGACGGGTCCTCGATCAGCCGCTCGGCGTGGGTCCGCGCCAGGGAGCGCACCAGCTCCTCCTGGGCGGCGGGCAGCCGGCCGGGCGCCCCGTCGAGCAGCGCCGTGGTGGCGAACGCCACGTGGGCGCTGGTGTAGGGCGAGCCGAGGCACACCGTCGGCCGCGTCAGCGCCATCGCCATCGCCCCGGAGAGGTCGCCGGGGCCCAGCTCGACCACCAGCTGCAGGTCGCCGCGGGCCCCCTCGGGCGCCTCCAGCAGCAGGTCCGCGCTGCGCTGCAGCGTCCCGGCGCGCCAGCGCTCCAGCGGCCGGTCGGCGACCACCAGGCGGCTGGCCAGCTCGTCGTGGGCGCGGCCGGCGGGGCCACTCAGCGACAGCGCGAACGGCACGACCAGCGCGCCGTGCGGGTCACGCGTCGCACCCGCGCCGTCCACCGCGACGCCGTCCAGGGCCACGGCGTCCAGCGCGCCGGCGGGCAGGGTCCGCTCCACCGGGGCCAGCGGGGTCCCCCCCACCGCCCCCTCGAGGCGCACCGTCCCGCCGGCGTCCGACGTCAGATCGGCGACCAGCGCCGGCCGGTCCCCCTCGCGCAGGTACGGCGGCGGCGCGACCACCACGGACAGCGGCTCGCGGGCGACCAGCTCGCCGTCGGTCTCGCCGCTGCGCAGCCCGGTGTCGACCGCGACGACGATCACCTTCCAGCGCGCGGCGCGCTTCGGCAGCGGGATCGCCAGCGTCGCGTCCCCGTCGCTGCCGGTCTCCAGGTCGTGGACCCACAGCGCGGCCTCGGCGCGGAAGCGCTCCACCTGGCCCGGGCGGCCCTCGCCGCCGAGCACCCCGCCGATCACCCCGCCGGCGGTCCCGTAGCCCACCGCGGAGCCGCCGCCGCCCCGGCCGTAGCCCGCGGTCCCGAGCCCGCCGAGCCCGTAGGCCTCGCCCTCGAGCCAGTAGGTCTCGTCGGCGTCGGCCATGATGTCCAGCTCTTCCGGCGCCAGCGGCTCGGCCTCCGCCCGGCGCCGATCCCGTGCCTCCTCCTTGGCCTGCCGCTCGAGCTCCGCCAGGATCGCCGCGTCGATCTGCATCCCCGGGCCCTGCGAGCGCAGCCGGGTGGCGCCCACCGCGAGGCCACCGACGGTGTGGTAGTCGGGCAGGAAGCGCCCCGCGATCGACCCGCGATTCTCGGGGAACTGGGCCAGCAGCGACGCGTCGATCACCGCCACCGAGACCTGGGCGTCGACCGGCGCGCCGGCCTCGTCGCGGACCTGGATCGTGGCCTCGACGGTGGTCCCCGGCTCGGCCTCCTCGGGGAGCCCCTCGAGCGCCACGTCGAGGTGGGCCTCGACGGACAGGTCCACCGACCCGGACAGCACCCGGTCGTCGCGCACCGCGACCACCGTCAGGCGGGCGTTGGGCGCGATGCCCAGCTGCAGCGGCACCGCCACCTCGTCCCAGTCGCCGTCGAGGCGCACCAGCTGCACCGCGGCGATCCCGTCGGCCTCGAGGATCGCCAGCGCCCGGCCGGTCCCGCCGCCCACCACCTGGGCGCGGGCGGTCCCGCCCGCCGGCAGCACGACCTCGTCGGCCAGCAGCGCCAGCCCCTCGCGGGGACCCTCGTCGCCGAGCACCGTCACGGTCCGCGACGCGTGGACGACGGCGTCGCGGCCGTCGCGGGCCCGGGCCACCACGCGGTAGCTCCCCGCCGCGGTCAGCTCCCACGACTGGCGGGCCACGCCGTCGGCGTCCGTGGCCAGCTCCACGGTGCGGGTCGGCTCCGCCGCCGGGGTCACCGGCGGGACCAGCGAGCGCTCGTCGGACCGCTCCCACAGCGGCACGGCGAACGGGTTGCCCTCCCACTCGTCGTAGGGCGTCGCCTGGGGCTCGTGGTACAGCGACAGCGTCAGCGGCGTGGCCACGCCCTCGCCCTCGTGGTCGTGGATCGTGAGGTTGGCCTGCAGCGCCTCGCCGGGCCGCAGCGTGTCGCGGTCGGTCTGCAGCGCCAGCGTGAACTCGGCGTCGCGGACCAGCCGCGCCTCGGTGACCTGCACCGGCTCGCCGGGCAGGTGGGCGGTCAGCTGCACCGAGTGCAGCCCGCCGTGGTTCAGCGTCGAGGTGGTCAGCACCACCCGGCCGTCCTCGTCGGTCGGCTCGCTCTGGGCCTGCTCGTCCTCGTGGCCCCAGCGGTAGCCCAGCCGCACGCCGACGATCGGCTCGCCGGTGTAGGTCGTGGCGGTCACGGTGGCCTCGACCTCGTCGCCGAGCACGTACACCGCGCGGTCGAAGTCCACCTCGATCAGCCGCCGCGAGGGTGCCGCCTCGGTGATCTGGAACGAGGCCTGGCCCACCTGCTCGTGTCCCCCCGTGACCGGGATCTCGACCACCACCCGGTACGACCCCACGCCGGCATCGCCGGCGAGCGCGAAGGTGCCTCCGGCGCAGCCGAAGCGGTCCAGCGTCGCGGTGCGCTCGGCGAGCACCCAGCCGGCGGGGGACAGCATCCGGACCCGCACCTCGTCGCCGGCCATCGACTCGTGGCGCCGGTCGTGGACCCGGCGCAGCGCCGCGCGGTAGCCCACCTCGCCGCCGGGCCGGTAGGCCGAGCGGTCGGTGTAGACGTAGCTCGCCACGGGCAGCTCCTCGGGCTTGGTCGCGCCGGCGTCGCTGAGCCGCGCGGTGGCCATGTGGCGGCCCTTCAGCGCCAGCGCCACCGTCTCGTAGGGGAGCGGATCGCCGCCGGGCTCGCCGCGGCGGACGAAGGTCCCGTCCCGCCCCGTGCGCCCCTCCTCGAACACCGCCGTGCCGTCGCTGAGCAGCACCCGCGCGCCGGTCACCGGGGCCCCGCTGCGGCGGTCCTGGACGTAGACCACCACGTCCTCCTCGTGGCGGAAGGTGGCCACCGTGATGTCGCTGATCACCACCTGGATCTGGGCCCGCAGGGTCTTGCCCGTGGCGCCCACGACGTACACCCCGGGGCCGCGCACGGGCAGCGCCATCGCCCCGGACCAGGACAGCCCCTCGGCGGCGCCGTCGATGCGCTCCTCCCAGCGCTGGTCGGGCTCGATCAGCTCGACGTCGAGGGAGTCCATCGCCTCCACCGAGCCCTCCTTGCGCATCAGGATCTCGGGGTCGACGCGGTGCAGCGTCAGCTCCACCTCGTCCAGGTTGCGGGCCTGCATCCACACCGCGGGCCTCTCGTTGGTCCGCAGCGGCCGGTCGACGTACAGGTCGAGCCCCTCGCTGTCCATCTCCGACAGCAGCGCCCAGCAGTCGCCGTTGCGGACCCCGCCGAACTGGGTGCAGTGCTCGAGGTGCTCGCGAGCCCGGTCGGCGTCGCGCTTCTCCTGCAGCTGGATCAGCGCCAGCGCGTAGTCGGCGCGGGAGCCGGCCCAGTGGTCGGGGAACTTGGACGACACCGCCTCGAAGGCCTCGATCGCCTCGTCGACGCGGCCCTCGCGGTAGTGGATCATCCCGATCAGGTAGCGGGCCTCGGCGTCCTCGGCCGGGTGGGCGTCGGCGTGGCGCGCCAGGGCCGCCGCGGCGCCGTCGAGGTCCCCGTCGCGGTAGCGCTCGTAGCCCTCCTGCTGGTCCCGCTCCGACAGGTGGACCTGGACATCGGGCCAGTCCTCGTGGGTCGGGTACTCCGCCGAGTAGCGGCGGTAGACCTCGATGGCGTCGTCGTCGCGGCCGAGGCGCTCGAGCAGCTCGGCGAGCTCGACCATCGCCCGCGGGCGCTCCTCGTCCTCGGCGCGGACGGGGGCGTCGACGAACTCGCGGTAGGCGTCCACCGCCCGGTCCTGGCGGCCGGCCCAGACCAGCACGCGGGCGACGCGCAGGTGGGCCTCGGCGGCGTGCTCGTGATCCGGGAAGCGGGCCACCAGCGCGCGCAGGTCCTCCACCGCCCGCTCGGGATCGGTGGGGCTGGTGCTCTCCTCGGGGGCCAGCAGCAGCGCCGCCTCCCACAGCGCGTCCCCGGCCAGCGGGTCGTCGGGGTGGCGCTCGATCAGCAGGTGGAACTGCCGCGCGGCGTTGGCCACGTCGCCGCCGTAGGCCCGCGCCAGGTGGAACCGGTCGGCCGCCGGCATCGGGTCGTCCTCGTCGTCGAGGCGCCCGGCGAACACGGCCTGCGCGCCGCGCAGGTCGCCCAGCTCCAGCTGGCAGCGGGCGTGGTAGTGCTCGGCCTCGTGGCGCACCGCGTCGCTGGGCTCGAGCTCCAGCACGGTGGCGAACAGGATCTGGGCGGTGCCGTAGTCCGGCGCGACCTTCTTCTTCTCGTCGGGCTCGAACGCGGCGTGGGCGTACTCCAGGAAGATCGCGGCCAGCTCGTCGCGGCGGGCCGGCTCCAGCAGCGCCTCGGTCTCGGCGCGGTAGACCTCGGCGGCCTCCTCGACGCGGTCGAGCTCGGCGAGGCTGTCGGAGCGGCAGAACCGCGCCTTGCGGACCCACGGCGAGTCGGGGAAGTCGGCGATCAGCCGCTCGAACGACGCCACCGCCCCGCGGTGGTCGCCGGCCAGCTGCAGCGAGCGGCCGTGGAGGTAGCGCAGGTGGGGCCCCGAGATCGGGTCGCCCTTGGCCCGCGCGGCCTCCCCCGAGAGCATCGCGGCGGCCTGGCGGTAGCTGCCGGCGACCATCGCCTCGCGGGCGGCGTCGGCCTCGGCCCCGGCGGGGGCGGGCAGGGCCAGCAGGGCGGCGATCGCGAGCGCGGTCACGGAGGCACGGGACGTCCAACGGCTCATGGCAGATCTCCCCGGAGAGGTCGGTGGGCGCGTCTCGATCCTAACGGACGAGGCGGGTGGATCGTTCCCTCGGAACGGCAGACCGGTCGGGAAATGACGGGAAATTGACGAGTGGCTACTGGGGCGTGCTGGCCTCGGTCCCGGCCTCCTTGGCCAGCCGGACCTTGGGCTTGACCGAGTCGCGGATGTCCTCGGCGGGGTGGAGCAGCAGCCGCTGGCGGCCGGAGAGGTGGTCGACCATGTCGTAGTCCACCATCGTCACGGCCCACCACTGCAGGACGCCGCCGTAGTAGTGGGCCATCGCCTCCATGTACATCACCCGGTCGAAGGGGGTCCAGTCCAGCTCCTTCTCGTGCTCGAAGTAGGCCTCGCGGGACTTGTCGAGCCAGCGCTCGATGACCCGCTTGCGGTCCATCCCCTGGTCCTTGATCACCATCAGCGCGCCGATGCAGAACGGGGGGATCGGGTCCTCGGGGTTCTCCTGGGCCTCCTTCTTGAACTGCTCCATCGCCGGCTCGATCAGCGCGTCGTTGTGCTCGTAGGCCATGCCATTGAGGTAGAACGCGCGCGTCGGCGGGTCGTCGTAGGCCAGCAGCCCCTCCAGCGCCTCGGGGGGCATGTCGCCGGTCATCGAGTCGATCGCCTGCTGGCCCTCCTGGGTGATGATCGCGGTCATCAGGTAGCGGATCAGGTGGTGGCTCTTCTCGGCCCGCTCGCCGCCCTTGACCCGCGCGGCGATCTTGCGCCACGCCTCGTTGTGCTTGTTGCGCAGCACCATGTAGACGTAGGGCCGCTCGGGGACCTGGGGGTTGGCCAGGTACAGGTCGATGAACTTGTCGATCTCCTCGCTGCCGACCACCTCCCACAGGCACTCGGCCGCCGTCCCGGCCCGGATCAGCCCGGCGTGGTCGCCGAACTCGATGCCGTCCTGCGGCGCGTTGAGGAACAGCTCCTCGGCGGTGTACGGGTAGGGCGTGGCCTGCACGTCCTCGGCGATGATCGCCAGCAGCGGGTCGATCGCCTCGGGCCCCCACGCCGCGCAGATCTTGCGGATGTCGTGGCGGCGGTCCGGGTTCTTCATCTCCTCCTTCAGGACCTCGAGCGACTCCAGCCCGCGCTCGCTGCCGAAGTACCAGATCGCCTCCTCGTGATCGATGTCGAACGGGCTGGCGAGCTTCTCGACCATCATCTCGTCTCGGCTCTTGCAGCCCGTCAGCAGCAGTCCCCCGGTGACGGCGATCAGCGCGAGGGTTCCCAGCGAAGCGTGGTAGCGGAACATGTGTGGCCTCCCGTCCCCTGCTAGGGGCGGGACGACCTTACCAGACGCCGCGAGGCGAGGAGAAGGGCCCCGGCCCAGAGCAGCAGGGCGAACGGGGAGCGCACGGCGCGGCGGGCGCCGAGCTCGCAGGTGCCGTACTCGGTGACCTCGTTGTCGTTGCCGTCGATCACCGAGCTGTCGGTGCCGGTCTCGCAGCCCTGGGCCGCGCAGCCGGCGGGGCCGTCGTCGGCCATCCCGGTGCAGGGGCTCGCGGGGGGCTCCGGCTGGTAGTCCGGGCAGTCGGCGGCGCCGGCGCGCATCACCATCGCGCCGTCGGTGGGCAGCGTCACCGTGGTGCCGTCGGTCAGGTTGGCGAGGAACGCGTACGGCACGCAGCTCTCCCCCATCACCTCGGGCAGCTCCCAGGCGTAGACCCCCGTCTCCGGGTGGCCGAGGTCCAGCTCCATCTCGTAGCAGCTGGTGTCCACCGCGACCCACACGCTCTCGGGCGCGGTGCCGTCGGGGTCGTGGTAGGTGGCGTAGAACGTGGCCGGCTGGCCCACCGCGGGCAGCTCCGGCCAGTGGGCGCCGGAGGTCAGGATCGGGTCCTCGATCCCGTTGCGGTTGCCGAAGTCCTGGACGTACCACGGCCCCCCGGCGCCGCCGGCGGCGTAGCCTGCGCCGAGCTCGCGGAACCCGGGGTGCAGCAGGTTGGCGCGGTGGCCGTCGGAGTGCAGCCAGCCCTCGAGGACCACCGACTCGGGGGTCGTGTAGCCCATCGCGATGTTCTCGCCGATGGCGATGAAGTCGGGGTAGTAGGCGGTGACGCGGTCCTCGAACGAGGTCCCGTCGCAGCTGGAGTGATCGGCGTTCCAGCAGCCGTTGACCTTCATGTCGTCGGCGTACAGCCGCGCCACCTCGTTCAGATCGGGATGGTACACCAGCGGCGGCAGCGGCTCGTAGCTCTGCTCGCCGTCCCAGAACGTCATCGGCGAGACGCGCAGCATGTCGGTGAACAGGTGGATCTGCCGCTCGTGCATCGACGGGAGGCCGTCCACCTCCTCGCCGTAGGCGGCGGCCGGCGCGGGCCGCACGAGCAGCGCCAGCAGCAGGGCCACGGCGGCGGTCGGGCGGCTCATTCCGGGTGCTCCTCCAGCCAGCGGGCGATGAACCGGGCCGCCACATCGTACGTCCGCTCGACGTCCGAGGCGATGCCCCTCTCGATCAGCTTGCCGACGCCGAGGATCTCGACCCGGATCTCGCCCTCGAGCACGCGGCGGCAGCCGTCCCCCTCGGGATCGACCCGGAACAGCCCCTGGCAGTGGAACCGGGAGCCCAGCGCGGCGTGGAGCGCCTTCCACTCGATCTGGCTGCGCTCCGCATCGTAGAGGCGCTCCTCCTCGTAGCCCAGCGTGGCGCTCCTGATCACCTTCCGGACCGCCCGGGGTACCTCGCGGCGGGGGGTGATCCGCGCCCGGATCAAGCGCCGGTCGCCGCGGGGCGTGTCTTCCAGGATCACGTGCTCGGCCAGGTCCATCTCACGGTCGAGGGCCTCCTTGTACTCGTCGTCGAAGTACAGGCGCCAGAACGTCTCGGGTGGACAGGGCAGGTGGTGGGAGGCGTAGATCTTCACGGCGCGTGCTTCCTGCTCTCGTGGCGGACCCCGGCTCCCTCGGCGCTCGATGGTATCACGACGTGCGTGCTATCTTGGTCTTCGTTCGGGCGGGCCTCCGCGCCCGATGGAGGTGGGCATGACACGCTGGATGTGGATCGCGCCGCAGATCCTCGCGCTGGTCCTCGCGGTGCCGGTGATCGCGGCGGCCGAGGAGGGCGACGAGGGAGAGCAGGCCGGCGCCGCCGGGGAGACCGACGCGGGCGAGGCCGCGGAGACACCGGACGACGGTTCGCCGGCCGGGGAGCCGGCTGCCTCCGAGGCGGCGGCCGGCGGCGGGACCGAGGCCGCGCTGGCCGACGCCTCGACGATGTCGTGGGAGCAGGCCTGGGACACCGGCTTCGCGCTGTACCGCGAGGGGCGCCACGCCGACGCGATCCCCTACCTGGAGCGGGCGCTGTCCCTGGAGGGCGACGACCCCACCGTGCGGGCCTACCTGGCCGAGTGCTTCCGGCGCACCGGGGACGAGGCCCGCGCCGCCGCGCTGCTTCCACCCCCGGAGCCCGCGGCCGCCGAGGACGACGGGGACGACGAGGACGACGAGGACGACGAGGACGACGAGGACGACGAGGACGACGAGGACGACGACGTCGAGTGCGACGGCTGCGACGACGACCACCACGGCCTCCACGCGCTGCGCTCGACGCGCCGCGGGCGGCACTTCGGGTTCGGCGTCGCCGTGCTCAACAACGCCGTCTCGCTGGGGCTCTACGTCGAGGTCCTGCCGGTCCACTTCCTGGCGATCCAGGGCGGGATCGGGGCCGGCGACACGCACACCCGGTTCTGGTGGGCCCAGGTCGCCGCCGCGCCGATCGACGGGCCGCTGACCCCCACCGTCGGCATCGGCGTCTCGGGCAACTTCGGCCTCGACTTCCACTTCGCGGACTACCTGCTGCTCGGCCGCGGCTACTACCTGGCGCGGATCAACCCCTACGCCCACGCCGGCATCACGCTGGTGACCCGCTTCGGGTTCACCGCGGCGTTCGAGATCAGCGCGGTGGTCACCGGCGATCCGACCTTCCCGGTCGCACCTCGGGCCGGCTTCCGGCTGGGGTTGCTGCTGTAGGGAAGAGCGCCTAGCGCTTGATGTTGGGCGCCGCGCGCTCGATCTCGAAGCGCAGCACGCAGCCGCCGACCTGGATCCAGTCGCCGTGCCGCAGGGCGTACTCGGTCACCGCCGAGCCGTTGAGGAAGGTGCCGTTGGTCGAGCCCAGATCGCGGATCCGGAACTCCCCGGCGCAGTGGTACAGCGCCATGTGGAAGTTGCTGACCCGGGTGTCGGGCAGGACGAGGTCGTTCTCGTCGCCGCGGCCCACGCCGGTGATGCTCTTGGTCAGCTCCACCACCGTGCCCGCCGCCGGCCCCTGCACCACGCGCAGCGTCGCCTTGATGTTGTCCGGAACCGGAGACATGTTCCGGGGCAACAAGGCCTGGTCGATCATCGTGGTGTTGTTGCTCATTCGTGCCTTTTTCCAGCAGGCGTATCCCCGACTGTAGCGTTTCCCGCCCGGGTGGACAAGCCCGCGCCGGCCGCTCAGTCGCGGACGTCCTGGTCGTCCGCTTCCTCCATCTGGACCCGGGGCTGGTACTCGTGCGCATCGGCCAGGATCTGGGCGGTGGAGTCTCCCCGTTGCACGGCCGTCGCCACGCGCTCGACGGCCGCCATCCGAGAATCGCGGTTGCCGCCCTGCACCGAGCGCAGCACCCGCGCCAGGCTGTTGCCCAGGTTGGTCAGGCCCTGCAGCGTTCGGCGGAACGACTCCTCGGAGCCGCCGCCGGTGCCCTCCTCGCCGATCCGCTCGAGGTAGGCCTCGACGACCTTCTCGCAGGCCCGGATCTCGCGGTCCGAGCCGATCGGGACCCACACCCGGGCCCAGCGCACCGCCATCCGCTGGTGGCGGTGGATCAGGATCTCCCGCTTCTTGGCCGACGAGTCGGTCTCGCGGTAGTCGGGCCACTTGTCCTTGCGGCGGTCCTCGACCCGCGTGCCGATGTCCTCGGTCATCGTCTCGAGGTACTTCTCGATCTTGGGGTCCATCGCCTCGCTCATCGTGTCCTCCCCGCGGTCACATCCTCGGCGGTGCGTCGATGCCCAGCAGCGCCAGGCCCCGGCGGATCACCGTGGCGGTCGCGATGCACAGCGCCAGCCGCGCGTCCCGCAGCCCCTCGTGGTCGGCCCGCAGCACCTGGTGGTCGTGGACGAAGCGGTGGAACGCCTGGGCCACCGAGACCAGGTACTGGCAGAACGCGGCAGGGTTGAGGTGCTCGGCGGCGAGCTGGATCTCGTCGGGGAACTGCCCCACCAGCCGCGCCAGCGCGCGCTCCTCGGCGTTGCCCAGGGCCCCCGGATCGGCGGCCTCGAGCAGGTCGCCGTGGTCGTCGCCGAGGTCCCGCCCGGCCTTGCGCAGGATCCCCACGATCCGGGTGTAGGCGAACTGCACGTAGGGGCCGGTGTCGCCCTGCAGCGAGATCGACTCCTCGGGCTTGAACGTGAAGTCCTTCCGCGGCCCGAAGCGCAGCACGTAGAACTTCAGGGCGCCCATGCCCACCGCCTCGGCGATGGTGTCGATCTCGGCCAGCGCCTGCTCCGAGTGCTCGGCCACCGCGGTGGCGCACTCGCGGTCGGTGTCGCGCAGCTCCTCGTCGCGCTGCAGCATCCGGTCGCGCACCGACTGCACCACCTGCGCCATCAGGTCGTCGGCGTCGACGACCTTGCCCTCGCGGCTCTTCATCTTGCCCTCGGGCAGGTAGATCATCCCGTAGCTCAGGTGCTGCAGCCCGTCGGCCCACGCGAAGCCCATCCGCTTCAGCGTCAGGAACAGCACCTGGAAGTGGTAGTCCTGCTCGCTGCCGACGACGTAGATCGAGCGGTGCAGGTCGAAGTCGGACTGCTTGAGCTGGGCGGTCCCGATGTCCTGGGTGATGTACAGGCTGGTGCCGTCGCTGCGCAGCAGCAGCTTGCGGTCGAGGCCGTCGTCGCTCAGGTCGATCGAGACGCTGCCGTCCTCGCCGCGGTCGACCACGCCGCGCTGCAGCGCCTCGAGCACCGTGTCGCGGCCCAGCAGGTAGGTTTCCGACTCGTAGTACATCTTGTCGAAGCGGATCCCCAGCCGCCGGTAGGTCTGGTCGAAGCCGTCGTAGACCCAGCCGTTCATCCGCTCCCACAGCGAGACCACCTCGGGGTCGCCCGCCTCCCACCGGCGCAGCAGCTCCCGCGCGGCGCCGAGCAGCTCGCTGCGCTCGTCGGCCTGGCGGCTGCGGGCGTCGGCGTCCGCGGCGCCCTCGGCGGCGAGCTGCTCCTCGAGCCGCGCCCTCTCCTCGGCGTAGGCCCGCTCGAAGCGCACGTAGTAGTCGCCGACGAACAGGTCGCCCTTGACGCCCTCGCCCTCGGGGGTGCGGCCCTCGCCGAAGCGCTGGTAGGCCAGCATCGACTTGCAGATGTGGATCCCGCGGTTGTTGATCAGGTTGGCGCGGATCACCGTGTCGCCGCGGGCCTCGAGCAGGTTGCTCACCGCCGCGCCGAGCAGGTTGTTGCGGACGTGCCCGAGGTGCTGCGGCTTGTTGGTGTTGGGCGAGCTGAACTCGACCATCACGCGCTGCCCGGTGGGCTCGCCGAGCCCGTAGCGCCCGGCGCCGACCACCGCGGGCCACAGCACCGCGGCGAAGTACGCCGCCGGGTCGAGCCGCAGGTTGAGGAAGCCGTTGACCGCCTCGGCCGCGGCGATCTCGGGCCGGGCCGCGACGTGCTCGGCGAGGTCCTCGGCGATGCGCTGCGGGGCGTTGCGCAGGATGCGCGCCAGCGGGTGGCAGGGCACGGAGAGATCGCCGTGCTCCTCGCGCTCCGGCGCCTGCAGGACCAGCTCCGGCAGCTCGGCGTCGGGCGCCAGCTCCCGCAGCCGGCTGGCCAGCGCCTCCTGGATGCGGCGCATCAGCGCCGGTCGATCGGGGGGGGTCGGGACCATCGCGTTGCCCACTCCTCTGCGGTGGGCTTGTGTACCTCCGACCCCGATCTGTGTCCACCACGGGCGATGTCAAGGGCGCCCGCGCGCTCGCCCGCGGCGCAAGGGCGGGACGCGACCCATGCACTCCGCGGCGAGGTCCACCAGCGGGCCGCCTCCCAGCACCGACGCGTGGACCACGGGCAGCGGGATCCCGCCGTGGCGCCGGATCGCGTCGTGCAGGGCCTGGGCGGGAGCGCGGGCGCCCGTGAGGCTGACGATCAGCGCCGCCACCGGGCGGTCCCGCAACGGGGCGACGGCACCGAGCAGCCGGTCGGGATCGTCGAGCAGCGCCGTGCGGACCTTGGGCACCACCCCGGCCCCCGCGACGAGCACGACCACCGCGGCGCCGTGGGCGTCGAGCGGCGGGCCGGAGCGGCGCGGGTCGATCGCCGCGGTCTCGACGTCGAACCCGCGCCAGCGCAGCTCCTCGCCCAGCGCGGAGGCCAGCCGCCGCGTCAGGCGGTGGGGCCGGGCCAGCAGGAGCAGGGCCTTCACTTCGCCGTGTCGTCGTCGCCGGTGGTGTCGTCGTCGCCGGTGGTGTCGTCGTCGCCGGTGGTGTCGTCGTCGCCGCCGGGGCAGTCGCTGTCGTCGCCGTCGACGTCGCCGTCGCAGTCGTTGTCCAGGCCGTCGTCGCACAGCTCGGTCGCCCCGGGGTAGACGTCCTCGTCGCTGTCGAGGCAGTCCCCGTCGCACGTGGAGTAGCCGTCCTTGTCCACGTCGACGATGTTGAGGTCCGCCTTGCCGTCGTCGCAGTCCCCGTCGCACGAGCTCGCCCCGTCGCCGTCCATGTCCGCGGGGTCCAGCAGCGGGTCGCTGTCGTCGCAGTCGGGCGGATCGTCGCAGGTCGTGTAGCCGTCCTCGTCGGCGTCGTCGACGTTCAGCGCCGGATCGCTGTCGTCGCAGTCGCCGAGGCACTCCGACGTCCCGTCCATGTCCAGGTCCTGCTCGGCGTCCGACAGCGAGCCGTCGCAGTCGTTGTCCTTGCCGTCGCAGATCTCCTCGGCCCCGGGATGGACCAGCGGATCGGTGTCGTCGCAGTCGCCCTCGCAGGGCGTGTAGCCGTCCTCGTCGCCGTCGAGCTCCTCGTCCGAGACCGCCCCGTCGCAGTCGTTGTCGCGGTCGTCGCACAGCTCCGGTGCGCCGGGATAGGTCGTCCCGTCGGCGTCGTCGCAGTCCCCGTCGCAGATCCGGTACCCGTCGTGATCCGCGTCGCTCTCGTCGTCGGGGATCAGGCCGTCGCAGTCGTTGTCCAGGCCGTCGCAGACCTCCTCGGCCCCGGGGAACACCGTGGCGTCGTGGTCGTCGCAGTCCTGGTCGTTGGCCGTCCCGTCCCCGTCCGCGTCCCCGCGGTACACCGAGTCCCCGTCGACCGGATCGGGCAGCTGTGGCTGCGGACAGCCCAGGACCAGCACCAGCCCGGTGAACAGCATCCACTTGCGCATGCAGACCTCCTGCGGGGGATTCTACCGCACCCCCGCCGGGAACCCGCGAACGAGATCGAATTCGAGGGCGAGATCGAGAACGAGTTCGAGAACGAAGGTCACCGAAGGGGTCAGTGGATCCGGCAGATCCGGGGAATCGTGGGCGCCTGAGAAAATGTAATTGTAAGTGCCTGACCCCTTCTGGCTCACTGCGCCAGGTCCATCCAGAAGCTGCCGTGCAGGGGTAGGCCATCGGGACCCAGATCCTGCCACGCGCCCTCGAACGACGAGTCCGTGGCGGAGCCGGTCCAGGACCGGTCGACGTCCGGGATCCAGCCCAGCGCGCCCGAGATCGAGCCCTCCGCGGCCCCGAGGGCGGTGACCTGGCCCGAGATGGCGAGGGGAGCTCCGCGGGTCGAGCGCGAGAGGTCCAGCTCGCCCGCGACGTGGCAGTCGCCGTCGATCTCGGCCCAGGCATCGAGACCGAGCAGGGTGAAGTCGCCCCACGGGTCCTTCTGCGCGATCTCCGCTTCGCCGAAGAACAAGCCGGACCAGGGACAGCAGCCGTCGGCGGTGTCGTCGTCGGCCAGGGCGTCGTCGTCACCCGCGTCGTCGTCGCTCTGGTCGTCGTGGCCGGGGACGTGGAGGGTCGGGGAGCACGCCAGGAGGGGGGAGCAAGTCACGAGCAGGATCGTGACGAGAGGGCGTCGTGGCATGTCGTCCCCCTGATGGAGTGTACCGAACCGCGACCGAGATCGAGCTGTCGAGATGTCAAGCGCCACGAGGATGGGACCGTCTCCGCGCCACGATCTAGGGAC
>CAZOYV010000189.1:0-17557 GCA_964584075.1 uncultured Rickettsiales bacterium | reverse complement strand
ACCGACGCCGACGTCGACGGCAGCCACATCCGCACGCTGCTGCTGACGTTCTTCTACCGCCAGATGAACGAGCTGGTGACCAACGGCCACCTGTACATCGCCCAGCCGCCGCTGTTCAAGGCCAGGAAGGGCCGCAAGACCGCGTACCTCAAGGACGAGCGCGCGCTGAGCCAGTACGTGCTGCAGTCCAAGGTGAACGACCTGGTCCTGCAGGGGGCCAACGGCGCCGCGCCGGCCAGCGGCGAGCCGCTGCTCGACGTCCTCGATCGGCTCGAGCGCTACGCCCAGCTGGTGCACCGGCTCGACCGCAAGATCGACGCCACGGTGGTCGAGGCGTTCTTCGCCGTCAGCGGGGAGATGCCCTCGTTCCTCGACCGCGCTCCGCTGCAGCAGGTGGTTCAGGACATGGCCGCGTACTTCGCCGAGCGCTACCCCGGGCTGAAGGTCCTCGCGCTGAAGGTCTGGCCCGACGACGTGCCGGGGAAGTGGCGGATCGTGGTCGAGACCGAGCGGGCCGGCCACCGCCGCGAGACGCGCCTGGTCCCCGACGCGCTGAAGTTCCCCGAGGCCGGGGAGATGCGCCGCCAGCTGGGGCGGATCCGCGAGCTGATGCCGCCGCCCTACCTGCTGCGCGATGGCGACCAGGAGACAAGCTTCGGCGACCCGCGCTCGCTGATGGAGCACGTGCACCAGATCGGCCAGAAGGGCTACGACATCCAGCGCTACAAGGGCCTCGGCGAGATGAACCCCGAGCAGCTGTGGGACACCACGATGAACCCCGAGACCCGCACCCTGCTGCAGGTCCGGGTCGCCGACGTCGCCAAGGCCGACGGGCTGTTCACCGTGCTGATGGGCGACGAGGTCGACCCCCGCCGCGAGTTCATCCAGCGCAACGCCCTGGACGCCACCAACCTCGACATCTAGCGGACCGCGGCGCCCGATCCCCGGATCGGGCACGATCCGCCCGATCGCCAAACCGACCCATTCCGGATAGTCTGGGGCCGTGGAGAGGACGACCATGGTTGAACGCGTTCTTCTGTCTCTAGTAGTGGCCCTCGGGCTGATCCTGCTGCCCGGTTGCCCGGGAGATCCGGCCGACGACGACGACGACGCGAGCGACGACGACGCCGGCGACGACGACACGGCCGACGACGACAGCGGCGACGACGACGCCGGCGACGACGACACCGCGCCCCCGACCGAGCCGTACCTCACCGGCACCGTGTACGAGGTGGACTGCACCACGCCGGTGCCCGACCTGCGCGTCACCTTCTGCCAGGAGACGTGCATGTTCAAGAACACCGGCGCCGACGGCTCGTTCGTGTTCGACGCGCTCGGCGCCGGGGTGGGCCTGTTCGACGTGATCGGCCACGTCAACCAGAGCGGCGCGCTGTACACCGGCCTGGTCGCGGAGTTCGACATCCCGTCGTCCGGCTCGCTCGTCGCGCCGGACGTGTGCCTGCCGGAGATCCCGCCGGGCAACGTGGTCACGCTCGGGACCGGGACCCAGACGGTCGACGTCGGGGACGGCCTGACGCTGCAGATCGATCCCGACGAGGTGGACTGGCTGCTCGGGACGCCCGAGATCGGTGCGGTGGAGGTCCCCCAGGCGGCGTGGGGCGACTACGTCGAGGCCGACGGCGTCGACGTGCTCGGGGTCTGGGCGCTGTACGCCTTCGGCAACGAGGCGCTGACCCCGATCCCGGCGACGATCCCGGGCCGCGGGACGCTGGACTGCGGGGACCCGGTGCAGGTCCTGACGATGGGCGAGGACGAGGCCAAGGACGGTCTGTCGGCCCCCAACTTCCAGTCCGCCGCGACCGCGACGTACGACTGCGGGACCGACGAGGTGGTGACCGACTCCGGCCAGGGCCTGACCCACCTGACCTGGGTCGCGATCGGCGTCACGCCGTAGCCCGGCTCCGCCCCACGCCTGCTCGAGGCGCCCTCTGCGGCGGCGTGCGTCGGACGCCCGGCGATCCTATACACGGGAGGCGGGGCGCGTTATAACCGCCGGGCTTTCACGACTTCGTGAACGAGATGCTGCAGGATCTCTCCCATCGACGCCTGATCTTCGTCACCGGCAAGGGCGGAACGGGCAAGTCGACGCTCGTCACCGCGCTGGGCATGCACCTGGCCGCGCTGGGGCACAAGGTCCTGCTCGCCGAGGTGGACAACGCGCGCCCGACGCTGGGGGGCTACTTCGACCGCGAGATCGGCTACGCGCCGGTGCGCGTCGGGGTCAACCTCGACGCGGTCAACATCGACTTCGCCAACGCGCTGCGCAGCTACCTCGAGCGGGTCGTGCCGGTGGAGCGGCTGGTGCGGCTGATCCTGCGCAACCGCATCGTGCGGACCTTCCTGTTCGCCACGCCGGGGGCCCGCGAGACGGTGATCCTCGGCCAGCTGAACCACTGGTACAAGTGCACCGCGGAGGGCCACGAGGGGGACCGCCAGCACTGGGACCACGTGATCGTCGACCTGCCTGCCTCGGGCCACGCCGTGAGCCTGTTCGGCACCCCGCTGACGATCCAGAAGCTGTTCCGCGTCGGGCCGCTGCGGGCCGAGGCCGAGACGATCCTCGACGCGTTCCGCGACCCCGAGCACGTGGCGCTGGTGATGGTCAGCATCGCCGAGGAGATGAGCATCAACGAGACGCTCGAGACGATGGCCCGGGTCCGCGAGTTCGGCTGGCCGCCGCTGGCCGGGGTGGTGCTCAACCGCCACCCGGCGGTCGCGTTCGACGAGGCCGAGCGCGCGGCGCTGCAGCGGCTGGAGCAGGCCGCCGCGGTGCGCCCGCCGCCGGGCAACGCCGGCGTGGTGATCGACGCGGCGGTGGCGACGCGGATCGCCCAGCGCCGCAGCGACGAGGCGCTGGTCCGGCTCGAGAAGCAGGTCGACGGCGCGGTCTACCGCGTGCCGTTCGTCTCGGGCGGGAGCGTCGAGGTGGCGCTGGGGCTGGCCGAGATCCTGTCCTCGCTGGCGATGCGCGGGGAGGACGCGCGATGACGCCGCTGCCCCGGGGCATCGACCTGCGCCGCCAGCTGCTGGAGCGGCAGCTGATCGTGTGCGTCGGCTCCGGCGGGGTGGGCAAGACCACGGTGGCCGCCTCGCTGGGCGTCGAGGCCGCGCGGCTGGGCCGCAAGGCGCTGGTGATCACGATCGATCCCGCGCGCCGGCTGGCCAACTCGCTGGGGCTGGAGTCGCTGGGCAACACCGAGGCGCGGATGCCCGCCGAGAAGTGGCATCGCGCCGGGGTGGAGCCCCGCGGCGAGCTGCACGCGATGATGCTGGACACGCGCACCACCTTCGACGAGCTGATCGTGCGCGTCAGCCCCGACTCCCAGACCCGCGACCGGATCCTGCGCAACCGGGCCTACCAGCACATCAACAACACGCTGGTCAGCACCCAGGACTACATGGCGGTCGAGAAGCTGTACGAGGTCTACACCCGCGGCGACTACGACCTGATCGTGCTGGACACCCCGCCGATGAAGAACGCGCTGGACTTCCTCGACAGCAGCTCGCTGCTGGTGCGCTTCCTCGACGAGAAGATCATGCGCTGGTTCCTGACCCCGTACGACGAGTCGAAGGTCTTCCGGCGGCGGGTGATGCTCGGCACCGGCGCCATCGCGTTCCGGCTGCTCAGCTCGATCTTCGGCCGCGAGTTCCTCGACGAGCTGTCCGAGTTCTTCCTGTCGTTCAAGGACCTGTACAAGGGCTTCCGCGAGCGCTCCGAGGGCGTCCGGGCGCTGATGGCCGACGACGCCAAGTCGCTGTTCATCGTGGTCTGCAGCCCGCGCCCGACCAGCATCGACGAGGCGCGGTTCTTCCACGAGCAGCTGCAGAGCCGCTCCCACCGCGGCGGCGTGTTCGTGATCAACAACGTCGGCCCCTACGCCGAGCGCTTCCCCCACGCCGATCGCCGGTTCCTCGGCGAAGAGGAGCTCGCCTGGATGCGCGGCGTGCTCGCCCCCCCGGGGGGGACCGCCTCGGTGCCGGACGGCCCCGCCCTGGAGCGGCTGCTGGGCCGCATGGAGCACAACTTCCGCGAGGCCTACGAGGCCTCGCTGGTGGACCGCGACGCCGTCGAGATGCTGCGCGCGTGGGTCGGCCGCGAGCGGACCTTCCGGGTCGTGCCGCGGTTCCGCGACGAGGTGATGGACTTCGACGGGCTGCTCCAGATCGCCCACCACGTGTTCGCCCCCGACGACGGCTGACGAGATCGGAAAAAAACTCCGTCATTTCGGGCGGTTGTGTCCCGGTTTGGGGTTGACCTCGCGCGCGCGGTCAGATAGTATGCCGCAACCTGGCAGCCGAAGGCTGCCACCGCGCCCGGAGCGCACCCCCCCCCGGAGACCTCGGTTCGATGTCCGATATCGCCCTGAACCTGATGGAGCGCACCATCGAAGACGAGATGCGATCGTCGTATCTCGACTACTCGATGAGCGTGATCGTCGGCCGCGCGCTGCCCAACGCCCGCGACGGCCTCAAGCCGGTCCACCGCCGGATCCTGTACGCCATGTTCCGCGAGGGGCTGCTGCACAACCGGCGCTACAGCAAGTGCGCCGGCGTGGTCGGCGAGGTGCTCAAGAAGTACCACCCCCACGGCGACCAGGCGGTCTACGACGCCCTGGCGCGGATGGCCCAGGAGTGGAACCTGCGCTACCCGCTGGTGGACGGCCAGGGCAACTTCGGCTCCATCGACGGCGACCCCCCGGCGGCCTACCGCTACACCGAGTGCCGGCTGACCCACATCGCCGAGAGCATGCTCGGCGACATCGACAAGGAGACCGTCGACTTCGAGGACAACTTCGACGGCACCACGCAGGAGCCGCTGGTGCTGCCGACCCCGTTCCCCAACCTGCTGGTCAACGGCAGCGAGGGGATCGCGGTGGGGATGGCGACCAAGATCCCGCCCCACAACCTCGCCGAGGTGGTCGACGGCGTGGTGGCGCTGATCGACCAGCCGCACCTGAGCAACCTCGACCTGATGGAGTACGTCCCCGGGCCCGACTTCCCCACCGCCGGCACGATCTTCGGCACCGCCGGGGTGCGGGACGCCTACGAGACCGGCCGCGGCCGGATCATCGTGCGCGGCAAGGCCGAGATCGAGCTCGACGACCGCGGCGACGAGCACGCGATCGTCATCACCGAGATCCCCTACCAGGTCAACAAGGCGCGGCTGATCGAGTCCATCGCCGATCTGGTCAAGACCAAGAAGATCGAGGGCATCCGCGACCTCCGCGACGAGTCCGATCGCCAGGGGATGCGGATCGTGGTGGAGCTCAAGCGCGACGCCGTCGGCCAGATCGTGCTCAACCACCTGTACAAGCAGACCGCGCTACAGGGCACGTTCGGGATGATCAACCTCTCGATCGTCGACGGCGAGCCGCGGGTCCTGTCGCTGAAGGAGACGCTGCAGCAGTTCATCTACCACCGCCAGGAGGTGGTGACGCGGCGCAGCGAGTACGAGCTCGGCCAGGCCCGGGCGCGGGCCCACATCCTCGAGGGGCTGCTGATCGCGCTGGACCACCTCGACGAGGTGATCGCGACGATCCGGGCCAGCGCCGACGGCGAGACCGCCCGCACCCAGCTGATGAGCAAGTTCGGGCTGTCCGAGCTCCAGGCCCGGGCGATCCTCGACATGCGGCTGCAGCGGCTGACCGGGCTGGAGCAGGACAAGATCCGCGCCGAGTTCGCCGAGGTCCAGGCCACGATCGAGCGGCTGGTGACGCTGCTGAGCTCCGACGCCAACATCTACGCGCTGATCAAGGAGGAGCTGCTCGAGGTCCGCGCGACGCACGCCGACGCGCGCCGCACCAACGTGATCGAGGCCTCCGCGGACGTCGACCTCGAGGACCTGATCGCCGAGGAGGACATGGCGGTCATCCTGACCCACCAGGGCTACATGAAGCGCTCGCCGGTGGCGGACTACCGCAGCCAGCGGCGGGGCGGCAAGGGCCTGCGCGGGATCGCGACCAAGGAGGAGGACTTCGTCGAGAACGTGTGGGTCGCCTCGACCCACGACTACCTGCTGATCTTCACCCGCAACGGCAAGATGTACTGGCTCAAGGTCTACCAGCTGCCGCTGGGCGGCCGCGCCGCGCGGGGACGGCCGCTGGTCAACCTGATCCCGATCGAGCCCGACGACTCCGTCGCGGCGGTGCTGCGCACCCGCGAGTTCGACGACCAGCGCTCGATCGTGATCGCCACCCGCGGAGGGATGGTCAAGCGCACCAACCTCGACGCCTACAGCCACGTCAAGTCGATCGGGATCATCGCGTGCAACCTGCGCGACGGGGACTCGGTGCTGACCGCCCGGATGCTCGAGGAGGGCCAGGAGATCCTGCTGTGCACCCGCGACGGCAAGGCGATCCGCTTCCCCGAGGACGAGATCCGCGAGATCGGGCGCGTCGCCGCAGGGGTCAAGGGCATCACGCTGGTCGGCGAGGACTGGGTCGTCGGGATGGACATCATCGCGCCCGGCGCGACGCTGATGACGGTGTGCGAGAACGGCTACGGCAAGCGCACCGACGAGGAGCAGTACCGCACCCAGCACCGCGGCGGGATCGGCCTGATCAACATCAAGACCCAGGGGCGCAACGGTCCGGTGGTGGGGACGGTCCAGGTCGAGGACGACACCGAGGTGATGCTGGTCACCGACGGCGGCCAGGTGATCCGGATGCCGGTGTCGGGCATCTCGGTGATCGGCCGCAACACCCAGGGCGTGACGCTGATCCGGCTCGCCGAGGGCGAGAAGGTCGTGGCCCTGGCGCGCGTCACCGAGCCGGCCAACGGCGAGGTCGACGCGGCCGCGGACGAGGCCGAGCAGCAGGCCTCGTCGGCGGCCCCCGAGGAGGGCGAGGCCCCGGCCCCGCTGACCGGGGCGCTGCCGCCCCCGGATGGCGAGGTCGCGGGGGACGACGGGGGCGATGACGAGGCGTGATCCCGCCGCGATCCTGATCCTGCTGCTGCCGTCCCTGCTGCTGGCCGGGTGCAACCGCCCGGCGGCGGCCCTGCGCAAGGCCGAGCGGTGCGCCGACCAGGGGGACCTGGACGCCGCCCTGGCCCACTACCAGCGCGCCGCCGAGGCCGAGGACCCCGCGGTGGCCGGCCCCGCCCTGGTCTCCGCCGCCGAGCTGCAGCGCGACGTGGGGGCCGATCCCGCCGCCGCCGAGGAGCTGTGCGAGGAGGCCGTCTCGCGGCTGCCGCGCACCGAGTGGGCCGCGGCCTGCCTGCGTGTCGTGGCCGAGCTGCGCGAGGAGCGCCGCGACTGGTGGGGCGCGATCGACGCCTACCGCGAGTTCCTGGCCCAGAACCCCGGAGATCCCCTCGGCGAGCAGGTGCGTAACCGGATCGCGCTGTGCTACCTGGCGCTGGACGACCCCGGCCAGGCGCTGGTCGAGTGGACCGAGCAGCTGGAGCGCTACCCCGAGGGGGAGCTGGCCGCCGACGCGCTGCTCGGCGTGGCCCGCAGCCACGACCTGGCCGGGGACTGCGGGCTGGCCGTTTTCGTGTATCGCCGCGTGCAGGTGCGCTTCGAGGGCCGACCCCAGGCGGCCGAGGCGATGCTCGGGGAGGCCGGCTGCCTGGAGGTCCAGGGGGACCTCGACGGCGCGGAAACGCTGTACCGGCGCTGCCTGGAGAGCTACCCCAATCCCGAGGTCGTGGAGGCTCGCCTCGAGCAGCTGCGGCAGGCCCGCAGAATCCGCAATCCGCCCCTGCACTGACGATCCCCGGCGGCGCCTTGATCTTTCGCACGCGGGCGTGCTAGGAAGCCGGGCACGTTCGTGGGCCGGCCGCCCCGGGTGCGGTGCGTCCACGGTTGGAACGACGGGAGTTGCAGTCCGATCCCCAGGCGGGGTTGCGGGCGGTGTTGCTGGTCGCCAGCGCCCTGTGGGTGGTGATGACCGCGGCGAGCCTGTTGCTCGGCTCGTGGCCGCTGACGGCGGGCGTCGCGCTCGGCGGCGCGGTGGCGCTGGCGAACTTCCAGGCGCTGCGCTGGCTGACCGCGCGGGCGCTGGGATCGGCGGAGCCCGGGGGAGGGATGGGCCTCGGCTCGGTCCTCCGCTGGATCGGGGTCGGGATCGCGCTGGTGGTCTCGGTGTGGGTCCTGCACGTCGACCCGATGGGGTTGGCGGCGGGGCTGACGGTGGTCGTCGCGGCGATCTTCGTCGCCGCGGCCGTGGGCTGGCTTCACGGGTAGGAGACGGTACTGGTGCTGGCGAGCGAGTTCTCCTGGTTCAGCTTCCTGCCGGGGCTCCCGGGTGTGGAGGGCGAAGGGACCAACCTGGTGCCCTTCTACCACGCCTGCCTCGCGGCGCTGTTGATCCTGGTGCTGGCGCTGCTGGCGCGGCTGGCGCTGAACCGGCGCATCGCGGCGGCCAAGGACTCGCGGGACGTGCTGGTCCCCGATGCCGATCTCAAGCCCCGCAACCTGATGGAGCTGTACGCCGAGTTCATCTACGGCATCTGCCGCAACGAGCTCGGCAAGGACGCCCCGATCTTCCTGCCGCTGATCGCTGCGCTGTTCCTGTACATCCTGGTCAACAACCTGATGGGCCTGGTGCCCGGCTTCATCCCCGCCACGGGCCACGTCGAGACCAACATCGGCATGGCCGTGATCGTGTTCTTCGTGTTCAACATCGCCGGCCTGTGGCGCAACGGCCTGGGGTACCTCAAGCACATTGCGGGGCCGGTGCTGTGGCTCGCGCCGCTGATCTTCGTGATCGAGACGGTGGGGTTGCTGGCGCGCCCGGCGACGCTGAGCCTGCGGCTGTACGGGAACATGTTCGGCGACCACACGGTGCTGTCGGTCTTCATGTACGAGATGCCCGAGCAGCTGGGGCTGGGGTTCCTGTCCTACGGGATCCCCGTCATCTTCCTGGGGCTCGGGACGTTCGTGTGCATCGTGCAGGCATTCGTATTCACCCTGCTCAGCGTGGTGTACATCAAGCTCGCAACGGAACACGAAGAGCACTGACGCGGAGACGAGAGAACACGCGGAGTCCGGTGGACGCCGGCTCCTGGAGGAAACCACAGATGACTCGCTCGAATCGTGCCTGGACCTGGACCCTGACCGCTCTGGCCACCGTCCTGCTGCCCACCGTCGCGCTGGCCGAGGACGGCGGCGGCATCGGTGCTGGCGGCGCCACGCTGGGCCTGATCGCCATCGGCGCCGGCCTGGCCATCGGGCTCGCCGCGTTCGGCGGCGGCATGGGGCAGGGTCGCGCCGCTTCGGCGGCCCTCGACGGCATCGCCCGCAATCCCTCCGCCAGCGGCAAGCTGTTCACCCCGATGATCATCGGCCTGGCCCTGATCGAGTCGCTCGTGATCTATGCCTTCCTGATCGCGATCTTCCTGCAGGGCTTCATCGGCAAGGCGCTCAACGCGATCCTCGAGGCCCACTAGCAGCCCGTCGCCCATGGCCGCGCGGCCGGGGCCGTGTCGCGCCCGATGGCGCAGCACATTGAATTGACACCCCGTTCTGGCCGTCGATACGATTGCTCCGCGATCCGCCCACCCGGGGACCAGCGCGCGTCCGCGGGAGAGCGGCGGCTCGCAGAGGGGAGTAGGCAGTTCATGCGACGCAGCTCGTTGCTGATCGTGGTGACCGTGATCTCGGTGGGGCTGATCGCCCCCGCGGCGTACGCCAAGAAGAAGAAGAAGGAGGAGGCCCCCAAGATCGAGCCAGGCACCTGGTTCGACTACCACGGGACCCAGTGCTACAACCCACCCGACTTCGAGTCGGAGCAGAACGAGCCCAAGCGCCGGATGATGCGTCAGAAGGCGATGGACGAGATGGCCAAGCTGCTCAAGGGCGAGATCAACGAGCAGATCGTGGTCGAGGAGCGCAAGTTCGACGCCTGGGAGACCGACTTCCTGGGCAAGCCGACCGCCATCGAGGGGTTCACCCAGAGGGGCCTGGAGAAGTGCAAGGCGTTCGCCGACGGCGAGCTGGGGCTGAGCGCCTACACCAAGTGGCTCGCCGACGGCGGCAAGCGCGCCACCGAGGGGGACTGCCACAACCCGCTGCAGTACGAGCTGCACCAGAACCTGACGGTCCAGGAGGGCTGGCAGGTGCGGCGCCACATGTGCACCGGCGATCAGGTGCTGATCGAGACCACCGAGGACAACAAGTACACGGTGGCCGACACGGGGGACTACGAGACCACGCCGTGGATCACCCCCGACGGCGATCCGAACCAGCCCGAGGCCGGCCCGGACTTCCCGTGTCCGCACTGCCCGGTGGGGGCCGTTGTCTACCGCTTCGAGTTCGAGGACGAGGGCAAGGAGGACGAGCTCGGCGTGCTGGGCACCTCCAAGGAGTTCAAGGCCCCGGGGAACGGCTACATCAGCTTCACGGTCAACGACCAGACCTACTACGACAACCGGTTCCACGAGAAGGACGGCGTGATCGACTACCTGCCGCTGGCGATCTACCCGCCGATCCTGGGCATCGACGACACCGAGGAGTAGCCCGCGCCGCCGCCCGCGGCAGCCGGTCTACGGCTCCAGCTCCACGAACGACACCGCCACGGCCCCCGGCCGCAGCGTCATCCTCGCCACGCTGGGCGGGTGACCGCCGCGGGCGTGGCTGGCCGCGCCGGGGTTGACGAAGCGGACCCCGCCCCACGTTTCGTCGGCGGGCCGGTGGGTGTGGCCGTGGACCACCAGCGTCGCGCGGTCCAGGCGGGCCCGCGCGATCACGTCGTGGGACGGGCGGTACAGCCCACCGGGATCGTGCAGCAGCAGCAGGCGGTGCCCCGCGCGCTCGATCAGGCGCTCCCCCGGGAGCGTGCCCAGCGGCCCGAGGTGGGGGTCCATGTTGCCGGCCACGGCGAGCAGCGGCGCCACGGTCGCGAGCTGCTCCAGGACGCCGGCGCTGCCCACGTCCCCGGCGTGGAGGATCTCGTCGACCCCGGCCAGCGCCTCGAGCGCATCGGGCCGGAGAATCCCGTGGGTATCGGAGATCAGCCCGAGGCGGATCATCGCCCGAGTGTCGCACGGCGCGTCGCCGGCGGCCAACCCCGGGCCGCCAACCGTCGCCGAGGCTGGTACAATCGGGCCTCTTGGAGCCGTGCATGTCGATCGTGATCCATTGCCCCAACTGCGGCCGTCCCAACGGGACCCGGTTCCCCAACTGCATGTACTGCGGTACCGAGCTGCCGCCCCCCGAGGAGGTGGACGGCGCCGGGGAAGGCGCGGAGGGGGGGGAGGCCGGGGAGCCAGCCCTGGCCGACAGGGTCGACCCGGCGCTGCTGGCCTCGCTGCCGGAGCGCTTCCGCTCGGCGCTGCAGGGCGGCACGACCTCGTCGCGAAAGCAGTCCCCGCCCTCGGGGCCGCCGCCGGCCGTGGAGGCGCCGCGGCGCCCCAGGCCGACGCTGAGCGTCCCCGATCCGCTGGACCCGATGGACGTCCCGGAGCCGATGTCGGTGGACGACGAGGACTGGAGCGACGAGCAGGAGGCGGTCGCCACCGACAAGTACGAGGAGGTGGCCAGCGACGCCCCGATGGCGCCGCTGATGCGGGGCCGCGGCCTGTGGGGACCGCGCGGCGCCACGGCGCGGGTGCTGCTGCTGCCCGACGAGGCGTACCGCCGCAAGATCCCGTGGCTGCGCGCGCGGCTGCACAACCAGCTGGGGCTCGATGCCTACACCTGCAACATGTACCTGCAGCGCGACGTGCCGGTGTTCCTCAAGGAGTTCCCCACCGAGGAGGAGGCCCAGCAGCTGGCCGACAACCTCGCCGACGGCGGGATGCGGGTGCTGACCCTGACGCGCCACATGGTGGAGGAGTTCCCCGTGGCGTTCCGTGCTGCGCGCGTCGAGCTCAAGGGCCTCGACATCCGCTTCGAGGGGGCCGAGGGCGAGGCCCTGACCCTGGAGCGATCGCTGCTCGAGGTCGCGGTGTTCGGCGAGATCGCCCCGCCGGAGCGCCCCCCCGGGCCGCTGGTCGAGCGCACGTTCTGGGGTACGAAGCCGACGAGGAAGGGGCGCGCGTTCGAGGACGTCGAGGTCCCCTACTGGATGATGGAGCTGATCGTCGCCCCGCCGGGGCCCAACGTCCGGATCCGGGCGGACGCCTTCGACTTCGCGTTCCTGCGCAGCGAGGGGCCGCGGTCGTCGCTGCTGAGCCTGCGCAAGCTCCCCGAGGTCCTCGCCGCCCCGGGCTCGGAGATCGCGATCGACGACCAGTTCAAGCGGCTCCCGCGCAACCGTCCGGAGCGGACCCCAGACGCGGACCCGGGCCCCTCGGAGTGGAGCGAGGAGGAGCTGCTGTTCGCCGAGTACGCGATGATCCGCACGCTCGGCCGTCCGATCGCTCCCCCCGCGGACTAGGCCGATGCCCGACACCATCGAGATCGCCGCGCGGGTGGCGCTGCGGCGGGGGCGGGAGCGGCGCCTGCGCCAGGGCCACCGCTGGGTCTACAGCAACGAGCTGATCCACCCCGACCCGCGTCCGGCTCCGGGCGCGCTGGTCCAGCTCGAGGACCACCGCGGCCGGCCGCTGGCGACCGCGACCTACCACCCGGGGGCGCTGATCGCCGCACGGGTGTGGAGCCGCACGCCGCTGCCGCGGCTGGACGCCGCGTTCCTCGCGGGCCGGCTCGAGGCGGCCCGCCAGCGGCGGGCGGCGCTGGTGCGCGGCTGGGAGGCGTACCGGCTGGTCCACGCCGAGGCGGACGGGCTGCCGGGCCTGGTGGTCGATCGCTACGGGACGCTGGCCGTGGTCCAGAGCCACCACGCCGGCACCGACCCGGTGGTGCCGCTGGTCCTGCCGTGGCTGGTCGAGGCGCTGGGCTGCGAGGTCGTGGTGCTGCGCAACGACGCCCGCGGCCGCGCGCTGGAGCAGCTGCCCTCGGCGGTCGAGGTGCTCCACGGCGAGGCTCCCCCGCGCTGGACGGTGCGGGAGGGCGAGGCGGACGTGGCGTTCTCGCCCACCGAGGGTCAGAAGACCGGGCTGTACCTCGACGTCCGCGCGACGCGGGACCGGATCCTGGACTGGGTCGCGGGGCAGCGGGTGCTCGACCTGTACGCCTACGTCGGCGTCGCCGGGGTCCGGGCCGCCGTGGGCGGCGCCGCCGAGGTGCGCTGCGTGGAGCGCTCCGCGGCGGCGTGCGAGCTGGCCCGCGACAACGCCGCCGCCGCGGGGGTCGCGGAGCGGGTGACGGTCGAGCAGGCCGACGTCCGCGAGGTGCTCAAGGCGGTCCCGCCGGGGAGCGTGGACGTGGTGCTGTGCGACCCTCCGGCGCTGATCCCGGGCAAGCGCGCGCGGCGCGAGGGGCTCAACGCCTATCGGCGGCTGCAGTACCTGGCGCTGCGCGCGGTGCGACCCGGCGGGCTGCTGGTGACGTCGAGCTGCTCGTTCCACCTCGAGGAGGCCGCGCTGGAGGAGGCCGTCGCCGGCGCGGCGCGGCGCCAGGGGCGGCGGGTGCTGCGCGTCTGGCGCGGGGCGGCGGCCCCCGACCACCCGGTGCCCCCCGAGCACCCCCAGGCGGCCCACCTCAAGAGCCTGGCCTACCGCGTGGAGGGCGAGCCCCGTGGCGGCGACCCCGGCTGAGCTCCGGCCCGGGGCGCTGCGGGCCCTGCGCGACGCGGTCGGCGAGGAGGGCGTGGTCCGCGATCCCGAGGTGCTCCGGGCGTGGTCCGCGGATCGCTCCGCGGCCGCGCCGCGCACCCCCGCGGCGGGGGTCCTGCCCCGCAGCGCCGAGCAGGTCGCCGCGGTGGTCGCGACGTGCCGCCGCGAGGGCCTGCCGCTGACCCCCCGGGGGGCCGGGACGGGCAAGGCCGGCGGCTGCGTGCCGGCACCCGGCGGGGTCGTCTGCGGGCTGCAGCGGCTGGCCGGGATCACCGCGCTGGAGCCCGCCAGCGGGCTGGTCGAGGTCCTGCCCGGGACCGTCACCGGCGCGCTGCGCGACGAGGTCGAGGCCGCGGGGTGGTTCTACCCGCCCGACCCCGCCAGCCTCGACGAGTGCACCATCGGCGGCAACATCGCGACCAACGCCGGCGGCCCGGCGTGCGTCAAGTACGGCGTGACCGGGGACTACGTCCTCGGCCTCGAGGTGGTGCTCGCCTCGGGGGAGGTGGTCCGCACCGGGCGCCGGTCGCGCAAGGGGGTCGCCGGGTACGACCTGACCTCGCTGCTGGTGGGGTCCGAGGGCACGCTCGGGATCGTGACCTCCGCGGTGCTGCGGATCGCGCCGCGGCCGCCGGCGGTGCGCACGATGTGGGTCCGCTACCCGACCCCCGCCGAGGCCTGCGCCGCGGTGGCGCGGATCCTCGCGGCCGGCCTGCTCCCCCGGGCGCTGGAGCTGTTCGACGGGCGGCGGGTGGAGCTCGACGAGCTCGCCGGGGACGCGGCGCTGCTGATCGAGCTCGACGGCGACGAGCGCGGCGTCGAGTCCGAGTGGCCGCGGGTGCTGGACCAGCTGGGGCCGGCGGCGTCGCCGCCGCGCCAGGCCGCCGATGACGCCGAGCGGGCCGCGCTGTGGGCGCTGCGGCGCCGGTTCTCGGACACCGTCAAGGCCGGCCACGCCCACCACCTCAGCGAGGACGTCGCGGTCCCGGTGGGGCGCCTGCCCGAGCTGCTGCGGCGGGTCGACGCCGCCGCCGGGGAGGCCGGGATCGCCGCCGCCGCCTACGGGCACGCCGGCGACGGCAACCTGCACGTCAACCTGCTGTACGACGACGGCGCCGATCGCCCCCGCGTGGTCGCCGCCTCGGAGGCGATCTTCCGCGCCGCGGTCGAGCTCGGCGGGACCGTCACCGGGGAGCACGGCATCGGGCTGCTCAAGCGCCCCTACCTGGCGTGGGAGCAGGGCGACGCGGTGGTCGCGCTGCAGCGCACGATCAAGCGCGCGCTGGACCCCCGCGGCGTGCTCAATCCGGACAAGGTCCTGCCCTGATCGTTTTTCCGATCCGGGGTGTTGTCGCCCCCCGACAAACGCCCTATCCTGCGCGGCGGATCGAGGGGCCGAAGGAGGGTCGTGGAGGTGGTGATGAACCTGATCACGCTCGACCAGTGGAGCAAGGAAGACATCCTGGCGACCATCGCCCTGGGGCACGACATCAAGCAGAACCCCGAGGACTACCGCGCGGCGATGGCGCACAAGACGCTGCTGATGCTGTTCGAGAAGCCGTCGCTACGGACCCGCGTGTCGTTCGAGACCGGGATGACCCAGATGGGCGGCCACGCGATCTACTACAACATCTCGACCTCGCCGCTGGGCAAGAAGGAGTCGATCGAGGACTTCGCCCGCGTGGTCTCCCGGATGTGCGACGCGATCATGGCCCGGCTGTTCAAGCACGAGCACATCGAGATCCTGGGCCGCGACTGCACGATCCCGGTGATCAACGGCCTGACCGACTTCAGCCACCCGTGCCAGATCCTCGGCGACCTTATGACGATCGAGGAGCACAAGGGCCGGCTGGCGGGGCTGACCCTGGCCTACGTCGGCGACAGCAACAACAACGTCACCCACTCGCTGATCTTCGGGTGCGCCCGCGCCGGCGTGAACATCCGCGTCGGTTGTCCCCAGGGCATCGCCACGGAGCCCCAGCAGGCGGTGCTCGAGACCGGGATGAAGCTGGCCAGGGAGAACGGCTCCGAGGTGCTCGTGACCCACGACGCCCGCGCCGCGGTGGCCGGCGCCGACGTGGTCTACACCGACTCGTGGATGAGCTACCACATCGACGCCCGCGAGCGGGAGCAGCGCATCGCGATGTTCCAGCCGTTCCAGGTCAACTCGGAGCTGATGAGCCACGCCAAGCCCGACGCGATCTTCATGAACTGCCTGCCGGCGATGCGCGGCGAGGAGCAGACCGCCGAGGTGATCGACGGGCCGCAGTCGGTGGTGTTCGACGAGGCCGAGAACCGGCTGCACATCCAGAAGGCGATCCTGCTGCGGCTGCTGGGGCTGGCCTAGGAACCGCTCGATGGACGGGGTCTCGCCGCTGCTGCTGGGGGCCGGGTTCGGCAACCGGCTGCGGCCGCTGACCGAGGTGCGCCCCAAGCCGGTGGTGCCGCTGCTGGGGGAGCCGCTGGCCGGGTTCTCGCTGGCGCGGCTGTGGCGCGCCGGGTGCCCCACGGTGGTGTGCAACGCCCACCACCTCGCCGATCGGCTGGCGCAGCAGCTGCAGGCCTGGGCGACCCGGACGCTGCCCGAGCTGGACCTGCGGTTCTCGGTGGAGACCCCCGAGATCCTCGGGACCGGCGGGGCCCTGGTGGCGGCCCGCGAGCTGCTCGGGGACGGCACCGTCGCGGTGGTCAACGGCGACATCCTGTGCGACTTCGACCTGCCGTCGCTGGTGCGCGCGCACCGCCAGAGCGGCGCGGCGGCGACGCTGCTGCTGGTCGAGCACCCCGAGGTGGCGCGGTTCGGCGCCGTGCGCGTCGACGCCGCCGGGCGCGTGCTCGATCTGGCCGGCAAGGCCACCCGGCGGGCGGACGCCGCGGGCGGGGCCGGCGGCGGGGAGGTCGCGGCGGGGGTCTTCGCCGGGGTGCACCTCGTCGAGCCCGAGGTCTTCGAGCGGCTCCCGGCCGAGGGCGCCAGCTGCATCGTGCGGCAGGGCTACGCGCCGATGATGGCCGCGGGGCGGGACGTGCGCGCGGTGTTCCACGCGGGCCACTGGAACGACCTGGGTACGCCGGAGCGCTACCTGGCGTCCCACGCGCAGCTGCTGCGGGAGGGCTACCCCGGCGGTGGCGCCCGCGCGGTGCTGTGGGGGGACGGGCCGGTCCGCGGGGCCGGCCTGCGCCACGGCCTCGACGCGGCGGGCCAGCCGTGGGGGGACCCCGGCGCGGTGCGGATCGCCGCGGACGCGTCGCTGGTGCCGCCGGTGGCGCTGGGCGCCGGCGCCGTGGTCGGCGCGGGGGCCACCGTGGGCCCCGACGCCGTGGTCGGCCCCGACGCCCGCGTCGGCGCCGGAGCGCGGGTCACCGGCAGCGTCGTGTGGGACGGCGCGCACGTGGCGGCGGGGGCGGCGCTCGTGGCGGCGGTGGCGTTCCGGGACGGGGGGCGGGACCGGGTGCTCAAGACCCGCTGAGCGACAGCTGGATCGGGACGCGCAGCTCCGCGGGCGAGCCGGTGGTGGTCGCCACCAGCTCGATCGGCCCCTCGACGGCCCCGGCGGCCGGGGCGAACGTGACCTCGACCTCGAGCGTCCCGGCGGGGACCACGATCACGGACCAGCGGCCGGGGCGCAGCTGCACGTGCTCGGCGCCCTCGCCCTCGAGCTTCAGCTCCATCTCCACGGCCGCCTCGCCGGAGACCTCGCGGAACGACAGGGTCTCGGCGGTGGTCGTCCCCACCGGGGTGGACAGCAGCAGCGACGCGGGCGTAACCTCGACGGTCCCGTCGTCGCCCATCCACTTGTCGTCGGTCTGCTCCTGGTCCTGGTGGGACAGGACCTCCCAGCACCCGCCGAGCAGCAGGCCCGCGCAGAGCAGGGCGCCGGCAGCGAGCACCGGTGGCAGGGAGCGGAGACGAGGTACGCGGCTCATATCTCCACCTCCCCCGTCAAGGGGTGGGGGTATGGGGATTCAGAATTCG
>CAZOYV010000188.1:0-17634 GCA_964584075.1 uncultured Rickettsiales bacterium | reverse complement strand
GCAGATCCTCGACATGGGGACCCGCGTCGAGGACAACGGCAGCGCCGAGTCCTACGAGGTCTACGGCGACACCACCGAGGGCGGGATCCGCAACCTGTACGTGACGATGACGCTGCGGGTCGTGGGCCGGGAGATCGTCTACCACAACCACTACCGCGTCGACGCCGCCGGCTCCTACATGTGGTTCACGCTGGACCCGGACAAGGAGTCGGACCTGATCCGCTGTGACGGCAGCTACCACGTGATCCCGTCCCCCCGGGACGAGGGCGGCTCGCGCCTGATCTACGTGCTCGACACCGAGCCCGAGATGAACCTGCCCGACTCGATCCGCGTGCTGATGGCGACCAAGGGCCTCAAGCAGATGCTGACCTCGGTCAAGGCGCGGGCGGAGGCGGCGGGGTAGCGCGCCGGACGGGTAGGCGTGCCGGTCGACCGCTCGGCGCGCGTCCCGCGAATCGAGGTCACCTGGCGTCGAGGTCACCTGGCGGGTGGGGGAATCGAACCCGGCCCGTCTCCACCGCACGGGACCGAGTTCCTGCCGAAGCTCGGCCCGGAACCGTCATCGGTTCGGCGCCCATCGGCACCGGCCTCCCTGGAGCCCCTTGCCCACGCCGGAATCGTGAGGATGGTTCGCGTTTCTCGCGCCAAGCGTCGCCCCACGCCGGAATCGTGACGATATCTCGCGTCTCCCACGGCGAACGTGGCGCACACCTCGCCGGGTTCACGGATCGGGCTCGGCATCGGGGACCGGATCGACGTTGATCGGGTAGGAGACCCGAACCTCGCCGCCACCTTCGGGAGCGGGGAAGTGCATCCCGCCGATCACCTGGCGCAAGCAGTCCTGCAGCGGGAGTGGAGCCTCGCAGGCGCCGAGATCCACGGCGGTGACCGCGCCGCCGGCGCCGATCACGAAGCGCACGGCGCAGCCGCCGCTGGCGGCGAGATCGTCGGGTGACGCGGCCTCGTAGCAGCGCCGCAGATCGGCCTGGTGGTGCTGGACGACGGGGCCGACCGCGGCACCGTACTCGTCGCCGCTGGGCCGTGGCCCCTTTCCCGGTGGGGGCCCCTCCGGCAGCCAGCCCTCGGTGGACAGCCGCGCCAGCAGGTCGTGGCGCACGTCCCGGCCCCCGGGGTCGCCGTCGCCACGCTGCCAGGAGGCGAACACCAGCTCGCGCTCGGCGGATCGCAGGTGACCGACGTACCAGCCGTGGCCCGGGGCGTCGTCGGGGCGGCAGGTCCCGGTCTTGCCGCTCACCGCCCAGCCGGGGCCCTGCTCGTACACGATCAGCTCGCGCACCGTGGCCATCGCCCCCGGCGAGACCGGCAGCGCGTCGCGGTACAGCTGCTCGAGGAACGCCAGCTGCTGGTCCACCGACACGGTCAGCGAGCTGTCCAGCCAGTAGGTGGTGAGCCCCCCCGAGAGGTCCCGGTTGCCGTAGTCCAGCCGATCCAGGTAGGCCTGCGTGCGCTCCTCGCCCAGGTCGGCGGCCAGCCGCTGGAAGTACCACACCACCGAGTGCTCCAGCGCCGAGCCCAGGTCGTGGTCCCGCTCCCAGCTGTCGAAGTACTGGTCGCTGCCGTCCCAGGCGTAGGTCGCGCCGGGGCCGGACAGCACCCCGGCGTCGAGGCCGATCAGCGCGTGGGGCACCTTGTAGGTGGAGCACGGCGAGAGCGCCTCCGCCTCGCAGCCGGGGGCGCCCTCGCGGATCAGGTCCTTCCCGCCGATCTCGCGGACCACGAGGCAGGAGTCGCCGACCTCGCCGTCCCGTCCACCCCTGGCGTCCGCGGGCGCACCGACCGCCGCCCCCGTCGCCAACATCGCCGCCAGCGCCCATCCGTGGGACCGCGCGCGCATCGGTCACCTCCCGCCGTCGCCGCTGATCCCGACACCCGACGCGCGGTCCGCCATCCGGGGACGCTACCGCAGCTTGAATTCGATCCGGATCCGGACCCGCACCCGCGTCGGCTCTCCCTCGTGGACGTGGGGTTCGATGCGCCACTGCTCCACTGCCCGCACCGCGTTCTTGTGGAACAACGACGGCCCCTCCACCACCTCGACCGATTCCGACGCCCCGTCGAGGCCGAAGATCGCCGAGACCACCACCGTCCCCTCGAGCCCTTGCTGCTTGGCGGAGATCGGGTACGTCGGCGCCGGCCGCTCGAGCCAGCTCAGCTCGGACTCCTCGGCGTTCAGGAACCGGGCCGTCGTCGGCGGCGGGGGCACGAGCGACAGGAGCACCTCGGTCGACTCCCCGACCACCAGGGTCGTCTGCGTCTCCTTCGGGAGGTACCCCTCGAGCTCGACGCGCACGAGGTGCGATCCCTCCGTCATCCCCGCGAAGGTGTGGGGCGTGCGCTCCCCGGTGTCCTCGCCGTCCAGCTGGATCGCGGCCCCCTCCGGCGCGGACAGCACGCTCAGCGTTCCCTCCTCGGCCCCGGCCGCGGTGGCGGCAAGCCACGTCGTCACGACGATCCCGAACCAGGTCGCCTTCGTCATCGACTGCCTCCTTCGCCGTCACCACCGTCCCGCTCCGCCGGTATTCCCCGCTTGGCCATCCGGTCGTACATCACCACCGCGCCGGTGACGGCCACGTTCAGCGAGCGCGTCATCGGGATCTGCACCACCTCGTCGCACTCCGCGAGCACCGGGCCGGTGATCCCGTCGATCTCCGAGCCGAGCAGGTACAGCGCCCGCTCGGGGTGCTCGTAGCCGCGCAGGTCGCGCGCCCCCTCGGCGAGCTCGACGCCCACCACCGTGCACAGCGGGACCGAGGCCCGCAGCTCCGCCAGCGAGGGGAACGTCAGGTACGGCACGTGGCGCCACGCCTTCCACACGTCGGACGACTGGCCCAGCGCCGGGTCCGCGGCGATCGGGTCGCGCCGCGCCTCGGGCGGGAAGCGATCCTGGATCGTGAACAGCAGCGACGCCCCGAAGGCGTGGGCCGAGCGCCACAGCCCGCCCACGTTGCCCACCGTCTTGGGGCGCAGCACGCCGATGCCGAAGTACCGGGCGGCGGGGTCGGGGGGGTCGCGGCGGGGCATGACCGCGCCAGCGTGCCAGCCCTCGCCGGGGTGGGCAAGCCCCGCGGTCGCGGCCGCGGTTCAGGCGGCCGAGCGGAAGGCGTCGGCGTGCTCGCGGACGAAGCGATCCAGCGTGGTGCCCGCGGCGCCCGTGACCTCCGGGACGGTGGGCGAGACCAGCTCCCCCCCGCCCGAGGCGAAGGCCCGGTTCAGCGCGCGCATGTCGTCGGCGAACCACTCGGGCGTGCCCTGGGCGACCATCCCGTCGCGCACCTCGTCGAGCCCCACCGGCACGTACCGCACCGGCTGCCCGAGCGCCTCCCCCACCGCCGCCGCGATGTCGTCGAAGGAGATCGCCTCGGGCCCCGTGACGTTGTAGATCTTGCCGTCGTGGCCGTCCTCGGTCAGCGCGGCGACCGCCACCGCGGCGATGTCCCGCGCGGCGACCATCGCCACCCGCGCGTCGCCCAGCGGGGCGAAGATCGACCCCTGGCGGGCCTGCGCCGGGGCGAACCCCAGCAGGTTCTCGAGGAACACCGTCGGCCGCAGGATGGTGTACTCGAGCCCCGAGCGGGCGATGTGCTGCTCGGTCTCCCAGTGCATCCTGCCGAGGCGGAACGGCGCCTGCGGCCCGGCCCCCAGCGCCGAGAGCTTGACCACCCGCCGGACGCCCGCCTCGGCGGCGACGTCGACGACGCGATTCTGGATCTCCGTCTGGCGCAGATCGCCGGGGGAGAGCAGGAACAGCGCCGTGACGCCCTCCATCGCCGGCCGCAGGGTGTCGACCCGCTCCAGATCGCCCACCGCGATCTCGACGCCGTCGCCGAACCGCTCGCGGGCCGCGACCGCGTCGCGCACGAAGGCGCGCACCGGCGTTCTCCTCTCGATCAGCTGCTCGACCACGTGGGTCCCGACCTTGCCCGTGGCTCCGGTGACCAGGATCATCCAACACCTCCAGGTGCAGTAGTTAGCTTTATCTAATTCACCCCCACACTAAGAACGCCGGGCGGGTTTGCCAGGGGGGACGGCGCGGGTTGCGGCGTCGCCGCGAGATCCCGGTTGACAGGCCCCGGAACCACCAGTATACACAAGTGACTGACCGGTCAGTCATCGAGGATTGCGATGCCCAAGGCGACCCTGGAGAACATCCCCGAGGAGAAGCGCGAGCGGGTGCTGCGCGAGGCGGCGCTGCTGTTCGCCGAGAAGGGCTACCCCAACACCGACATGGCCAAGCTGGCCCGTCGCGCCGGGATCTCCAAGGGGTCGATCTACACGTACTTCGAGAGCAAGGACGAGCTGTACCTCTACGTCTGCCGCGACGGCCTGCAGCGGTCGCGCGACGCGGTGTGGGGCGACGTGGACCCGGGCTGGGACGTCTACCAGCTGGTGGACCACATCTTCCGCGCCGGGGTGGCGTTCGCGCGCAGCAACCCCGAGTACGTCTCGCTGTACCTCTCGTTCGCGCCCACCGGCATGGAGTTCTTCGCCCGGGAGCTGTCCGAGGAGGTGGAGAAGCCCACCGCCGACTACCTCAAGCAGATGCTGGCCGAGGGCGTCGAGCGCGGCCACGTCCGCGACGACCTCGACGTCGAGCACACCGCCTGGATGATCAACAACAGCTACGTGCTGTTCCTCGCGGCGCTCGTCTCGCGCCACTTCCGCACGCGGCTGACCACCTACTTCGGCATCGACGGGGAGCTGACCGACGATGCGATCGAGACCCACCTGGATCGCACGATCCGGGCCCTTCACGAGATGCTCCGGCCGGTCGGCCTGAGCCTGGACTGGGAGGACTGAGATGGCCAGCAACACCATCAGCGGCGGTGCCTACCTCGCCCGCTGCCTGCGCGCCGAGCACGTGGACACCGTCTTCGGCATCGTCGACGGCTCGTACCTCGGCTTCTGCAAGGGGCTGCGGGACCAGGGCATCCGGCTGCTCACGCCACGCCACGAGTCCTCCGGGGCCCACGCCGCCGGGGCCTACGCGCGGCTCACCGGGCGGCTCGGCGTGTGCATGGCGAGCAACGGCCCCGGGGTGGCCAACGTGCTCTCCGGCGCCGTCGTCGAGCACGAGGAGGGCAACCGCGTGCTGCTGATCACCAGCTGCCGGCGGTACGGGATCCAGTACCCCGACCGCGGCGCGTCGTACCAGCGCTGGGATCAGGTCGGCACGATCGGCGAGCTGGCCAAGTGGTCCGGCGCGGTCTCGGCCCCCGACCGCCTCGGCGAGATGTTCCGCAAGGCCCTGCGCGCCTGCCACGACGGCCGCCCGGGGGTGGTGCACCTCGACGTGCCCGAGGACATCATGAACGGCCAGGCGGAGTACGAGGAGCCGTGGGAGCCGCACCAGTACCGGCGGATGGCCCCGCTGTTCCCCGACCCGGCCCAGGTGCGCCAGGCGGCGGAGCTGCTCGCGGACGCCCGGCTGCCGGTGATCCAGGCCGGCGGCGGCGTGGTCCACGCCGGCGCGTTCGCCGAGCTGCGGGAGCTCGCCGAGCTGCTCGAGGCCCCGGTGACCACCTCGTGGAGCGGCCGCGGGTCGCTGCCCGAGCACCACCGGCTGGCGTTCCCGATGGTCCACATCGAGGCGGTCAACAAGGTCCGCAACAGCGCCGACCTGGTCCTCAACCTCGGCTCGCGGATGGGCGAGACCGACTGGTGGGGCAAGCGGCCGTACTGGGCCGCGCCCGACCAGCAGCAGCTGATCTGGGTCGACCACGACGAGGCGGTCCTGGGGCGCACGCGCAAGGCCGACCTCGTCGTGCTGTCGGATCTCGAGGTCTTCCTGCAGCAGCTGATCGACGCCGTCCACGAGGTGCGCGGGCGAGTCGACCTCGACGCCCGCCGCAAGGCGGTGACCAGGCTGGCCCGGCTGCGGGACAAGGACCGCGCGGCGCTCGATCTCAAGCTCGAGGACAAGGCCAACCCGCTGCTCACGGCCCACGTCGCGGCGACGGCGCGGCAGGTCTTCGACGACGACTCGGTGGTGGTCTTCGACGGCGGCAACACCGCGGTCTGGGGCCAGTTCTACCACCGCGTGCGGGTGCCCAACACGGTGGTCACGACCCCGCACATGGGGCACCTCGGCGCCGGGATGGGGCACGCCCTCGGTGCGGCCGTGGCGCGGCCCGACGGGTGGGTCTACTGCATCACCGGCGACGGCGCCTTCGGGATGCACGCGATGGAGGTCGAGGCCGCCGTACGGCACGGGCTGAAGGTGATCTACCTGGTGGCGGCGGACACCCAGTGGGGGATGGTCAAGATGACCCAGAGCATCGCGTTCCACCCGGTGGAGATGATGGTCCGCAAGAAGCTCGACCCGGACAAGACGATCAACTCCGAGATGGACGACACCGCCTACGACGCGCTGGGCGAGGCGATGGGCGCCCACGGCGAGCGGGTCAGCCACCCCGACGAGCTCGCGCCGGCGATCCAGCGCTGCATCGATCACGGCGGGTGCTCGGTGATCCACCTGGACGTGGACCGCGCCAAGCACCTGTGGGCCCCCGCGCTGATGCACTTCAAGGCGATGCACCAGGAGCCCGCGGGCAAGTAAGCTGCAGCGGTTCGAGGCCAAGGGGGAGACACCATGGATCCGAGCCAGATCGACGCCATCGCGCTGAACTTCAGCCCCACCGGGCTCAAGGTGATCAACGCCGTGATCGGGCTGATGATGTTCGGCGTGGCGCTGGAGATCCGCTTCGACGACTTCAAGCGCCTGGCGCGCGCGCCGAAGGCCCCGCTGATCGGGCTCGCCGCGCAGTTCGTCCTGCTGCCGGCGGCGACCTTCGGGCTGACGATGGTGCTGGACCTGGCGCCGTCGATGGCGCTGGGGATGATCCTGGTGGCCTCGTGCCCCGGCGGCAACCTGTCCAACCTGATGACCTACCTGGCCAACGGCAACGCCGCGGTGTCGGTCTCGATGACCGCGGTGTCGACACTGGCCGCGATCGTGATGACCCCGCTCAACCTGGCGCTGTGGGGCAGCCTCAACCCGGCGACCCACGAGATCCTGCAGCGGGTCCACCTGTCCCCGCTGGACGTGTTCTTCACCGTCTTCGTCATCCTCGGCGTGCCGCTGACGCTGGGGCTGCTCGTGGCGCGCTGGAAGCCCAAGCTGGTGGAGAAGGTGCGCAAGCCGTTCAAGGTGCTGACCGTGGTGATCTTCATCGGCGTGGTCGGCGCCGCGCTGGGGGCCAACTGGTCGATCTTCGTGCAGGTGATCGGCATGGTCGCGTTTGCGGTCGCGCTGCACAACGCCACGGCGATCACGCTGGGCTACGGCGCCGGCCGGCTGGCGCGGCTGCCGCGCAAGGACGTGCGCGCCGTGGCGATCGAGGTCGGGATCCAGAACTCGGCGCTGGGGCTGGTGCTGGTGTTCAACTTCTTCGAGGGCCTCGGCGGGATGGCGATCATCGTCGCCTGGTGGGGCGTGTGGCACATCATCTCGGGGCTGACCGTGGCCGGCGTGTGGTCGCGGATCCAGCTGCCGGCGGCCGAGGCCGGAGCGGAGTCGTGATGGCGAGGGCGCGCAGCGACAGCAAGCCTGGCAAGCGGACCAAGAAGGCGCCGGAGCCGCGCACGGTGCTGGTCACCGGCGCCGGGGGCTACATCGGCGCGCAGGTGGTCGCGGGGCTGGCGGCCGCGGTGCCGGCCGAGGGCGAGGCACCGCTGCGGGTGGTGGCCGCCGACGTGCGGGAGATCCCCGCCGCGGACCGGCTCGAGGGCGTGATCTACGAGACCGCCGACGTGCGCTCCCCCGGGATGGCCGACCTGTTCCAGCGCCACGGCGTCGACACGGTGGTGCACCTGGCGGCGATCGTCACGCCGGGCAAGAAGCCCGACCGCCGCCTGGAGTTCGAGGTCGACGTGCTCGGCACGCGCAACGTGCTCGAGGCCTGCCTGCAGGTCGGCGCGACCCAGCTGGTGGTGACCAGCAGCGGCGCGGCGTACGGCTACCACGCCGACAACCCCGACTGGCTCGACGAGGACGACCTGCTGCGCGGCAACACCGAGTTCGCCTACTCGGACCACAAGCGCCAGGTGGAGCAGATCCTGGCCCGCTACCGCCGCCTGCACCCCGCGCTGCGGCAGCTGATCTTCCGCCCCGGCGTGGTGCTCGGCACCTCGACGCGCAACCAGATCACGGACCTGTGGGACGCCAGGCGAGTGATCGGGCTGCGCGGCGCCGACACCCCGTTCGTGATCATCTGGGACCAGGACGTGGTGGCGATCATCGTCCAGGGCGTGCTCCAGCGCAGCGAGGGGATCTACAACCTCGCCGGCGACGGCGTCCTGACGATGCGCGAGATCGCCCGCCTGATGGGCAAGCCCTACGTGCCGCTGCCGGTCACGGCGGTGCGCGGCGCGCTGTGGGCGCTCAAGCGGCTGGGGCGGACCCAGTACGGGCCGGAGCAGGTGGACTTCCTGCGCTACCGGCCGGTGCTGTCCAACCGCCGGCTCAAGGAGGAGTTCGGCTACGTGCCGCGCAAGAGCACCCGCGAGGTGTTCGAGCTGTTCCTGGAGGGACGCCGCGATGTGGCCACGCCGTAGCTTCGAGCACCGCGTCGCGCTGGTCACCGGCGCCGCCGGCGGGCTGGGCCGCGCGCTGGCCGGGCGGCTGGCCCGCGACGGCGCGCGGGTCGGGCTGCTGGACATCGACGGCGAGGGGGTCGCGGCGCTGGCCGACGACCTGCGCCGCGGGGGCGCCACCGCCGTCGGGGTGTCGTGCGACATCACCGACGCCGCCGCGGTGGCCGCGGCGATGGCCCACCTCGAGGAGCAGCTCGGCGACGTGGAGCTGCTGGTCAACAACGCCGGCCTCGCCCTGCGCGCGTCGTTCGCCGACACCGACCCGGCGACCTACCGCAAGGTGATGGACGTCAACTTCTTCGGGGCGCTGCACTGCACCAAGGCGGCGCTCCCGGGCCTGCGCCGCCGCCGCGGCCAGATCGTGGTGATCAGCTCGGTGGCGGGGCTGGCCCCGACGCTGGGCCGCACCGGCTACGCGGCCAGCAAGTACGCGCTGCGCGGGCTGTTCGACACCCTGCGCGCCGAGCTGCGCCCCGACGGCGTCGGGGTGCTGATGGTCTACCCGGTGTTCATCGACACCGGGCTGGGAACCAAGGCCCTCGACGGGGACGGCACGCTCACCGAGCACCCCCAGTCGCGGGTGGGCCGCCAGCTGTCCCCCGAGGCCGCCGCCGACGCCATCGTGCGCGCCGCGGCGCGGGGCAAGCGCGAGCTGGTGCTGGGGCGCGTGGGGCACCTGACGCGGATGCTCAATGCCCACCTCCCCGGCCTGTACGAGCGGCTGATGAGCCGGGCCCTGCGGTCCGAGCTGGAACGCTAACGACCGGCCCGAACCCCGGCGCCGGATGGAGGACCTCGGTCATGTCCAAGGTGAAGATGACCCCCAGCGAGGCGCTCGTCGAGACGATGGTCGCCGAGGGGGTGGAGACCGTCTTCGGCATCGTCGGCTCCGCGTTCATGGATGCCCTCGACCTGTTCCCCGACGCGGGGATCCGGTTCGTCTCGGTGGCCCACGAGCAGGCCGCCTGCCACGCCGCCGACGGCCTGGCCCGCGTCACCGGCCGCCCCCAGGCCTGCATCGCCCAGAACGGCCCCGGCGCGGCCAACTTCGTCTCGGCGCTGACCGCGGCCTACTGGGCCCACTCGCCGGTGGTCGCGATCACGCCGGAGACGGGCTCGATGGGGATCGGCACCGGGGGGTTCCAGGAGCTGGACCAGATGCCGATGTTCGAGGCCCAGACGGTCTACCAGGTGCGGGTCAACCACCCGCAGCGGATGGCCGAGCTGGCGCGGCGGGCGTTCTACATGGCCAAGACCCACCGCGGCCCGACCCAGCTGAACATCCCCCGCGACTTCTTCTACGGCGAGTGCACCGACGAGATCTACCCGACGCTGACGGTCTCGCACGGCTGCGGCTCGCTGGCCGAGCTGGACCAGGCCGCGCGGTTGCTGGTCGACGCCAAGTACCCGGTGATCCTCGCCGGCGGCGGGGTCTCCCAGGCGGGCGCGCTGGCCGAGACGGTGGCGCTGGCCGAGTGGCTCACCGCCCCGGTGGTCAACTCCTACCTGCACAACGACACGTTCCCCGCCGACCACCCGCTGGCGATGGGACCGATCGGCTACTGCGGGTCCAAGGCCGCGATGCGGACGATCGCCAAGGCCGACGTGGTGCTGGCGCTGGGCAGCCGGCTGGGCCCGTTCGGCACGCTGCCGCAGTACGACATGGAGTACTGGCCGCAGGACGCCAGGCTGATCCAGGTCGACGTCGACCCCGACGTGCTGGGGCTGAGCAAGCGCGTCGACGTCGCCAGCCTGGCCGACGTCGGCGAGTTCGCGGCCGAGCTGCTGCGGCGGCTGAGGGACCTGGCGGCCACCCGCCAGGAGGTCCGCGACCGGCTCGAGGACGCCGAGACCGAGCGCCAGAGCTGGACCGCCGAGCTGACCGAGTGGTCGGCGTCCGACGGCCACCCGATGCACCCGCGGCGGTTCCTGATGGAGCTGACCCGCGCGATGCCCAGGGGCTCGATCGTCGCCACCGACATCGGCAACAACAGCTCGATGATCAACTCGTACCTGCGCTTCGACGACGTGCGCCAGCACATCTCGGCGCTGAGCTGGGGCAACTGCGGGTTCGCGATGGGCGCCGCGATGGGGGCCAAGATCGGCCGGCCCGACCGCCCGGTGTTCGCCTTCCAGGGCGACGGCGCGTGGGGCATCAGCGGGCTGAGCGAGGTGATGACCGCGGTGCGCGAGCAGATCCCGGTGATCGCGGTGGTGGCCAACAACCACGAGTGGGGCGCCGAGAAGAAGAACCAGATCGACTACTACGCCAACCGCTTCGTCGGCACCAACCTGCCCACCAACCCCGACTACGCCAAGCTGGCCCGCGACATGGGGGCCGAGGGCTACCGCGTGCAGCACCACGACGAGGTCGCCGGCGCGGTGGAGTCGGCGCTGGCCAGCGGCAAGCCGGCGGTGATCGACGCGGTGATCGAGGGCGGCGAGCGGGTCCTCGCCGAGCCGTTCCGCCGCGACGCGCTGAAGCCGGCGTTCAACCACCTGCCCAAGTACAGGCACCTCAACGTCGAGTAGGGCGATGGTCGACTTCCGCTCCATCCCCGACGGCAAGGAGGACCTCGACCGCTACGAGGTCGAGCACGTCTTCCACTCCTGGAGCTACCAGCCGCCGGTCGCGCCGATGCGGGTGGTGTCGGCGCGCGGCGTGCGCTTCACCACCGAGGACGGCCGCGAGCGGCTGGACTTCAGCTCCTGCTTCGTGTCCCACAACCTGGGGCACCAGGACCCGCGGGTGGTCGCGGCGCTCGAGGACCAGGCGCGGCAGCTGTGCTCGTTCGCGCCGAGCACCTCGACCCGGCCGCGGGCGCTGCTGGCCCGGGCGCTGGCCGAGGTCACCCCCGGCGACCTGTCGCGCAGCTTCCTGACGCTGGGCGGCACCGAGGCCAACGAGGCCGCGATCAAGATCGCCCACCAGGTGACCGGCAAGCCCAAGATCGTCGGCCGCTACCGCAGCTACCACGGCGGCACCGCGGCGCCGCTGAGCCTGTCGTGCGGCGACGTGCGCAACTGGGCCCAGGTGCTGGGCGGCACCGGGGTCGTGCCGGTCCCGCAGCCGTACTGCTACCGCTGCATGTTCGGGCTCGAGTACCCCTCGTGCGAGCTGCGCTGCGCGTCGTTCGTCGACGAGGTGATCGAGCTCGAGGGCGGCGACGAGACGGTGGCGGCGATGATCGTCGAGCCGGTCACCGGGGCCAACGGGATCATCGTCCCGCCGCCGGAGTACCTGCCGCGGCTGCGCGAGATCTGCGACCGGTGGGGGGTGCTGCTGATCGCCGACGAGGTGATGAGCGGGTTCGGCCGCACCGGGCGGTGGTTCGCCGTCGACCACTGGGACGTGGTCCCCGACGTGCTGACCGTGGCCAAGGGGCTGACCGCGGCCTACGTGCCGCTGGGCGCCGCCATCGCGCGCAAGCCCCACGGCGACTTCTTCCGCGACCACTTCTTCAACCACGGCGCGACCTACGCCGGCCACGCGCTGGCCTGCGCCACCGCGCTGCGGGTGCTGCAGATCTACGCCGACGACGACCTGATCGGGAACTCGCAGCGGATGGGCGCGTACCTGCTCGACCGGACCCGCGAGATCGCCGAGCGCCACCCCTGCGTGGGCGACGTGCGCGGCCTGGGGCTGTTCGTCGGGCTGGAGCTGGTCAAGGACCGCCAGACCCGCGAGCCGATCATGCCGCTGCGGGCCAAGAAGGTCCGCGCCAGCAACCCCAAGCTGGAGCTGGCCTGCCGGCTGAGCGAGCTGGGGATGATGGCGATGTGCGCCAACCCGGGCAACGTGGTGGCGCTGGCCCCGCCGCTGATCGTCGGCCGGGCCGAGATCGAAGAGGGCGTCGCGATCCTGGACAAAGCGCTGGAGGTCGTCGACCAGATGGTGTAGAGGGGCCCTCCGATGCACGTCCTGACGCTCAACTGCGGCTCCTCCTCGGTCAAGTACCAGCGCTTCGACTGGACCACCCGGAGGGTCCTCGCCCGCGGCCTGATCGAGCGCATCGGCGACGCCGGCACGTCCCTGACCCACCGCGTCCCCGGGGAGGCTCCGGTGCGCGGGGCGGTCGACGTCGCCGACCACGAGGCGGCGGTGCTGCTGGCCCTGGAGTCGCTGCGCGACCCCGAGCTGTCCGGCCCCTCCGCCGAGCACGAGATCGCCGCGGTGGGCCACCGCGTGGTCCACGGCGGCGAGCACTTCCGCCGCTCGGTGATCGTCGGCTTCGAGGCGCTCCAGGTGCTGCGCGCGCTGTCCCACCTGGCCCCGCTGCACAACCCGGTCAACCTGGACGGCATCACCGCCGCGCAGCTGCTGCTCCCCGACGCGGTGCACTGCGCGATCTTCGACACCGCGTGGCACCAGACGATGCCCCCGCAGGCGTACCGCTACGCCGTGCCGCAGAGCTGGCACGACGACCTCGGCGTGCGGCGCTACGGGTTCCACGGCACGTCGTTCCTGTACGTCGCGCGCCGCTGCGCCGCGCTGCTCGGCCGCCCGGCGGCGGAGACCAACCTGGTGCTGTTCCACGTCGGCCACGGCGCCAGCGCCAACGCCGTCGCCGGTGGGGCGTCGGTGGACACCTCGATGGGGATGACGCCGCTGGAGGGGCTGGTGATGGGCACCCGCTGCGGGGATCTCGATCCCGCGGTGCCGTTCCACGTCATGGAGGCGATGGACCGCCCGCCCCACGAGATCGAGGTGGCGCTGCAGCGCAAGAGCGGCGTGCTCGGCCTCGCCGGGGTCGCCGACCGCCGCGAGGTGGAGCGCCGCGCCGCCGGTGGCGACGAGCGCGCCGTGCTGGCGCTGGACGTGGAGGGCTACCGGCTGCGCAAGTACCTGGGGGCCTACGCCGCGGTGCTCGGGCGGCTGGACGCCGTGGCGTTCACCGGCGGCGCGGGCGAGATGAGCCCGACCCTCCGCGAGCGGGCGCTGGCGGGGCTGGAGGTGCTGGGCATCGAGCTGGACCCGGAGCGCAACCGCCGGTCCCGGACCCACCACGGCGAGACGCGGATCACGACCGACGACTCCCCGGTCCCGGTGTTCGTCGTGCCCACCGACGAGGAGCGGGTGATGGCCGAGGACGCCGTCGCGCTGGTGGAGCGGCGCTACGACCTGCCGGCCCGCTTCCGCTACTCGTTCGAGGACCCGGAGTTCGTCGACGAGGAGCGCTGCGGAGCGCTCCAGGCCGAGCTCGCCGCCGACCCGGCGCTGGCCGACCTGCTGGTCTCCTGCTGATCGAGCGCGGCGGGGCGGACCACCCCGGGGGCGTCACGGCTCCCCGGCGAACACCACCCGCACCAGGTCCACCGCCGGGACCTCGACGGTCTCGCCCACCGCGGGCAGCGGCCACTCCTGGAGCCGCAGGTCGCGCCAGGCGACCCAGCGGTAACCGTCCGACTCCAGCGGCTGGTGGAAGCGGAACCGCACGCGGCGGGGGCGGCCGTCGGCCGTGACCTCGACGACCTCGGCGTCGAAGTCGGCCATCGCGACCCGCTCCCCGACGGCGAACGGCGGGGTGCGGGCCCGCATCAGGCGGTCGATCTCGTACTCGAACAGGCCCCGGGTGATCTCGATCTCGAGGGTCCGCTCGTCGACCCGGGTGACGACGTTGTCGCTGGCCATCGTCGACAGCAGCGCGATGCGCTCGGGGAACGGCTGCTCGCCGCGGGTCTCGCGGATGATGCGGGTGTAGCAGGTGGGGAACTCCTGGCCGTGGACGAAGAACAGCACCTGGCCGGCGAGGGCGTCGTCGGCGGGGGCCTGGTCGGCGCCGACCGTGAACAGCTGGTTGAACACCCCCAGCGTCGAGATCGACAGCAGGAACAGCAGCACCGCCAGCGGACCGTGCAGCAGCAGCAGGCCGCCGCCGGCCCAGCGCCGCAGGCGCCCCGCCCCCTCGCGCGCCCGGTCGAGCAGGCCGGCGTCGTCGATCACCATCGCCATCAGCCCGAAGGCGCCGACCCCGGCGAAGATCAGCAGCCGGTCCATCGGGAACGCCGCGCACAGCGGGACCAGCGCGAGCCCCATCCCGACGGCCCAGAACCGGGCCTCGGCGTGGGCCCTGAGCACCCGCCACGACAACGCCAGCAGCCCGAGGCAGGCCCCGGCACAGGCCGCGGCGACGGCCAGCTGGGTGGGCCGGCCCAGCAGCGCCCAGCCGTTGGTCTGCAGCTGGAGCCACTGGGCGCCGATCAGCAGCGGCCAGCGCTCCAGCAGCGCCAGCCCGAAGGCGACGGGCTGGCCGAGCGGATCGAGGTACAGCCCCGAGCCGACGGTCTCGTAGCCCAGCTGCGTGTAGATCGCGCGCCAGCCGAAGACCGCGACGAGGTACGGCGCCAGCACCGCCAGGCGCCGGACCCAGGTCCCGCGGTCCAGGGTGACCTGCCACGCCACCAGGTAGGCCAGCGCTCCGACGGCCGCCTCGCCCGCGGCCTGTCCCACCGCCAGCAGCCCCACCGCCAGCACACCGAAGCCCGGCTGCCCGCGGACGCGCCAGCGGATGTGGGCCAGCACGCAGCCCACGCCGAACACCACCGCGATCAGCGCGTTGCGGTTGGCCAGCCACCCCGCCGGCATGTGGTGGGCGTCCTCCAGCGCGAACAGCAGCGCCGCCAGTCCGGCCACCGCGGTGGCGCCGTGGACCCGACGGTAGAGCAGCCCCACGAGGACCACGGTGGCGAAGAACCACCCCAGGCTGTGGGCGTGTTGCAGGGCCGGCCGGTGGGGCCACAGCGAGTAGTCCAGCACGTGGGTCAGCGCGGTGAGCGGGCGGAAGAACTCGAGGTGCAGATCCGGGTGGGCGTACCAGGGCACGATCCCCAGCTCCATCATGCCCAGCTTGCCCTCCCCGGCGGGCACGAACGAGAACAGGTTCCACAGCGGCCGGGCCTCCCAGCCGAGGTCGACCGTCCCGAGCAGGATCGCGCGGTGCAGGTAGTCGTCGCCGACGAACCCGGCCCCCAGCGCCGGCAGCGCGAGCACCGCGGCGAGGCCCGCCGCGATCCACGGCAGGTGGGGGTGGGCGAGCCGGGTGGAGCGGGCCATGGCCACCAGGGTACCAGCCCCGCCGGGGACCCATCGCGGGCGGAACGTCGAACTGACCCGCGCGCCGGTCTATACTCGATGCAGAGGGAGGGGACATGCCCGCTCCATCGATGAAGACGTTCCGCGCCGCCGCTCGCACCGCACCCGCGCTGTCCGCCGGGCTGGTGGCGCTGATGCTCGCCTGTCCCGAGGAGGAACCACCCCCCACCGACTGCCTTCCCGACGGGGGGGAGCTGGCCGGGTCGTACACCCTGGACTGCTTCGTGGTCGAGGAAGGGGTGACGGCCACCGCGGTCGACGACGTCGTGATCGTGGTCACCGGCGAGTGGCCGGTGCGGATCGACGGGACGTTCGCCGGGGTGACCCACGCCGACGGCCACGGCACCGACATCACGATCCAGTCGGCCTCCAAGATCGTCGTGACGGGGATCGTCGAGGCCGGCCACGGGGCGTCGCCCGCCGACCCGGGCGGGGACGGCGGCACGCTGGCGCTGCAGTCGTCGCTGGACGTGGATCTCACCGAGGCCGATCGCGTCGGGGCGGGGCACGGCGGCGACGGGGTTCCCGGCGCGCCGGGGGGCAAGGGTGGCGACCTGGTGCTGCAGTACACCCAGGTGTTCCTCGACGACCACGAGGGACTGCTCCAGGTGGGCAACGGCGGCCACGGCGGCGACCAGGCGCTGACCTTCGCGCAGCTGGCGGTGTTCGCCACGGGCGGGACGGTGGACCACCAGTCGGCCGCGCGGGGCGGCAACGGCGGCAAGGTCGTGTTCGGGGGGCCGGTGTTCTGGCCCGACGGCGTCGAGGGCTTCGAGGCGGAGCTCGAGGCGCAGGAGCGCAGCACGATCGGGGGGATGGGCGGCGACGCCGGCTCGATCGTGGTCTCGATGGGACGCGGGGACCGGTCCTCCCGGCGCTGGCTGCGGTGGCTGGCGCCGCGGCACGAGGGCGGGACGCCGGGGTTCGACGATCTGACCCAGGTGGTCGTCCGCGGGGCCAACGGCGGCTACGGGATCCACGGCGGCCACGGCGCGTCGGTGGAGATCCAGAAGCCGGACACGCCGTCCTCGGGATACGGGATCTACACGGAGGCGCACGCCGGGGACGGCGGCTACGGCTTCGGCGGGAACGACGCAGACGGCTACTGGCGGGCGCCGGTGGCCGGGGACGGCGGGGTCGCCGTGGCCCACGCCGCGGACGCGGACCCCGAAGGGAGCCGCGTCGGTGGGCGCGCGCGGGCCTACGGTGGCCAGGGCGGGCTCGCGTCGGGCTACCTGCTGCTCGATCTCGACGCCGCGCAGCAGTTCTGGGTCACCGGTCGCAGCGGCAACGGCGGGGGCGCCGAGGCGATCGCCGGGAACGGCGCCGCGGGGAAGCGCGGGGGTCCCGCGCGCGCCTACGGGGGCGACGGCGGCGCCGCGGCGCTGGCACCCAGCGAGGGCCTGTTCGACTACGCCGGGTCCGGCGGCAACGCCCGCGCGGAGTCGGGCTCCGGCGGGCACGGCGACGGGGACTGCGCGATCGCCGGTGCCGGGGAGGACGGCGGCAACGGCGGGGACGTGACGGCCAGCGGCGGAGACGCCGGCGACCACAGCCCCGCCACGCTGTTCGACTCGTGCCTCGCGGCCCAGGAGTACATGGCCTGGGGCGGCTTCGGGATCGGCATCTCGGGCGACGGCGGGGACGGCGGCGACGGCGATCCCCCCGGCGCACCCGGGACGGCCGGGTCGGTGACCGCCTCGACCGGCGATCAGGTCGGCCCCTGCGAGGCCACCCCGTCCGAGTCCACCAGCGGCCAGGACGGCCAGTGGGGCACGGACTGCAACCCCGGGGACGACGACACCGGCGACGACGACACCAGCGGCGACGACGACACCAGCGGCGACGACGACACCAGCGGCGACGACGACACCGCCGGCGACGACGACACCGCGGGCGACGACGACACCGCCGGCGACGACGACACC
>CAZOYV010000187.1:0-17890 GCA_964584075.1 uncultured Rickettsiales bacterium | reverse complement strand
GTTCGGGGGTAGTCCTCCACGACTCGGCACTACATCTTGGGGTCACTGGAGTCAAAAGCATACCCCTTTGACCCCAAATCCCCCAAATCCCAAATCCGGGCCCGTCCGTCCGCCCCCGTTCAGACCCTCAACCCCGTCGTCTCCAGATCAGACACCCGGCCAGCACCACCAGCCCCCAGGCCGGCGCCAGGCCCCGGCGTCCGTCGGCGTCCGCCCGGCACTCGCAGTCCCCGCCGCCCCCGTCGTCGTCGTCGTCCGCGCCGTCGTCGTCCGCGCCGTCGTCGTCGCCGCTGTCGTCGTCGCCGGTGCCGGTGAGCTCGAACACGTAGAGGTAGACCGTGCCCGGGGGCATCCCGCCGGCCACGCCGCCGGTGGTCTCGTCGATCACGAACGGGTTGGTGAACGCGGCAGCGTCGAGGCTCTCGGTGACGATCTCGACGTTCATCGTCTCGCGGTTGTTCTCGCGGGGATCGGCGGGGCTGCCGTCGGGATCGGCGAGCCTGTACAGCGTGATCGCGACGGGGTCCTCGAACGGCAGCTCGAGGGTGGTGGGGGTCGCCCCGTCGCCGAAGTCCACGTCGTCGTGGACCCCGTCGAGCTTGCGCGACAGCACGAACACGCTGACGCTGTCGCCGTCGGTCAGCGTGTAGGCCCCCACCAGCGGGACGTCGCTGCCCGCGCGCTCGTAGGTCGGCACGCTGGTCAGCGTGGTCTCCAGCATCTCGTCGCCCCGGGCGTACCGGTTGCGCAGCTTCAGCGCCAGCCACCCGGGGTGGGGCCGGAAGCCGCCGTCCTCGGGCAGCGTGTGCGAGCTCCACCAGTGCCCCGAGGCGAACCCCAGGTAGCACTGGTGGCCGTACCCCGCCTCGCTGGAGTACAGCCACGCGTCCAGCGCCGCGACCCCCATCGCCAGCGACTTGCCGTACAGCTCGTCCACCTCGGGGTCGTCCTGGTTCTGCCAGTAGCCGCTGGGCCCTCCCTCGTACGCGATCACGCGATAGTCGGTGCCCGCGCCGGCGTTGAGCTGGTCCTGGACCGCCACCGCGTCCTCGATCAGCCCCTGCATGCCGGTCAGCATCCCCACCAGGGTCTCCTGCACGCCGTGGTCGTTGAACGTCTCCGACCCGGTGTCGCCGGTCTCCCACTTGGGGCCCACGTAGTTGGCGTGGCCCAGGTACGCGACGGTCGCCCCCTGCTGGACCGCCTCCTCGGCGTAGGCGGTCTCCGACGAGGCGGAGGCCTCGTAGTTGCCGCCGAGCACGAGCTTGATCTTGTCGCCGAGGGCGAGGCTGCCCCACTCGGGGGTCGCCATCACGTGGTCGTCGAACATGTAGCGGGCGAACAGCCCGTACTCCAGGCCGCCGTGGTGCACGTACTCGGGGGGGCCGAACCCGTACCAGCCATACCCGCCCGCGCCGTTGTGCCAGGTCTCGTTGCCGTACTCCACGAGGATCTCGCGGAACTCGTCGGTCCACGGCGTGCCGTCCTCGCCGCGGTACACGTAGCGGGCGTAGGCGTGGGGCTTGCTCTGCGGGGTGTCGACGGCCGGGTCGTAGGGCACGCCGAGGAACTCCACCAGCGCCAGCCACTCGTCCTCGGTGTGCTCCGAGGCGAGCGTCAGGTACGGCACGGCGCGGTCGTCGGGGCCCGACCCGGTGGCCAGCGCCCAGCTCATCGCCTGGGCCACGGTGGCCGCCGGGCCGGCGTCGATCGCGGTGTACCAGTCCACGGTGTAGCCGCTGTCGGAGTGGTTGCCGAACATCGACTCCATCCGGACCTGGGAGTAGTGCAGCGGGTAGAACCGGATCGCCGGCTTGCGCCCGCTCTGCGGCATGCTGTCCATCATCTCGTCGAAGCTGATCGCGTGGGGTCCGTGCGGCGCGTTCCCGTGCTGCGCGTCGTGGCGGTACAGCACGAGGTCGTCGATCCACAGCGTCCCCGGCCCGGTGAACTCCAGGGCGTGGTAGGTGTGCCACGCGTCGTCGACCGGGTAGGCGGGGGCGGTGAAGTCGTACGAGAAGTGCTGCCAGCTGTCGGTCACCTGCCACGGGGTGGTCTGGCTCACCGCGTCGTAGCTCTGGTTGAACACGACCCGCAGCTGGCCCCCGTCGCCCAGCCCCTCCTGCCGGGCCCACACCTCGACGCGGTACTCGGCCCCGGGGTGCAGCTGGCTGTACCACTGGCCCTCGCCGTCGTCGTACGCGTGGTAGACGTACTCGCCGAGCCGCACCGTCTCGGCGTTGGGCGCGGTGATCTCGAGGCAGCTCTCGCCGGGCTCGTCGAACGCCGCCGGCAGGGGCTGGCCGGGGTGGGGGACCCGCACGGCGGTGTACTCGCCCTGCAGCGAGGTCAGCCCGCCGCGGTCGCCGCCCCAGTGCTCCTGCAGGTCGGGGGCGCTGGTCTCCCGGGGCACGAACAGCGTCTCCTGCAAGATGAACGCGTAGTCCCCGTCGATCAGCCCCAGGCCGTCGTCGTCGATGTACACGCGGTCGGTGCTGTCGTCGGCGATCCAGCCGCCGTCGGGGAACGCGACCCCGGGCATCGGCACGGTGGCCTCGCCGAGGAACTCCACGTGGTCGGCCCCGGCGTGGTCGTTCCACCCGCCGGCGTAGGCCAGCGGCGCGCCCCCGGCGTCCACCAGCCGGTAGAACCGCACGGTCGCGCCGTTGCCCAGCCCGGTCCAGCTCAGGTTCCAGTTGCCCGGTCCGCCGAACGAGTCCCACTCGAACCAGTCGTCCCCGGCGCGATCGATGCGGACCAGCTTGCGCCACACGATCGGCTCGAAGCCGCTCTGCCACACGTGGTTGTTGATCGCGAAGTTGGTGCCCCCCGCGATGGTCGTCAGGTTGGCGCCGATCGGCTCGACGTCGGTGGCGACCACGTCGCTGCCGACCACGATCGCCGCCGGGGCGTCGGGGTCGGCGGCGCGGGCGGAGAGGGTCAGCAGCAGGGCGAGGGCGGGCACGATCCGGCGCGGCACCGTGGTCATGGTGAACTCCATGCAGACAAACCCATGTGATTATAAGGATTTCGGCTCCGTCTCCGATACCATCGATCCAGGATCGGCCCGGTGAGGAGGTGACCCATGCGACTCGACCCCACCCCGCTGTCGGTGTTGCTCGCGTTGCTGCTCGCCGCCGCCGGTTGCGACGGCAGCTTCAACCTCGGTGGCGACGACGACGCGGGTCCCGGGGACGACGACGACGCGGGTCCCGGGGACGACGACGACGGCAGCCCCTGCACGCCCGACGAGGGCGGCGGCGAGGTCGAGGTCGAGGCGGACTGCTTCCGGGTCCAGCCCTACGAGGAGTTCGATCCCGTCGAGCTGATCGAGTGGCAGTGGACCGGCTCGCAGGTCGATCCCGCCTCGCGGCAGGTGATGATGACGCCGATCGTGGTCAACCTCACCGACGACGACGGGGACGGCGCGATCGACGCCGCCGACACCCCCGACGTGCTGTTCAGCTCCTACATCGACGGCGAGTACAACAGCGACGGCCGGCTGCGCGCGATCAGCGGCGCCGACGGCAGCGACCTGTGGACGCTCAGCGACCCGGTCTACGCGACCTACCCCGGCGCGGGGCTGGCCGCCGGCGACCTCGACCTCGACGGCCTCGTCGAGATCGTCGCGATCACCGACGACGGCGAGGTGATGCTGGTCGGCCACGACGGCGTCGTCGACTGGGTCACCGCGGCGGGCTACGGCTTCACCCACGCCCACCCCTCGATCGCCGACCTGTACGGCGACGGCGAGCCGGAGATCATCATCGGCAACCTGATCCTCGACCCCCACGGGTCGTTCCTCGCCCAGGGCCAGTACGGCTGGGGGGGCAACGCCTGGGGGCCGATCAACTTCGCCGCCGACGTGGACGGCGACGGGGTCCAGGAGATCGTCGCCGACAACGCGGTCTACGAGCCCGACGGCACCGCGCTGTGGGCATTCCCCGATCGCCCCGCGGGCTACCCCGCGGTGGCCGACTTCGACCTGGACGGCGACCCCGAGCTGGTGGTCGTCGCGGGGGGCGACGCGTACCTCTACGACGCCGCCACCGGCGCGCTGATCTGGGGCCCGGTGACGGTAGACGCCGGCGGCGGCCGTGGCGGCCCGCCCACCGTGGCGGACTACGACGGCGACGGCTACCCCGAGATCGGCGTGGCGGGGCTGGGCTACTACACGGCGATCGACACCGACGGCTCGTACATGTGGTCCAACCCCACCGAGGACGACTCCAGCAGCATGACCGGCTCCTCGGTGTTCGACTTCAACGGCGACGGCGTCGCCGAGGTGGTCTACGCCGACGAGCACGCCCTGTACGTCTACGAGGGCCCCACCGGGACGATCCTGTTCACCGCCGAGAGCCACGCCTCGGGCACGCTGTGGGAGACCCCGCTGGTGGTGGACATCGACCACGACTTCTCCGGCGAGATCGTGCTGGCCAGCAACGACATGTGGTGGGAGGGCTGGTGTGGGATCACGGTCCTCGGCGCCGTGGAGCAGAGCTGGTTCCCCGCGCGCGGGATCTGGAATCAGCACGCGTACTCGATCACCAACGTCGACGACGACGGCCGGATCCCGGCCCACCCCGAGCCGCCGTGGGCCGCGTACAACAGCTTCCGCCGCAACACGCTGTCCGACGAGAGCGTGCTGTGGGCCGCCAACCTCGCGCCCTACGACGCGCAGTGGTGCACCGAGACCTGCCCCGAGGCGCTGACGCTGTGGGTCGAGGCGAGCAACAGCGGCCTGCTGGACACCAACTCCGGCGTCGGGGTCAGCATCTGGGCCCTGGACCCGCAGGGCCCGCCGACCCACGTCACCACCGCGTACTTCCCCGAGGCGATCCCCAGCGGGGCGATCACCGCGCCGCTGACGATCGAGCTCGATCCCGCCGACGTGGCGGGCAAGGACATCCGCATCGGGATCGACGTGCTGCCCAACTTCCCCGAGGGCCTCTACGTCGAGTGCGACGAGACCGACAACGCGCTGGTGATCCAGGCTCCCGACTGCCCGTAACGCCACCAGCCCCTACCCAGCGGCGCCGTTTCCTGGCATCCTGCGCGCTCCATGCCCGACGATCCGACGACGACGCCGGGTGGCACCGCCGCCCCGCCGCCGCCCCCCGCGCCGCTCCTGGGACGCAGTGTCGCCGAGCTGGAGGCCTCGCGGCTGTTCACCGCCAGCGGGGCGCGGATGCGGAGGATGACCGGCCGCGACCGGCTCTACGTCTCCGAGCACAACGACTACCTGGTCCAGGTGGACGACGATCGCCGCGTCGTGGCGCTGTTGGCGACCCTCGTGCCCCCGGACGAGGACCGCGCCGACGAGTGCTTCGGCAGCTCGCTGCGCCACGGGGACGCGATGCTGCTGCAGCTGGCCCACGAGGTCCTCGGTCTCGCCCCCGACGCCGCGGCCGAGCTCGCGGCCCACCTGTACCGCGACGGCTACCTGCCGCGGACCGCCGGCCCGGCGCGGCTGTCGTTCGTCGCCGGGAAGCGGTTCCACGGCGGTCGCGCGCTGTGCCTCGTCGCCGCGCTGCCCGGGCAGGAGGCGTCGTGAGGCCCGCCCGGCTCGTCCCGCTGATCATCGCGGCGCTGCTGCTGCTGGCGTGGGGGTGGCTGTCGTGGGTCCGCGGCCCGCAGCCGGAGAACGACCCGCCGTCCCCCGAGGCCGACGCCGCCGCCGGCACGCTGCTCGAGGCCACCCGCGCCTACCTCGCCGGCGAGGCCGCCGGGGACGAGCGGCCCGGCGACGGTACCTGGTACGTCACGCTGCACCCCCGCCGCGCGCGGGCGCCGGTCACCGTCCGCGCCGACGGGCCGGTCTCAGCGTGGGCCGACCGGCTCAAGACCGCCGGCACGGGCTACCTCCAGGTCGATCTCGCGATCGAGCCGACCCCCGCGGCCCGTCCCGGCCCCCGCGGGCTGGGCCTCGACATCGGCTACGACGGCTGGGTCGAGGACGACGGCGACGTCCACCTGCCGGTGGAGTTCGTGCTGCAGGGCAAGAAGCGCCGCGAGCTCGCCGCCTTCCTCCGCGAGCACCCCGGCGAGCCGCTGCGGACCTACGCCTGGGTCCGCACGGCCGACGGCCACGCGCGGATGCTGCGCGCCTCGATCGACCCCGGCGAGCTGACGCCGGAGCTGCTCCGCGAGCGCTGCGACCTCGGCGGCGACTACCTGATGCGCCACCTCCGCCGCAACCACCGCTACGACTACGGCTGGGACGCCCGCGAGGGCCAGCGCACCAAGGGCTACAACCTGCTGCGCCACGCGGGCACGACCTACAGCATCTTCCAGCTGTACAACCACACCGGCCAGGAACGGCACTACGAGGCCGCCGCCGACGCCCTGGAGTACCTCCGCGAGCGCCGGCGCTTCGCCAGCGGCGACGACTCTCGCTGCTTCGAGGTGCGGGGCAACAAGGTCAAGCTCGGCGGGGCCGGGCTGACGCTGCTGGCGCTGGTCGAGCAGGCCAAGGCCCGCCCCGAGGACGCCGAATGGGAGTGGATCCACTGCCTCGCCGAGCACATCGTCCACGAGACCGGGCCGGACGGCGACATGGCGTCGTTCTACACCGACGGCGGGATCTACGAGTGGAGCGACCACCGCTCGATCTACTACCCCGGCGAGGCGCTGCTCGGGCTGGTCCGGCTGTACGAGATCGACCCCGACCCGCGCTGGCAGGAGACCGCCGTGCGGGCCGCCGACTTCCTGGTCCACGAGCGCTGGAAGGCCCTGGGGATCCGCGTCCAGATTCCCCCCGACGCCTGGCTGATCCAGGCCCTCGAGGTGCTCCACCGCCAGGTGCCGGACGACGCCTACGCCGACTACGCGTTCGCGATCGGCGGGGAGCTGACCCGCTACCAGGTGGTCCAGAACGGCGTGCCCCCCGACCTGTGGGGCGGGCGGCTGCAGCCCGGCTTCCCCCAGGTGATCTCCACCGGCTCCCGCGGCGAGGGGATGGCCGCCGCGGCCAAGCTCGAGCGCCGGCTGCGCCCCGGCGAGACGTTCTACCTCGAGCGGCTTCGGGCCAACTCGACCTACGCGCTGCGCAACCAGTACACCGAGCCGATCCTGTTCGGCCTCCGCCGCCCGGAGAAGGCCCTCGGCGGGTTCCGCAACTCCCCGGTGGAGGCCGAGATCCGCATCGACGGGGTGCAGCACAACCTCAGCGGGCTGCTCGGCCTGCTCGAGCTGCTCGAGGACGACGTGCAATGAGCGACGCCACCCCCCGGCGCTGGGCGTGGGCCCTGCTCGCGGTCTCGGTGGCCTGCGTCGCCGGGCTGCAGTACGGCCTGATCGTCAAGCTCGACCGCTGGGACGCCTGGCCCTACGCCGCGCTGGCCCACGGGGCGATCCTGCCTGCCGTGGCCGCCGCGTCGCTGGCGTGGTTCCGGCGCGGCTCGACCGGGCTTCGCGCCGTCGCGACGATCCTCGCGGTGGTGCTCGTGATGGTGTACCTCCACACCTGGTTCGAGCCGATCAAGTCGATCGCAGCCTGGATCGCGATCCGCTGGTACCTGTGGCTGGGGGTCTGACCCCGTGCGCAGCGTGTTCCTCGGCGACGCCCACCTGGCGCCGCCCGCCGGCCCGGCCCACCGCGCGCTGATCGACTTCGTCGCCGCGGTCGAGGCCGACAGCCTGTACCTGATGGGGGACCTGTTCGAGGTGCTGGCGTTCCTTCCGGGCCTGCGCGACGGCCACGCCGGGGGCGTGCTCGAGGCGCTGGAGCGCCGCGCCCGCCGCGGGACCCACGTGGTCTACGTCGAGGGCAACCACGACTTCGCGGTGCGGCCGCTGATCGACCCGGTGGTCGAGGTCCGCCCCGGCCCCTCCGACGACGACCTCGGCGGCGTCCGCGTCCACGTCGCCCACGGCGACGAGGTCCAGCGCCTCGACGCCGGCTACGCCCTGGCCCGCCCGCTGCTGCGCAGCCGCGCCGCCCACCTCGCCGCCCGCGTCGCCGGTGCCCGCGGCCTGGAGCGCCTCGGCGACTGGGCCGCCGGCGCCAGCCGCGAGCTGCGCGGCGAGCACGACCCCGGCTGGCGCCCCGAGAAGCTGCGCTACGTGCGCCGCCGCGCCGCCGAGGGCGCCGACCTGGTCGTCCTCGGCCACAGCCACCAGCTGCTCGCCGAGCCCGTCGCCGGCGCCTGGGTCGCCCAGGTGGGGTGCTTCGACGAGCGGAAGCAACACGTCGCACTGGACGGCCGGCAGCTGGAGCTGTGGGATCGAGGGATCATCGTCGAGACCCACGTCCTGCGGTGAGGCCGCCGGGTTTCAGCTGCGAGCCCAGCGGCTCGCCAGCTGCAAACCCGGCAAGGAACGCGGCGAACTCCGTTCGACCGCGTTCCTTCTACTGGAATGTGATGCGCTTCAGCAGGTCCAGCGAGTCCAGCACCTGACCGCTGCCCAGCGCCACGCAGTACAGCGGGTCGGGCGCGACGATCACCGGCAACCCGGTCTCCTCGCGCAGCAGCACGTCGAGGTTGGTCAGCATCGCCCCGCCGCCGGCGAGGATGATGCCCTTGTCGATGATGTCCGCCGCCAGCTCCGGCGGGGTCTTCTCCAGGGTGATCTTGACCGCCTCGACGATCGCCGCCACCGGCTCGGACAGCGACTCCATCGTCTCCTCGCTGGTGATCGTGATCGTCTTGGGGATCCCGTGGATCAGGTCGCGCCCCTTGACCTCCATCGTGCGCACCTCCTCCAGCGGGAAGGCGCAGCCCAGGTTGATCTTGATCAGCTCGGCGGTGCGCTCGCCGATCAGCAGGTTGTGCTTGCGCCGGATGTAGGCGATGATCGCCTCGTCCATCCGGTCCCCCGCCACGCGGATCGACTTGCTGAACACGATCCCGCCCAGCGAGATCACCCCCACCTCGGTGGTGCCACCGCCGATGTCGACGATCAGGTTGCCCTGGGGCTCGGTGACCGGCAGCCCGGCGCCGATCGCCGCCGCCATCGGCTCCTGGATCAGGAACACGTCCCGCGCCCCGGCGGCCTGGGCCGACTCCTTGACCGCGCGCTTCTCCACCTCGGTGATCCCGAACGGGATGCAGATGATGATCCGCGGGTGGACCAGCGCCCGCCGGTTGTGGGCCTTGCGGATGAAGTACTTGAGCATCGCCTCGGTGACGTCGAAGTCGGCGATGACCCCCTCCTTCATCGGGCGGATCGCGCTGATGTTGCCGGGGGTGCGGCCCAGCATCCCCTTGGCCTCCTGGCCCACCGCGAGGACGCGGTTCTGGCCGCGCACGTCCTTCTGCACGGCGACCACCGAGGGTTCGTTGAGGACGATGCCCTTGCCCTTGACGTAGACCAGCGTGTTGGCCGTGCCCAGGTCGATGGCCAGGTCCGACGAGAAGAAGCCGAGGAACCAGTCGAGGAACATCGGAAAATTCCGCTCCGAGAGAGGTCTAGAAGGAACGGATGATAGCAGAGAACGGGGGCGCGAAGGGGGGTGCGCTGCGGCCCCCGGCGGAGGTCAGGACCCGGGGCCGAAGAACCCCCGCCCCGAGCGGACCTTGTTGATCGGGACGAAGGGCGCCCCGGTCTTGGCCGCCACCGTCTCGGCGTAGCCCTTGAGGTTGTCGTCGCTGGACTTGTTGATCTCGACCTTGTCCCCCTCCTGGGTGATCACGTAGACCGCCCAGAAGTTGCCGCCGAGCACCGTCGAGCCCGTCACGAACTCGATCTTCTGGATGTCGGAGAAGTTGATCCGTTCGGTGGTCGGCTCCTTGTTGAACCGCGAGTAGATCATCACGATCGAGTTGGTGCCCTCGTCGATCGTCACGCTCGAGAGCGTGGGCTTGCCGTAGACGTAGCGCATGCTGCCGATGCCGATCACCACCAGCACCAGCAGGAAGATCAGCAGTCCCCAGATCAGCCGCTTGTTGCTGCCCCCGGCATCGTCCTCGTTGAGGTCCGCGAAGCAGTGCTTGCACTTCGTCGCCGACGCCAGGATCGTCTCCCCGCAGTGGGGGCACTCCATCGTCTTCGCCATCGAATGTCTCCCCAGGTGGGCGCGCACGAGGACAAAGGCGTCCTCGCACCGCCTGGAACTCATCCTAGTAAGGCAGCAGGGGGGCGACCTTGTCAAGCCGGAACTACTTGATTTCATTGATATAATACGAATATCGATGCACTGTTTGCAACCTCCTGACAAACCCTTTTGCCAACTTGACACCCCCCGATCGTGCTGGTAACAAGGCGTGAACATCGTGGGTACGAGTGTGCCCATGTGTTCTTTACCCCTAGGGTTTTTGTACGAGGGACGTGCTGATGCCGAAGTTCTGCCATGCGGCAATCGGGGGGATCATCGCGGCGCTCCTCCTGGTCCCCACGTGGAGCGCGCGCGCGCAGGTGACCACGGGGACGATCAAGGGCGAGGCCGTGACCACGGACGACGTGCCCGTCGAGGGCGCGGTGGTCCGAATCGAGTCACCCACGCTGATGGGGGTCCGCCAGGCCACCACCGACGTGGCGGGGCGCTTCCGCTTCCCGGGGTTGCCGCCGGGGCCCTACACCCTGACCTGCGAGAAGGAGGGGTTCAAGACCCTGATCCGGCGCGGGCTGGTGGTGGAGACCGGTCGTACGGTCAACCTCAAGCTGGTGATGGATCTGCCCGAGATGGGGGAGACGGTCGAGATCATCGACCGCCGCCCGGCGGTGGACACCGAGCAGACCGACGTCGGCGAGACGATCTCGTCGGAGTTCCTCGGCGAACTGCCCACCGGCCGGTCGTTCCAGGAGGTGATCCAGTTCCTCCCGGGCGTCACCGGCGGCGCCAACCCCAACGTGATGGGCGCCTCGAGCACGTCGAACCAGTACTACGTCGACGGCGTGAACACCACCGACCCGGTGACCAACACGTTCTCGATGAACTTCAACTTCGACGCGATCCAGGACATCCAGGTCGTCACCGGCGCGTTCGACGCCAAGTACGGCCAGGCCCTCGGCGGGGTGATCAACATCACCACCAAGTCCGGCGGGAACAAGTTCGAGGGCGACTTCAGCGCGTACTACACCACGGCCGCGCTGCAGTCCCACGACCGGTTCATCGCCGAGGACATCCAGGACGTCGAGCGGCTGGAGCTCAACGCGACCTTCAGCGGCCCGATCGTCAAGGACCACCTGTGGTTCCTGATCGCGTACAGCTACAACCACCAGGACTCGCTGAACCTGCCGGCGCTGGACACGGGCCGTGACCTGGCCAAGTACCCGATGCTGCCGCGGGCGTGGCGCAGCCACTACCTGTTCGCCAAGCTCACCTGGCAGATCAGCTTCGCGAACAAGATCGCGGTGTCGTTCCAGGCCGACCCGACCCTGATCAAGAACGCCCGCCAGGGCATCTACATCCTGCCCGACGCCGAGTACGACTGGCGCCAGGGGGGGTGGTACGTGCAGGCCACCTGGGACTGGACCACCTCGGCCTACACGCACCTCAAGACCCAGGCCTACCTGCAGAAGTCGTTCATCCGGATCATGCCGGTGGAGTGGCGCGACTGCACCGACTGGGACCCGCAGACCAAGGAGTGCCTGGACGAGAGCCTGTTCAAGTCCGCGCACTGGCCGGCGATCAGCGGTGGCTTCGAGCACAACTCGTACGGCCGGTACTACAACGACCTGCGCTGGTCCGCGCTGGTGATGACCGACTTCACGGCCTACGCCGAGTTCCTCGGGACCCACGAGATCAGCGCCGGCGCCGCGCTGGCGTTCATCTGGACGGACTACTACTTCAAGTACCCGACCAACGAGATCATCTTCGACGTGCCCACCGACGCCAACGACAACGGGCTGTACGACGACGACGAGCTCAACGACCTGGGCAGCTACGAGAACTACGCCCGCTACGTGATCGTCAACCAGGAGGACTACCGCCAGACCGGCCGCGAGATCGGGGTCTACGTCCAGGACGTGTGGAAGCCGTGGAGCAACCTGACCCTGCGCCCCGGCGTGCGCTTCGATCACGGCGCGATGAAGAACAACCGGGGCCAGACGATCCTCGGGTTCGCGACCTTCAGCCCGCGCCTGAACCTCTCCTGGGACCCGGCCAACGACCGCAAGACCCGCGTCTACGGTGGCTGGAACCGCCAGATCGACAGCGGCTTCCTGGCCATCTCGGGCTTCCTCAACCGCGGCGAGCTGGCCGGCGAGTACTACGACTGGAACGCCACCGACCACCGCTGGAACACCGAGGGGTCGCGCGCCAGCAGCCCGCAGGACGCGATCATGCACTACGACCTGGTGCCGCCCTCGGTGGACATGTGGCACGTCGGGGTCGAGCGGGAGATCCAGAAGGACCTCGCCGCGGGCGTCGAGTACGTCCACCGCGACTTCCGCAACCCGTTCGAGGACGACGAGGTCAACCTGATCTGGAACAGCGACGGCACCGACATCGTCGGCTCCCGCACCGGCAGCGACAGCGTCGTGTACCGGCTGCGGACCCCGGGCGAGGCCTACCGCAAGTGGGACTCGGTGACCTTCACGCTGCGCAAGAACCTGTCGGACAACCTGCAGTTCCTGGGCAGCTACACCTGGTCGCGCCTGGTCGGCGACTACGACGGCACCTACATCACCGGCGACTACGACCAGCCGCTGCAGCGGTACTACGAGGGCGGCGTGCTCAGCTTCCACCGCCCGCACTCGATCAAGATGCAGGGGACCTACGACAACCCCGGCCGGATCAAGATCACCGAGAAGTTCAGCCTCGGCTACGGGTTCGGCTTCATCTTCTACCTGCAGGCCGGCTACCCGTACAACAAGTACTACTGGAACGACTACCTCCAGGGGAACTCGGACCTGCGCGACCGGCGCGGCTCCGAGTACCGCCTGCCGGCGACCTCCAACCTGGACCTGCGGGCCAACCTGAAGCTCAGCATCGCGTCCACGGAGATCGACATCATCATCCTGATCGAGAACCTGCTGAACAGCCGCGAGATCACGGCCGTCGACCAGCGGGCCACCGACGAGGAAGGCGATGTCCTCGTCGACAACAAGGGCGAGTCGGTCTTCGCCCAGCCGCTGTTCCGTCAGTTCCCACGCCAGGTCCAGTTCGGCCTGCGGTTCCACTTCTAGGAAGGGAGGGCATGGAGATGAACGCATACCGCAAGCTCTTCCGCATCGCGACGCCGCTGATCGGGCTGGCCCTCGTGGCCGGCTGCCTCGGTCAGGAGTCGGGCATCGACAACCGCCACCTGCTCGGCGTGGCGATCATCCCGCCGGTCGAGTACACCGAGATCGAGGCCGGCGACGAGTCCGCCAACGACACGATCGAGACGGCCGAGGACTTCGCCGCGGCCGACCCGGCGATCTACGTGGGCTACCAGTACCTGCTGGTCCACGGCTCGCTGGCCGACTCCGGCTACGTGCTCAACATGGGCTACACCGGCGACTACGACACCTACAAGCTGACCAGCGGGTTCTCCGGCGACATCGGCTTCGAGCTGCAGTGGGGCGACGGGGACATCGACTACGACCTGTTCCTGTTCGACTTCGCGGGCAACGAGCTCGCGGCGGCCAACGGCTCCGCCGCCGCCTTCGAGTCGGTCGACTTCACCGTCGAGGAGGAGCAGGAGGTCTTCCTGCAGATCGTCGGCAAGAAGCAGCCCGACGGCTACGACGGCAGCTACACGCTGATCATGACGGGCCTCGACCCCAACGAGGCCGAGCCGGTCGTGCTTGGCGCCTACCTCAAGAGCGAGGTCGAGGACCTGGGCGATCCGGTGGCCGGGACGTCCGTCGAGGAGTGGACCTTCGACGAGGGCACCTACCGCTACTGGGCCCCGTTCGACATGTTCGGTGTCCGCGAGGTGGTCGAGATCTCCGATGTCTTCATCGACCCCGAACTCGAGGACTTCATCGACAACAACTGCGACGGGCTGACCGATCGCGGGACCTCCGACGAGGATCGCGACGGGGACGGCGCCCGCATCTCCGACGGCGACTGCAACGACACCGACCCGACCGTGCGCCCCGGCTTCCCCGACATCGCGGGCAACGGCCGCGACGACGACTGCGACGGCTGGGCCGACAACGGCGTCGACGGCATCGACGACGACGGCGACGGGATGAGCGAGTTCGAGGGCGACTGCAACGACGCCGACCCGACGATCTACCAGACCCTGCAGACCGAGGAGGAGCTGGGGCTGCTCGAGGACGGCAAGGACAACAACTGCGACGGCACCGTCGACGACGACGACCCCAGCACCGACGGCGACTCCCCCGAGGACAACGACGCCGACGGCTGGACCGTCGACATGGGCGACTGCAACGACGCCGACCCGACGATCCACCCCTGCGACGAGGACGACGGCGAGATCTGCATCGACTACCGGGACGGCAAGGACAACGACTGCGACGCCGACCCCAGCGCGATCAAGAACGACAAGTTCGACGAGAACTTCGAGTACATCTGCCCCGACGGCGGCTGCTCGCCGCGCCAGGCCGACGGCGAGTTCGTGCTCGACCCGGCGCTGGACACCGACGACGACGGCGACGGCTACTCCGAGAACAACGGCGACTGCGACGACACGCTGGACAACGTGTTCCCGGGCAACTACGAGCTGCGCACCGAGACGCTGGTCAACAACGACATCGACAAGGTGTACCTCTACGGCGGCACCGTCTCGACGGTCAACGCCATGGCCTCGTCCAGCGGCGACCTGATGATGTGCGACACCCAGGAGGTGATCCTCAGCGAGCTGCCGGCCAACACCACCTGGGACATGAACGAGGACTGGCAGTCCACCGCGGGCCAGCTGGTGCCCGCCGGGATCCCCGAGGTCCCGTTTGCGTGCATGATGCCTCCGCTGTTCGGGCTGACGATCACCGACGAGGAGCCCAACGACTGCGACATCAACGGTGCGATCGGCACGTGGGACGAGTGCGCCCAGGAGGCCGAGGGTGTGATCAGCATCGACGGCTACGTCGACCGCATCCAGGGCACCTTCGAGACCATCGTCCAGGACACCTGGGACGGCGACAACGACACCTATCACCTGTACGTCCAGCAGGACGGCTACGTGAACGGGTCGCTGGACTGGGACGGCGACGGTGGCGACATGGACTGGTACTTCTTCTGCTGGTTCGGCAACGAGTTCAACCCGTACAACTGGTACTACCTGATCAACGACACCACCGACCTGTCCAAGCCCGAGGAGGGCGTCTCGGTGGTGCCGCTGCCGGCAGGAACCGAGTGCTACGCCTGGCTGGTCGGCTACTCCGGCAACCAGGGCCATCCCTACAAGCTCAAGCTGTGGATGACCCCCGAGGAGATCTGATCCTCCTCGACCCCTGACCGACACAGGGGGCGGCCCTTCGGGGTCGCCCCCTTTCGTTTCGAATGGACCGGGGAGCCGGGCTAGCGGCTGGCGAAGTGCCGGACCAGGGCGGGAAGGAAGTAGGGCAGCATCATCGGGATCTGGCTGCGCCGCGGCAGCTTGCGGCCGACCTTCTTCATCCTGCCGATCAGCGCGTCGATGATCGCGTCCTTGCCGCCCTTGCCGGCGAACCGGACGCCGAGGGCCTCGGCGAAGCGGGCGATCTCGGCCTCGCCGAACGCGGAGAGGTCGTCGGCGTCGTACTTGCTCAGCGGCAGCCCCTCGGTGCGGGCGCGGTCCACCAGGGCCTCGAAGATGCGGTCCACCACGGCGTCGATCGCGAACGGCTCGTCGGGCACCAGGTCCAGCTCGATGCAGAACGAGACCATCTCCTCCTCCTGCGCCTCGGCGATGCGGCGCAGCAGGTCCAGCTCTTGTTCGGTCAGCGGTGTGTTCATCGGTCCGTGTACTTGTAAGCACCCAGGGCGGCCAGGAGCATCCCTCCGACCACCACCCAGTACTGCTCGGCGAGGATCCCCCCGAGCCAGATCAGCAGCCCCACCGGGATCAGCGGCAGCGAGATCGCGCGCCAGGCGCGGTCCAGGGGTTCGGGGAGGGAGGACTTGCGGGGTCGGTCGCTGGTGCCCATGGTTTCGATCCCGGCGCTGCGGGCGGCGCGATGCAGCCCCCGATGTGGTACGACAGGTGCGGGGACGAACGCAAGTGGACGGTGTGACGAGATGATCTCCTGGCTGTTGCGGTGGACCTTCTGGCGGCCCCTGGCGCTGCTGGTCTCGGTGCTGTGGCCGGCGGTGCCGCGGCGGCGGCCGACGGTGGTGCGGATGCGGCTCGCCGGGCGCGTGCTCGAGAGCCTGCCGCGCGGGCTGCCGTTCATGCCCGTCCAGGGCGTGATCCTGGCCGAGCTGACCGCGATGCTGCGGGCCGTCGCGCGGGAGCCGGGGGTGGTGGCGCTGCGCCTCGAGCTCGGGCGCCTCGAGACCGGCCTGGCGCGGATCCAGGAGATCCGCCGCGCGCTGCAGGCGGTGCGCGCCGCGGGCAAGGAGGTCCACGTCCACCTCGACGGCGGCGGCCTGCGCGAGCTGCTGCTGGCTTGCGACGCCGACCGGATCACCTGCACACCGATGGGCAGCCTCGACCTGGTGGGGATCCGCAGCGAGGTGACCTACCTCGGCGGCCTCGCCGCGACGCTGGGGGTCCACGCCGACTTCGAGGCGGTGGGGGACTACAAGTCGTTCGCCGAGCGGTTCGTGCGCACCGCGCCGACCACCGCGGCGCGGTCCAACAGCGAGGCGCTGTTCGCCGACCTGTGGGACCAGCTGGTGCGCGCCGTGGCGGCCGGCCGGGGGCTCGACCGCGAGCGCGCCGCCGAGCTGCTGGGCAACGGCCCCCACGGCGCCGAGGGGGCCGTCCGGCTGGGCCTGATCGACGCGACCTGCTACGCCGACGACGTGGGCAAGGCGCTCGAGAAGCGGCTGGGCAAGAAGCTGCGCTTCGTCCCGGCCTCGCGATTCTGGTCGCGGTCGCAGCGGATCCGCCGCCTGCGGCACCGCGCCCACCCGCAGCCGATGGCCGCCGTGATCACCGCCGCGGGGCAGATCGTGCCCGCCGGCACCGGCGTCGGGGGCAGCGACGTGATCGCGGCGCGGACCGTCTCGCGCCAGCTGGGCCGGGTCCGCAAGGACGACCAGATCGCCGCGGTGGTGCTGCGCATCGACAGCCCCGGGGGCTCCGCCGAGGCCAGCGACCTGCTGTGGCGCGAGGTCCGGCGCCTGGCCGGCAAGAAGCCGGTGGTCGCCTCGATGGGCGAGACCGCGGCCAGCGGCGGGTACTACATGGCGATGGGCGCGGACCGGATCCTGGCCCAGCCCGGGACCCTGACCGGCTCGATCGGGGTGGTCGCCGGCAAGGTCAACATCGGCGGGCTGTACGAGCGCCTCGGGCTCCAGCGCACCGTGATCGCCCACGGCGACCACACCGGGATGTACTCGCTGACCGAGGACTTCAGCGCCGCGGAGCGCGCCCGGCTGCGCGAGCGGATGCAGGAGTTCTACGAGGTCTTCGTGGCCAAGGCCGCCGAGGGCCGCCACATGGACCCGGCCGAGCTGGAGCGGCACGCCCGGGGCCGGGTCTGGACCGGCCGCCAGGCGCGGCGGCTGGGGCTCGTCGACGGCCTCGGGGGCCTCTCCGATGCCGTGGCCCTGGCCTCGGAGCTCGCCGGCCACGACGAGCCGCTGCCGGTGGCCGTGGTGCGCCCCCTGACCATGCCGCTGTGGTTCCCCGGCCGCTGGGCCGATCACCTCCGCAGCAGCCTGGCGGCCCGGATCCCGGCCCTGACCCCGCTGCTCCACCCCGAGTTCCGTACGGGCGGCCTGATGGCGTGGCTGCCGGTGCGGTTCCGGATCTTCTAGCCGTTGCGGAGCTTGGTTCTCAGGAGAGTTCTCACGCAATGGCGCAAAGTCGCAAAGGGACTCGCCCCAATCCGTTCTTCTCCTCTTTGCGTCTTTGGTGCGCCAGGCGAAGTCTGGCCCAACTTGCTGTCTGAAAGGAGGCAGCCA
>CAZOYV010000186.1:0-17904 GCA_964584075.1 uncultured Rickettsiales bacterium | reverse complement strand
GACAACGACTGCAACCCCGCCACCGACGAGCTCGCCGACACCGACGGCGACGGCTTCGACATCTGCCAGGGCGACTGCGACGACCTCAGCGCGAGCACCAACCCCGACGCCGAGGAGATCTGCGACGCGGTCGACAACGACTGCAACGGGCTGGTCGACGACGGCATCGACCACGACCTCGACGGCTACTCGGGGTGCGACCAGGGGGGTCCCGGCGACGACTGCGACGACTTCAACCCCAACGTGCACCCCGACGCCCCGGAGGTGCCCTACGACGGCATCGACCAGGACTGCGACGGCGAGGACCTGACCGATCTGGACGGCGACGGCTACGACGGGGGCCCGCTGGGCGACGACTGCGACGACGGCAACCCGGCGATCCACCCCGGCGCCGAGGAGATCTGCGACAACGGGATCGACGACGACTGCGACGGGGTGGGCGACGAGTACGACGACGACTGCACCGGCGACGACGGCGACGACGACGACGACAGCTGGGAGCCGGGCTGCAGCTGTGACGCGGACGGAGCCGCTCCGGTGGCCGCGACCCTGCCGGCGCTGCTGCTCGCCGCACTGCTGGGGCTCCGCCGGCGCTGAGCCGCCCCCGCGGCTACTTGGTGTAGCTCACCGAGTCGCGAATCCACGGCGTCCACGGCGTCTCGATCGTGCCCAGCCCCCACACGTCGATCGCGATCGCGCCGCCGTCGAGGTCGACGATCGCGTAGCCCACCTCGCTGGGCACGGTGTCGACGCCCGGTGCGACGGCGGGGTGGGCGACCCAGTCGCGGTACGCGGCGTACACGCCGTCGTGGGCCACCAGCTCCTCGTTGGGCCACGCGCCGGCGGGCGGCAGCACCAGGTAGCCGACCCCGTCGTCGGGTCCCGGCCCGTACAGCCCCGAGGGGGCGGCCTGGCCGTCCTCGTGCAAGGGGACCATCCGCTGGTACAGGTGCTCGTGTCCGGCGAAGGCCCAGTCCACGACACCGTCGAAGCCGGCGATCAGCGGGCGCACGTCGTCCATCTGCGTGTGGTGCCGCTCCCCGGCGTTGAACGGCGCGACGTGCCACGCGGCGAAGACCCACGGCACGGCGCCGCCGGCGAGGTCGTCGAGCTGCTGGGCGAGCCACACCTGCTGGTCCGACCACGGGCCGGGCTCGTCGACGATCTCGCTGCTGAGCAGCAGCAGCGCCGCGGGGCCGACGTCGAGGCGGTAGTGCGACGGCGAGCCCGAGGCGGTGGGGGGGGCGAAGTAGCGGTCGAAGCTGCTGGTGTCGGCGTCGGAGCCGTTCCCCGGGGTGTCGTGGTTGCCCGGGGCCGGCACGATCACGTGGCTGGCGAGCAGCTCGCCGCCGAGGTGGAAGAACGTCCACCACAGGCCCGGCTTGTCGTTGTTCGCGAGGTCCCCGGGGGCCAGCAGCAGGTCCACGTCGTGGGTCGCGTGGAGGTGCGCGGCGACGTCGCCCCAGCGCAGGCCGTCGCCGTGGTCCTGGGCGTCGGCGAGCACCGCGAAGCGGAGCTGGCCGCCCCCGAGCGGGGGCGTGCGGAACCGGTGGATCGCCGAGCCGTGGCCGGCGCTGTCGTGGACCCGGTAGTGGATCTCGGTGTCGTGGGGCAGGCCGGTCAGCGGGATGTGGTGCAGGGTGTCGGTCTCGCCGCCGCAGGCCCACGAGCCCAGCGCCGGGGTGGTCCCGTACTCCACGGCGCCGAGGCACGGCAGCGCGGTCTCGTAGTGGACCACCACGCCGTCGTCGGGGCCGGCGGCGTCGCCCCAGGTGAGGTACGGGCCGAGGTAGGGGAACGCGATCGACCAGTGGTAGTCGCGGCCGCCGCGGTTGTCCCAGGTCTCGACCTCGTCTTCGACGGTGTAGAACACGAAGTGCAGCGCGTGCCCGTCGGTGGGCAGCGCGATCGTCACCTCGAAGCCGTCCACCACCGGGGTCATCTCGGCCTCGAGGTAGTAGTCGGTGTTGCCCGACGCCGTCTCCTCCAGCATCGGCCCGACCCCCGGGACCTGGTTCCAGCCGTCGAACCCGTAGTGCACGGTCAGGTTGTCGCGATCGGCCAGCGGGCCGCCGTAGCGGATCGTGGCGCTGCCCCCCGGCACCAGCGGATCGGGCGTGACGTACACGTCGGGCAGCGAGAGGGGATCGGGGCAGCCTGCGTCGTCGTCCCCGCTGTCGTCGTCGCCGGCGCCGTCGTCGTCGCCGGCGGTGTCGTCGTCCCCGCTGTCGTCGTCGGCGCCGTCGTCGTCGGCCGCCGCGTCGTCGTCGGCGGGCCCGGGGCAGCCGCCGGCGACGAGCACCGCGGCGAGGACCAGCGCGGTCATCCAGGCGGGGTGGCCCGGGCCCGGGGTCGCGAGGACGGCGTGGCGTGCGGTGCGCTCGAGCATGGTTGCGATCCACGAGCATGCTACCAGGGCCCACCGGCCGGGGCAGCTTCACCCGGCCCCCCGTGGCGGCATACAATTGCCGGACGAGGGCGGGTCCCATGAAAGACGACGAACCGACACGGATCCAGAAGCTGTCCGACCTCCAGCAGGAAGCGGCAGAGGGGGGCGGGCGGCAGACCCCGTACCTGATCGTGCTCGCCGGCCACTCGGTGGGCAAGCTGTTCCGGCTGGAGCCCGGGGAGCTGATCATCGGCCGCTCCACCGACAGCAGCATCCCCCTCGACGACGACGGCGTCAGCCGCCAGCACGCGCGCCTGGTGTGCACCGAGGAGGGGATCGTCACGATCTCCGACCTGGGCTCGACCAACGGGACCTGGGTCGAGGGTCGCCAGGTCCGGTTCCACACCCTCGAGGACGGGGAGCGGATCCAGATCGGCGGGGCCAACATCCTCAAGTACGGGGTCGGCGACTCGCTCGAGGAGCAGTTCGTCTCGCAGCTGTACGAGTCGGCGACCCGCGACGGGCTGACCGGCGCCTACAACAAGCGGTTCTTCCTCGAGCGGCTGCGCGAGGAGCTCGCCTGGCACCTGCGCCACGAGCAGCCGCTGTCGCTGATCATGCTCGACATCGACCACTTCAAGCAGGTCAACGACACCTGGGGCCACGCGATCGGGGACTTCATCCTCAAGCACCTGTCGCTGTTCTGCATGCGCCACTGCCGCACCGAGGACGTGTTCGCGCGCTTCGGCGGCGAGGAGTTCGTGCTGATCCTGCGCCAGACGTCGACGATGTCGGCGGTGGTGATGGCCGAGCGGATCAGGGAGACCGTCGAGAGCCTGGCGTTCGAGTACCCCGGCAAGGACGGGGTGCAGAAGATCAAGGTCACGATCTCGGGCGGCATCGCGGAGATCGGCAAGGACATCGACACCCCCACGGCGCTGATCGAGAAGGCCGACGCGTACCTCTACGAGGCCAAGCGCTCGGGGAGGAACCGGATTTGCCACGCCGAGCGCTGATCGCGGCCCTCGCCCTGCTGACCACGCTGCCCGCGCTCGCCGCGGCCGAGGAGCGCTGGGTGTCCAGGGACCTGCGCACCGGCGAGCTCCTGACGCCCGCGACGCCCCGGCCCCTCGACGGGATCGCCCTGCGGCGGGGCGGCCACGGCGGCGCCAAGAGCGACTTCGGCGAGGACGACGAGGTCGAGGTCGACGACCCGTCGCTGTTCCCCTACTCCACCGCGTGCCGGCTGGCGTTCCGCTTCGGGGAGGGCGGCGGCTCGTTCAGCTGCTCGGGCACGCTGATCGGCCCGCACCACGTGCTCACCGCCGGCCACTGCGTGTACCAGTCCGAGGAGGGCGGCTGGATCGCGGAGATGACCGCCTCGCCGGGCTACGACCACGGCGCGGTGCCGTTCGGCGTCGCCACGGTCGACCGGATCCACGTCCTGGAGGGCTGGATGTGGGACGAGTCCGGGCTCCACGACATGGCGCTGGTGTCCCTCGACCGGGACATCGGGGAGTACGCCGGGTACCTGGGCTACGAGTCCTACGACGACCCCGACGAGTACGTCGCTGTGCTGTTCGACTGCAACCACTACCCCGCGTCCCCGATCGGGGACTCCCACACCCAGTTCCACTCCCGGGACGTGGTGATCCACGCCGACGAGTGGCTGCTCGGCCACGAGCTCGACACCGCGCCCGGCTCCAGCGGCGCCGGGCTGTACCTCGAGGCCGGCGAGGACTCCTACCTCGTCGCCGTGAACTCGGCGCACTGGTCCGGGTTCAACAACGTCGCGCCGCGGTTCAACCCGGAGCGGCTGGCGTGGCTCGAGGCCCACCTCGCCAACGATCCCGTGCCCGAGGATCTGCCGGACCTGGTCCCCGGGGTGTGCTACCCCGGCGCCGAGGTCGTCGAGCAGGGCCAGGAGCTGCACTTCAGCCTGCGCGTGCACAACTGGGGCACCGAGCCGTCGCCCCCCGCCGAGGTGGCGTTCCACGCCTCGCTGGACAGCTACCTGACCCACAACGACCCCGAGCTGGGGCGCGCCTCGATCGGCCCCGCGGAGCCGTACGACAGCACCTCCGACGAGGTGGTGATCACGGTCCCCGCGGACTTCCCCCCCGAGGTCTACCACCTGGGCGTGATCGTCGACCCCGACGACGTGGTCGACGAGGTCGGGGGGACCAACTTCCCCGGCAGCTGCGAGGGGACGCTGGTGATCATGCCGTCCCAGGACCCCGGCGACGACGACCCCGGCGGCGACGACGGCGGCGGCGACGACGACGGCGGGGACGGCGGCGGCTGCGAGTGCGCGGCCGGCGGCGTCCCCCGCGCCAGGCTCCCCCCCCGCCCCGCTCCTCCGGCTCGGCCGGATCGGCGCCGACGAGGTCCGGGTGGAACAGGAACCCCGACGGCTGCAGGTCGAAGTCCCGCGGGTCCAGCGGCCGCATGATCGTGCGCTTGAACGCGCGGCGGTTCTCGATCCGCGCGTGCAGGTCGACCACCCGCGGGGTGACGTCGGCGCCGAGGTAGTCGCGGATCAGCACGACCTTGGGGCGTCGCATCGGGGTCGGGCCGTCGCCCACCCCGTAGACCACCGCCATCTCGCCGGTGCTGAGCTCGACCAGCGAGCCCGGCGGGTACTGCCCGACCAGCGAGACGAGGACCTGGATCACCACCGGATCGAAGCGGGTCCCGGCCTTGCGGGCCACCATCTTGACCGCCTGATCGGGGGGGAACGCCGGGCGGTGGGGGCGATCCGAGAGCAGCGCGTCGAACGCGTCGCAGACGCTGATGATGCGCGAGAACAGGTGCAGCTCGCCGCGCCGGATCGGGGGGTAGCCCCCCGTCAGATCGAAGTTCTGGTGGTGCTCGAGGCTGATCAGCGACCGCTCCAGGGTGTGGACGTTGAACCCGTACTGGCGCAGCAGGGCCGAGAACCCCAGCACCGGGTGGGCCTCCATCAGCGCACGCTCGTCGCCGGTGAGGTCCCCCTCCTTGTCCAGCAGCCCCTCGGGCAGCTCGTCCTCGCCGGCGTTGTGGTACATCGCGCACAGGCCCAGGCGCAGCAGGTGGCGGCGCACCAGCCCGAGCCGCATCCCCAGCGAGATCGCCAGCACGGTGACGTTCATCACGTGGTTGGCGCCCTGCCACTGCCGGGTCCGGATCGTCGACAGGTTCAGCACGTTGGCCGTGTTGCGCTCGCCGATCTCGATCAGGTTGCGCACCACCCGCGCCTGGCGCCGCCGGCGCACCGCGTCGGCCATCCCGTGGAACCCGCCGATCCCCAGCGACAGCAGCCCGGTGGTGTAGTTCTCGACGCTGCGCGCGCGGTCGACGGCGCCGCTCACACCGCCGCGCCCGTCGCCACCGGAGCCCTCCTCGGTGCTGACCCGCCGCGGGGGGATCAGGGTCAGGTCGGTGATCCGCCGCTGGACCAGCCGCTCGGCCAGGGTGACGCGGGCCTCGTCGCCCTCGGGCACCTCGTCGAGCAGCTGGTACAGCGCCGCCACCGAGCCGGGGCGCAGGCCCTGCAGGAAGGTCAGCCCCCCCAGCCCGTACCGATCGAGCATCGCGCCGAGCTTGACCACCGACTCCGAGGTGCTCTTGTCCAGCTTGAGGCGGACGCCGTTGAGGAACGCGTTGACCCCCGAGATCACCAGCGCGACGGCGTCCTCCTCGAGCGACGAGGCCGCCAGCAGCTCGGTGATCTCCCCCAGCGCGCGGCGGGCGGTGGCGTTGTCCGCGTCGTACATCTGGTGGATCTTGTGGTACTGCTCGAGGCGCGGGACCAGCCGGCGCCCGACCTCCTGGATCCGGCGCCGCCGCTCGCGATCGCGGACGTTCGTCTCGCCCGCGACGAGCTCCAGCTCGTCGGAGGTCTCGGGCGTGGGCTCGAGGGGTTCAGTCACGGTCCAGCCCCAGCTGCTCGAGGACCTGCCGGGCGGCCTGCCTCAGCCCCGGCAGCATCGACCTCGCCGACTGCTTGACGATCTGGCGCGCCTCCGGCGTCCCGATCGCCACCAGGCCCCACATCGCCGCCTCGAGATCGGTCCGCTCCGCCGCCGACATCAGCGACAGCCGGCCCTGCTCCAGCAGCCCGCGCAGCGCCGGGATCGCCCGCGGCCCCCCCGCACGGGCGTAGCAGATCGCCAGCAGCTGCTGCTCCTGCGAGGGGCGCGCCTTGAACCGGGCCGGCTCCAGGTCGGGCTGCAGCTCGCGCATCAGGTTCGGGGTCGCGATCCCCTTCAGCGCCTGCAGCGCCGCCATCCGCACCTCGCCGTCGCGGTCGCGGATCAGCGGCACGATGCGGGCGTAGCTCTCGGCGCGGGCCTCCTCGTCGAGCAGCGACAGGGCGTGCAGCCGCACCTCGGACGCCGGGTGGCGCAGGGCACGCTCGACGGGTCGCCGCATCGACGGGTGGTCGATCCGCGCCATGCAGCTCAGCGCCACCGTGAGCTGCTCGGGCCGCAGGTGCCCGAGCTCCTCGCCCAGCGGCGCGGGATCGGGGCCCGCGGCGCGCACCACCGCCTCGATCAGCCGCTCGCGGCGCGGCCCCTGCACGCTGGACAGCAGGTCGCGGACGACCCGCGCGCGCCGCACCCCGCCGTGCTCGATCAGCTCGACGATCTCGTCGCTCTCGGGCCCGTCGGCGGGCATCATCCGGCACACCTCGGCCATCGCCTCGGGCCCGGTCCAGCGGTCCCGCAGCGCGACGAGCTGCTCCTCGCGCTCGGCGAACTCGCCCTCCTCGATCAGCAGCTCCAGCAGGCGCAGCGTCGAGAGGTAGACCGTCAGCAGCCGGTGGTCCAGCACCGAGCGCATCGCCTGTCGGCTCAGCTCGTCGACCTCGTCCTCCCGGAGCGCCGGGTGGGGGTGGGCGGCGAGGAACAGCAGCACCTCGAGGACCTGGTGCAGCATCGACTCGTAGCTGTCCGACTCCACCGACTCCCAGTACGCCGCCAGCGTCTCGGGGGCGACGCCGAGCTCCTCGTGCTGGCCCTCGGCCCAGCGCAGGACGTCCACGGTCGCCGACTGCCGCCGCCGGTCCCAGTCCAGCGGCTCGTGCAGCCCGGCCGCCTGCGCCGCGCGCAGCACCTCCTGCTCGAACGGCCGGGGCTCCGGCGCGCGGTCGGGGCGGTGGTGCTCGGGCATGTCCTCGGGATCGCCGCTGCCCGGGACCACGATCTCGATCGACGCCGCGTCGGCCGACTCCTCGTCCTCGACCTCCACGACCCACTCGCCGTCCTCGCCCTCGTGGGCCGCATAGGTCCCGTCCAGGGTCGACAGCACGGGATCGCCCAGATCGGCCGCCAGGTCCTCGCCCCCGGGGATCGCGATCGCGGGCAGGTCGTCGAGGGCGTCGGCCCTGGTCGACAGCACGTAGGTCAGCACGTCGCCGAACACGCCCATCTCGCCGCTGGCCGCCGACTCCGACTGCTCGACGGCCTCGACCAGGCCCTCCACCGCCAGGTACTGGACGTGGGGCAGGTCGGCCTGCCACAGCAGGCTGATCAGCGTCTCCTCCTCGTAGCCGGGCAGGTTGAGGTTGAGCGACAGCAACCGGATCAGCTCCAGGACCTCGCCGGGCTCGACCCCGGGCAGCAGGCTCAGGCGCTGGATGCCCTCCATGTACAGCGCCTCGGCGAGCGACGACGACGAGTCGTCCTCGTAGACCTGGACCTCGCCCACCCGCAGGTACTCGCTGTCCACGTCGAGGTCCAGCCGCCCGACGTCCCCGAGCAGCGGCTCGAGCAGCCCGTCGAGGACATCCGCGGCGTTGCGCGTCTCGGGGTGATCGGCGCCGTACAGCCGGAACACCGTGGTGACCCGCCGCAGCTCGCGCAGCATCTGCCGGATCGCGTCGACGGGCAGGTCGCTCATCGCGGCGCCCCCGCGCCGGCCGGGTCGCTGGTCAGGTACGGCAGCACCACCCCGGCGAGGATCAGCAGGTACAGGTCCCGCGCGCGCGCCGGGTCGACGTCGCCGCCGGCGCCGGTGATCACCTCCTGGACGCGGGTCCCGCGGTGGATCGACCACGCCAGCTGGATCTGGGAACGGGACAGGCGCAGCTCCGTCTGGCTCTCGAGGCGCTCGGTGTCGACGGTCAGCGGGGCCTCGATCAGGCCGGCGTGGAGCCCCAGGAACCACTCCACCGTGAACCGGCGCTCGGCCGCCCGCAGCATCGCCGGGACCAGCGGCCGGCCGACCCGGTCCCGGCCCCAGCCGACCTTGCCCGTGGGCAGCGAGTTGACGCGCCACGCGGGCCCCTCGACCAGCCGGCGGACGTGCTCGGCGATGATCTCGCGCGCCTCCTGCTGCAGCGCGCTGCCGGTGATCAGGCGCCGCTGCGTGGCCACGAACGCCAGGGACCGCCGGTGCTTGCGGGCCAGGGCCTGCAGCACGTCCAGCTGGGCGCCGCCGAGCGATCCGCGGGCCACGAGGTGCTCCATCAGCTCCGGCCCGATGGACTCGTTCCAGGCCCCGCAGACCCAGCCGCGGTCGAGGAACAGGACCACCAGCTCGCGCCCGGAGAAGAACTGCAGCGCGCACCGCTCGGGCTGGTGTCCGAGCAGCCGGCCCAGCGTGGACCCGATCGTCAGCGGGGTGACGTCCAGCGGCAGCGCGCTGCGGGTCACGTCGGCCCGCGGGTTGCCCTCCTGGATCCACTCGGCGTAGGGGCGGATCTCGCTGTCGTCGAAGCGCAGCAGCGTCTCGAGCTCCGGGGGGTCCTCCTCCAGCAGGTCGTCGAAGTCCTCGCCGCCGAGGGTCCGGGGGCCCCGCGCGACGTCGAAGATCGTGACCCGGTCGGCGTCGGGCAGCACCAGCATCTCGGAGGTGTCCCAGCCGGGGGGCAGGTCCGGCGCGGGCTCGTCCGGGAGCGCCGGCTTCCAGTCCGCGGGCCGGGCCACGGTGGCGTCCATCGCCCCGCTCGCCGGCTCGGCCGGGCGATCCCGGCCGCCCCCGAACTTCTCGGCGAACTCGCGGCCGCTGATCAGGCTCGAACCGGACCCGGAGCTGCCGTCCGGATCGCGCTCGCCGGGCTGCACCACCATCCCCGACCAGCTCTCCGACTCCTGGATCGGGAACGACACGCCCGACTCCGAGTCGTCGTCGGCGTCTGCCGAGCCCAGCATGTCCCCCACCGACGGCTCGTCGCGGACGATCCGCGCGTCGAGCGCCGCGAGGTAGGTCGCCAGCTCGTTGCGGGTGCCGCGCACGCCCTCGGCGTAGATGTAGTCCTCGAGGTGATCCAGCGCCGCCTGGGCGCTGTCGAAGCGCGCCCCGGGGTCGGTCTGGAGCATCCCGCGCAGCACCGGCTCGAGCCCGGTGGGCAGCGACATCACCTGGTCGAGGCGCTCGTCGATGTCGAAACGCGCCAGCCGCATCAGGACGGCCTCGTAGGTGGCGGCCTCGATCATCATCTCGCCGGTGAACAGGTAGAACAGCGTCGCCCCCAGCGAGAACAGGTCGCTGCGCGCGGTGGCGGCCTCGCCGCGGGCGATCTCCGGCGCGATGTAGGCCGGCTTGCCGACGACGAACCCGGCCCCCTGGGCCTGGCTCGCGATCGTCGCCTGGGCCACCCCGAAGTCGCAGAGCTTCACGCCGCCGTTGCGGGCCAGCAGGATGTTGTGGGGGCTGATGTCGCGGTGCACGATCGCCATCGGCGAGCCGTCCGGGCGGCGCGCCTCGTGGGCGTAGGCCAGGCCCTGCAGCACCTCGCGGCCGATGAACGTCGCGAGGTGGAACGGCACGCCGCCGCGGAGCTCCCGCGACCAGTCGACGAACTGCTTCAGATCGGGCCCGTCGATGTACTCCATGCCGAGGTACGGCTTGTCCTCGAACAGGCCCAGATCGAACACCTGGGTGATGTTGGGGTGCTGCAGGTGGACCGTGATCCGGGCCTCGTCGATGAAGTACGCCCCGAACCGCTGGGGGTCCTCCACGTCGGTGCGGATCATCTTGACCACGAAGCGGCGTTCGAAGTCGGCCAGGCCCCTGACGCGCGCGAGGTAGACGTCGGCCATCCCCCCGCGACCCAGCAGTTCGAGCAGCTCGTAGCGGCCGATCCGCCCGGGAATGCCCATCGACGTCCCTTGTCCCCACCCCCGCAAGGATCAAGACATTATATAGGCGCGACCATGACGGTCGTGGTTCGGGAGGATGAGCGGATGGTGACCCGGGTGACCCTGTACTCCGACTTCTGCTGACCGTTCTGCTACGTCGCGGAGCGCAGCAGCCTGGTCAGGCTGCAGGACGAGTTCGAGATCGAGGTGGACACCCGCGGCTTCGAGCTGCACCCCGAGACGCCGGTGGGCGGGGTCGCCGTGCGCGACTTCGTCGGCGCGGACCGCGTCGACGAGATGCGCGCCCGCCTGCAGGCCTTCGCCGCAGGGTTCGGCGTGGACGACCTGGGGTCCCCCGAGCGGATCTGCAACACGCGGCGGCCGCTGGCGGTGGTCGAGTACGCCCGCGAGCACGGCGCGCTGGAGCGGCTGTGGGCCGCCGGGATGGACGCCTACTGGCGGGACGGCCTCGACCTCGAGGACGACGGCGTGCTGCGCGGCCTCGGCGCGGCAGCCGGGCTGGACCCCGAGGCCGCGCGGGCGGCCGCGGACGACCCGCGCTACCTGGCGCGAGTGGACGCCTTGCGCCGGGAGGGCCACCGCGCGGGGGTACGCGGCATCCCGTGCGCGCTGATCGGCGACCGGCGGGTGGTGGGCTGTCAGCCCTACGAGCACTTCGCCGCCGCGGCGGTGGCCGCCGGGGCGCAGCGGCTGTAGCCGCCCAGGGCGAGGATCGGGTAGCCCAGCCCATCGCGGCGCAGCGGGTCCACCAGATCGCGGGGATCGCGCTCGATTTCGACGCGCCATGTTCCCTCCCGATCCCGCGCTGGGCGGCCCCGAGTGGAGCCTGCCGCCGATCGGTGGCAACGACAAGGCCAGGCGGGTGGGCAGAGGGACCGCGTCAGGGCCGCGGGTCGGGTCGCCAGCGGCGCGCGGCGCGCAGCATCCGCGCGGCGCGGGCCACGTCCTCGGGGCGGGCGGTGTGACCGCCGAAGCGGACGGCGTAGTAGCGGCGCGCCACCATCGTCGCGTCCGCGGACCCGGGTCTCGACCGGCGGTCGATCGCCACGGCGATCTCCAGCGGGGTCGGCGACGCGTCGTCCGGGAACGGGCCACGGCGGCGGAGCGTCTCGAACCCGCGACGGGCGACCCGGACGAACCGCCGGGAGGTCCGGTCGCGGGGCATGCCCCGGTCCCGATCGCCCCGACGGATGCCGCGCACCACCCCCAGCACGACACCTGCCGCGAGCAGCAGCGCGCCGACCGCGACGAGCGCCAGACCCCAGCCTCGTCCCACGTCGGCGGGTTCCCGGCGGGGACGGCGCGACGGATCCCAACGGTCGGTGCCGGGCCCCTGCATCTCCAGCGCGGCCAGCCGCCGACCGACCCCCTGCAGCGCCGCGAACTGCTGCTGCTGGTCGTACTGCAGCACCACCCGGCGCCAGCGCACCGAGATCACGTCGGCCCAGCCCCGCAGCCGGGCGCCCAGCCGCACGCGGGCCTCGCCGCCCTGCGCGGTGGCCGCCGGGGTCGGATCCATGATCTGCCAGCCGATCCCGGGGTAGTAGACCTCGACCCACGCGTGGGCGTGGTGTTGCCGAACGATCGTGTAGCGGCCGGCGGGGTTGTACTCGCCCCCGTGGAAGCCGTTGACCACCCGGGCGGGGATCCCTCCCGCGCGGAGCAGCAGCGCCATCGCGGTGGCGTAGAACTCGCAGTGCCCCTCCTGCGAGACGAACAGGAAGTGGTCGATCGGGTCCTCCGCCGTGGCCGACGGCTGCAGCAGCGAGTAGGTGTAGTCCTCGCGCAGGCGCTGCTGCACCAGCAGCACGCCGTCGTGCGGCGTGGCCCCCTGTCCGACCCACTGTCGCCCGCGCGCCAGGACCCGGTCGGAGAGCTCGGGGAGCTGCAGGTACCGCTCGATGATCTCGGGGGGGTAGTCCTGGCCCGCGGCGCGCAGCTGCTCCTGGGTCGCCGCGACGGGCCGTGCGTGGACGGTGTAGTCGGGCCGGTCGGCGCCCTCCGGGAAGTAGAACCCGTCGACGCTGGAGGCCTCGAGGCGCCGCAGCGGGACGTCCAGCGCCAGCGGCTCGCGGACGTGGAACACCACCCGGCTCTGCAGCGGCTCGAGGCGGTAGCGCACCGTCAGGGTCGTCCCGTCGGGGGCCGGGACCGGCTGGCCGAAGCGGGGGTTGATCAGCGGGATCGGGCTGGCGTCGCGCGTCAGCCAGCGATCGCCGTCGAAGGTGTCCAGCGCCACGCCGTGGTGGTAGAGCGGCCGCAACACGGGGCGTCCCGCTGCGCCGGTGGCGCTGACGCGCATCACCGGCGTGTCGTCCCGCCGGATCGAGCCGCCCTCGCCGCCGAGCTCCAGACTCTCGGAGAACCCCGACAGCGGAATCGGCGCGTTGAGCCCGCGGGCGACCCCGATCTGGAGCCGCGGCATGATCAGGAACATCCCCGCGGTGCCGGCCAGCAGCACGACCGTCATCAGGCCGCCGTAGGCCAGGTACCAGGGGGTCAGCACGCGGCTCGCGCGGCGGTAGACCGACGGGGGGATCCGGGCCTCGCCGCCGACGCCGCTGTGGGCCCGCCGGGACTCGTGGTCGGCCCCCGCGACGACCACCACGCGCTGCAGCAACAGCGCCCAGGGCAGCACCACGGCGAAGGCCACGAGGATCGCCAGGAACGCCAGATCGATGGTCAGGATCGCCGCCAGCATCAGCTGGGAGAACGCCAGCAGGAAGTTGATCCGGTGGCTGCGGCTGTCGCGCCCGGCGAGCAACCGGTAGACCTGGAAGAACACCGTCAGGTGGACCAGCAGGGACAGCAGGTGGACGCGCAGGACCCACACGGCGTAGACCGACGCCAGCACCACCAGCACGCCCAGCAGGTTCCACCACAGCGCGGGCACGTCCAGCCGCCGGCGATCGATCCAGATCAGCCCCGAGGAGGCCAGCGCGAGCAGCGACACCGCGGGTGACAGCTCGCCGGTGATCACCAGCGCGAGCATCCCCAGCGCGACCACCCCGGTCCCCGCGATGCGGTACAGCACGTCGACGCGGAGCCCGCTCATGCGACCACCACGTCCCGGCCGCCGAGCTGCGCCCGGCGAGCCCGCAGCGGGCCCGCCAGCGGCCGGGCCGGGACCGGCTCCAGCGCCAGCTGGCGCAGGATCGCGTGGCGCTGCCCGGCGCCCGCGGTGGGCTCCAGCCGCGCGCCCGGCGTCACCAGCCCCACCTGGTGCCCACGCTGCAGCAGCGCGCACGCCACCGACGCCGCGGTGCTCAGCGCGCGCTCGAACTCCGGCACGAACCCGGGGGTGCCGGGGTCACCGCCGGGGAGCAGGTAGACGGTCACGGCGCGGCGGTCCTCGCGGCTGCGATCCACCGCCACGAGGGCCCCCCTGCGGGCCGAGATCTTCCAGTGGATCCGGCGCGCGTCCTCGCCGTCGACGAAGTCGCGCAGGCCCAGGTAGTCCCCGTCCAGACCCGGGGCGTCGCTGTCCGCCTCGCGCCCGCCCGGGCCCCGCCCGTGGCCGTGCGCCGCCAGCGGCCGGACCTCGGGGTAGACCAGCACGTCGGTGGGGGCGGCGATCCGCGTCCACTTGCGGACCAGCCCGAACGGGAAGGTGGTCTGGACCCGGAAGCCGTCCAGCCGGTGCAGCCCGCGGCGCCGGAACCGGTAGCGCACCGGGCGGCTCTCGTGCTCGCCGGGCAGCACGCCGGGGAACACCACCGGCTCGGCCCCGCCGTCGCAGCGGCGGCCCGGGGCCTCGATCACCTCGACGTCGATGCTGGGCAGCAGGCGCCGCGGGTTGCGCGCGGTCAGCCGCCCCTCGGCCGGCTGGCCGGCGTGGACCGCGGCGGGCAACCGGCGCTCGATCCGCAGCCGCCGGATCGCCGACTCGGACAGCACCCCGGACAGCGCCACGAGGCCGAGCATCAGGGCGAACACCATGTACAGCAGGTTGTTGCCGGTGTTCAGCGCCGCGGCGGCCACGCCCACGGTCAGCGCCACGAAGATCCAGCCCTCCAGGGTCGGCACGATCACCCTGGGCGGGGTCACGATCCGCCGCACCGCGCTCCACGCCCGCGCGGCGACGCCCGGCGGGACGGACTCCCCCGGCGTCGGGAGGACCGGGCCGCGGGAGCGGGGGGGTCGCGCCATGGGATGACCGGCGCCCGATCAGGCGGGGGGCGGGACGGCCTCCACCAGGTCGGCGAGCAGCTCGGCCGCCGGACGCCCGCCGGCCAGCGGGTCGTGGCCGCCGGCGCCGAGGACCCGGTGGGCCAGCACCGGCACCGCGAGGCGCTTGACGTCGTCCGGGACACAGTAGTCGCGGCCGTCGATCACCGCGGCGGCGCGGGCCGCGCGGACCAGCGCCTGGGTCCCGCGCGGGCTGACCCCCAGGGTCAGCTGCGGGTTGTCGCGCGTCGCGCGGACCAGCGCCAGCACGTAGTCCTCGAGCGCCGGATCGACGCGGACCTCGGTGGCGCGGCGCTGCAGCGCCAGCAGATCGTCGACGTCCAGCGCGGCCTCGACCTCGTCGAGCTCCGAGCCGCGCTGGTGCATCACGCGCCGCTCGGCCTCGGGGTCGGGGTAGCCCATCGAGACCCGCATCAGGAAGCGGTCCATCTGCGACTCGGGCAGCGGGTAGGTGCCGTGGTGCTCCAGCGGGTTCTGGGTCGCGAACACGTGGAACGGGCGCGGCAGCTCGTGGCGGTGGCCGTCGATGTGGACGCGGCCGGTGTTCATCGCCTCGAGCAGCGCCGACTGGGTCTTGGGCGTGGTGCGGTTGATCTCGTCGGCCAGCACCACGTTGGCGAAGATCGGCCCCTGCTTGAAGCGGAACTCCGACGCGTTGCGGTCGAACACCGTCACGCCGAGGATGTCGCTGGGCAGCAGGTCCGAGGTGAACTGGACCCGCCGGAACGAGCACCCCAGCGCCTGCGCCAGCGCCTGGGCCAGGGTCGTCTTGCCGACCCCCGGGACGTCCTCGATCAGCACGTGCCCGCCGGCGACGACCGCCACGAGCAGCTGCTCGATCACGGCGTCCTTGCCCAGGATCACGCGCCCCACCGCGGCCCGCAGCGGGGCCAGCCGCGACGCGGGATCGTCGGGGCGAGGGGTCACGGCAGGGGAGGCGTCGGCCATGCGTCCGGGGCTCCTGGGTCGATCTTAACCATGGGTCGCGGCCGGCGATAGGCAAGTCCGGTGGAGGACTATGGCCCGGCCAGCCACCACTGGTAGGTGCCCTCTGCGGGCTGGCCGCCGAGCAGCGAGTGCTCGCTGGTGAAGACCATCGTGTACACCCCGGCGGCGGGGATCGAGTAGCCGAGGTAGGAGTTCCCGTTGCCCTGCGAGCCGCCGTCCTCGGCCACCACCTGGCAGCCCGGGCCCTCCAGGTAGACGTACGTCTCGAAGTCGCCGGACTGCATCCAGATCTCGGCGAAGTCGCCCGCGTCGGCCCAGAACTCGATGTCGTCGTAGTAGTGGTTGGGGCCGCGCGGACCCTGCTGGTCGTCGCTGCTGTTGAGGTAGTACGTCGCCGAGTAGCCGTAGTAGGCGGTCCACGGATCGAACTCGCAGAACTCCCCCAGCGGCGTGGTGCCCTCGTAGATCTCGACGGTGTAGCCGCCGCTCATCCACGCCTGGGCGGTGGTGGCCTTGATCGTCCAGATCCCGGTCGCCGGCAGGGTCACGGTCAGCAACGCGTCGTTGCCGTCCCCGCCGTTGTCGTCCTCGGCGAACCAGGTGCAGTCGGGGTCGTACAGCTCGATCACCGGGTCGAGCCACACGTTCTGGTCCTCGAACATCTCGATCGTGACCGTCGTCCCCGCGATGCCGTGGAACTCGATGTCGTCGTAGTAGTGGTTGTTGTCGTGGTCGTCGTTCTGCGTGCTCAGGGAGTAGTGCACCGAGCCCGGCACGGACAGCACGTTGGTGTCCTCGAAGCAGTTCTCGCCCGGGTCGACGATGCCGTCGACGCCGTCGCAGTCCTGGTCGATCCCGTCGCCCGGGATCTCCACCGCGTCGGGGTTGATCGCCGCGTCGCCGTCGTCGCAGTCCCCCTCGCAGCCCCGCCAGCCGTCGCCGTCGGCGTCGGCCTCGTCGAGGCTGATCGCGCCGTCGCAGTCGGTGTCGAGCCCGTCGCACAGCTCCGGCGCGCCGGGGTTCACCGTCGGGTCGGTGTCGTCGCAGTCGTTGCACGCCGGGTAGCCGTCCCCGTCGCCGTCCGACTCGTCGAACGCGAACAGCCCGTCGCAGTCGTTGTCCCGGCCGTCGCACAGCTCCGGCGCCCCCGGGTACGTCTCCGGGGCGAGGTCGTCGCAGTCGCCGGCGCAGCCCCACCAGCCGTCGCCGTCCACGTCGACCTCGTCCAGCGGGGTGGTGCCGTCGCAGTCGCTGTCCTGCCCGTCGCAGATCTCCGGCGCCCCGGGGTAGACCGTGTCGTCGATCTCGTTGCAGTCGCCCTGGCACTCGCTGTAGCCGTCCCCGTCGCTGTCGATCTCGTTGGCGCCGACGCTGCCGTCGCAGTCGTTGTCCACACCGTCGCACAGCTCCGGCGCGCCGTCGTAGACCTCCTCGTCGGCGTCGTCGCAGTCCCCGGCGCAGATCATCTGCCCGTCGCCGTCGGCGTCGACCTCGTCCGGGCCGAGCAGCGCGTCGCAGTCGTTGTCCACCCCGTCGCACAGCTCCGGCGCGCCCGGGTACACCGCGTCGTCGGCGTCGTCGCAGTCCCCGGTCGCGGGGCTGTAGCCGTCGCCGTCGGCGTCGTAGCACTCGGTGTCCTCGTCGACCTCGCCGTCGCAGTCGTTGTCCGCCTGGTCGCAGACCTCGGTGCCGCCCGGGTGGGCGTCGGCGTCGGCGTCGTCGCAGTCCCCGTCGCAGGTGGTGTAGCCGTCGCCGTCCGCGTCGTCGAGGTTGAGGCCCTCGTCGCCGTCGTCGCAGTCGCCCTCGCACAGCATCCAGCCGTCGCCGTCGCCGTCGTGCTCCCCCGGCCCCGGGGTCCCGTCGCAGTCGTTGTCCAGCCCGTCGCACAGCTCCGGCGCGCCGGGGTAGACCTCCTCGTCGGCGTCGTCGCAGTCCCCGTCGCAGGGGCCGACCCCGTCGCCGTCGTTGTCGTCGTCGGTCATCCCGTTGCAGTTGTGGTCGACCTCGTCGCACTGCTCCGGCGCGCCGGGGTAGGTCGTGGCGTCCTCGTCGTCGCAGTCGTCGCCGGTCTTGCCGCCGTCGAAGCCGTCGCCGTCCACGTCGGTCAGGTCCGCGCCGTCGCAGTCCTGGTCGACGCCGTCGTACGGCACCTCGTCGGCGTCGGGGTGGATCTCCGGGTCCGAGTCGTCGCAGTCGACGTCGTCGGTGTAGCCGTCCCCGTCGGCGTCCACCGGCCCCGAGTCGTCGTCGCCGGCGTCGTCGTCCGCGGCGTCGTCGTCCGCGGCGTCGTCG
>CAZOYV010000185.1:0-17956 GCA_964584075.1 uncultured Rickettsiales bacterium | reverse complement strand
CCGCCGACCGGCGGGCACCCGCCCGCCGCGTCGCCCCCAAGGATAGAGCCTGCGCTCGGCCCCGCGCAATGAAGCGCCGCCCGGGCCCGCGACCGCCTGCGCCCCCCGTCGCACGGCGCGGCGGCGACGCGCCCGCGCTCGAGCAGCACCTCGACGTGACCGACGACCTCCGGGAACGACAAGAACGAGCGAGCGCGGCCGTACTGCCCGGTCTTCCACGCCACGAGCTCCGGTGCGATCTCGGGGCGCTCGGCCGGCTGCAGGTAGACCCGCGGCGCGCAGCGCGCGAGCAGCGGCTCCATCGCCGGCCAGCCCTCGTACCAGCCGGGATCGATCGGCGCGTGCGGCGCACCGAGCAACAGGTAGCGGTCGATCGCGCGGGCCTGGGCCCACGGGAGGGGGATCGAGACGTGGACCACCCCACCCCGCCGCAGGGTGGCCCGCCGGGTCTCGCCGCCGGTCACGGGCAGGGGCGCTACTCGAGCGCCTTCTGGAACTCCTTGGTCAGCTCCGGGACCACCTCGAACAGGTCGCCGACGACGCCGTAGGTCGCCTTGGTGAAGATCGGCGCCTCGGCGTCCTTGTTGATCGCGACGATCACCTTGGAGGTGCGCATCCCGGCCAGGTGCTGGATCGCCCCGGAGATGCCACACGCGATGTACAGCACCGGGTTGACCGTCTTGCCCGTCTGGCCGACCTGCATCGGGTGCGGCGCGTAGCCGGCGTCCACCGCGGCGCGGGAGGCGCCCACCGTGGCACCGAGCACGTCGGCGAGCTCGTCGAGGACCTTGAAGTTCTCGGCGTTGCCCATCGCGCGGCCGCCGGAGACGATCCGCTCGGCCTCGGTGAGGTCGGGCTTGTCGGACGCGCCGGCGATGACCTCGACGACCTTGCTCTTCAGATCGCCCGGGGTCGCCGCGAAGTCCTCCGCCGCGGCGCCCTTGCCGGTGTCGGGCTCGCCGACGCCGAAGCTGTTGGGGCGCAGCGTGAAGAACTGGATCGCGCTGTCGACGTCCACGTCGACCAGCGCCTTGCCGGCGAAGATCGGACGGGTCGCCTGGAAGCCGTCCCCCGCCGCGCGGAGGTCGATGCAGTCGGTGGCGAGGCCGGACTTGGTCCGCCCCGCGACCTTGGCCATCAGGTCCTTGCCGTCGGGGGACGACGCCGCCAGGACCGCCTTGGGGGCGGTGGCGTCGATCATCGCGGCGAACACCGCGGCGTACCCCTCCGGGACGTAGTTCTCGAGGGCCGGATCGTCGGTCTTGAGGATCCTGGTGGCGCCGTGGTGGGCCAGCTCGGCGTAGTCGCCGGACAGGCCGGCACCGATCACCGCAGCGACGACCTCGCCGCCCGCGGCGAGCGCGGCCGCCTTGCCCACGATCTCCAGCGCGCTCTTCTTCGCCTTTCCGTCGGCGTGCTCACAGTAGATCAGAACGTTCGGCATGTTCTCTCCGAACCGGTTCGCGACCGGTAGCTCGTGTCAGATGACCTTGGCCTCTTCCCGCAGGAGTCGGACCAGCTCGGCGGCCTTCTCCGCGGCCGTCTCACCCTCGATGATCTTGCCGGCGGCACGCTCCTCCGGCAGCCGGTAGTTGCTGATCCGGAGGGTGCCCGCCACGTCGTCGGCGGCCGGCTTGTCGATGGGCTTGCGGCGCGCCTTCATGATCCCGGGGAGGCTCGCGTAGCGAGGCTCGTTGAGGGCCTTGTCACAGGTGAACACACCCGGCAGCGCGGTCTGGGTGACCATCGTCACCCCGCCGCCGACCACGCGGTTGGCCTTGACCGACCCGGCGTCGAACTCGAACGTCGAGATCGCCGAGACGTGGGGCCAGCCCAGCAGCTCGGCGACGATCAGCGGCACCTGCACGGCGTCGTCGTCGATCGCCTGCTTGCCGGCGAACAGGATCTCGACGCCCTCGGCCTGCACCGCGGCGGCGAGCTTGCTGCCGGTGACGAACGGCTCGACGGGATCGCCGACGATGTGCACGCCGCGCTCGGCGCCCATCGCCAGGGCGGTCCGGATCGCCTCCTGGGCCTGATCGGGGCCCAGGCAGAAGACCACGACCTCGCCGCCGTCCTTCTCCTTGAGCTTGAGGGCCTCCTCGATGGCGAACTCGTCGTATGGATTCACGATCCACTTGATGTCGCCGGTCTCGATCCCCGACCCGTCGCCCAAGACGCGGATCTTGGTCTCGGTGTCCGGCACCTGCTTGACCAGAACTCCGATCTTCACTTCGTCTCCTCCTCGGCCCTGAGGCCTCTGATGAAGATGTCACTGACTTCCCTCGCGGTGGACACCAGACGGTATCGGGGATGCGGGGTCAGCGTCCACTGCATCGCGATCTCGTCCAGCGCGCCGAAGAACGCCCGGCGCACCACGATGGGATTGCTGTCGTTGCGGAACAGGCCCTTGGACTGCCCCTCGCGCACGATGTCCCCGATGATGTCGAGGTACTCGCGCAGGCGCCGCGGGACGTACTCCTTCATGAACTTGTTGCTCAGCCGCAGCTCCACCTGGAACACCGCGGACAGGTCGCGGTTCTCCTCGACCTGGCCCATGTGGTACTCGGCGAAGCGCCGCAGCTTCTCGCGGGGATCCGACACCGAGTCGATGGCCTTGCGGGCGTCGTGCAACAGGTCGGCCATCTTCTCCTCGAAGATGGTGATCAGGATGTCGTCCTTGCTGGCGAAGTACAGGTAGATCGTCCCGTCGGCGACCCCCGCCCGGCGGGCGATGTCGGCGACCCGCGAGCGGTGGAACCCCTTCTGCGCGAACACCTCGATCGCCGCCTGCAGGATGGCGATCCGCTTGTCCCGCCGTGCGTCGGCTGCCTCCATGCTGGGTGCTCCTGGCATTCTTCCTGAATGAACGCTCATTCAGGGGCGTTCGGACTTTCCTAGCACGGGGGGTGTCGACGGTCAAGCGCCGGGCGCGGACGGCCACCGGTCGCGGTCGATCAGCCGCGGCGGTCGAGGAACCGCTGGACGACCTCGACCACGTTGCCGCCGCCGGGGACCTTCTTCCAGTCCGCGAGGAACGCGTCCATCCCGAGATCGGTCTGGGGGTGCTTCAGCAGCTTGTGGAACACGGCGTACGGGATCGTCGCGACGTGGGCCCCGAGGCGCGCCGACTCCAGGACGTGGTGGGGGTGCCGGATCGAGGCGGACAGGACCTCGGTGTCGAGGGCGTAGTTGTCGAAGATCTGGACGATGTCCGCGATCAGCTCCATGCCGTTGCCGCCCACGTCGTCGACCCGGCCGACGAAGGGGCTGACGTAGGTCGCGCCCGCCTTGGCCGCCATCAGGGCCTGGTTGGCGCTGAAGACCAGGGTGACGTTGGTACGGATCCCCTCGGCGGTCAACCGGTGCACGACCTTGAGGCCCTCGGCGTTGATCGGGACCTTGACCACGACGTTGTCGTGGATCTTCGCGAGCATCCGGGCCTCGGCGAGCATCCCCTCGGCGTCCAGCGCCACGACCTCGGCGCTGATCGCACCGTCGACGATCTCGCAGATCTCCGCGATCAGCTCGGCGAAGTCGCGGCCCTCGCGGGCGGCCAGGCTCGGGTTGGTGGTGACGCCGTCGAGGATGCCCCAGGAGGCAATCTCGCGGATCTCGTCCAGGTTCGCGGTGTCGATGAACAGCTTCATGGTCGGGGCTCCGGTCGAGGTTTGGTCTCCGGGGGATCCGGAGAGGCGTAAGCATAGTGTCGCCCGGGCCGCGATTCAATCCGCCGGCGCGATGGGGAACGGCCCCTCCCCGGCCAGCGCACGCTCCAGGGCCTCGGCGAGCTGCGGGGCCCTCCGCGCGTCCTGCTCGTCGACCACGCCCGTCCCCGCCAGGGCAGCGACGGCACGATGGGCGTCGGGATCGTACGGCGCGAGCGCCACCGCCTCGAAGACGAGCTCGACAGCCCGCTGGAGGTCCTCGCGGCGGAGCGCCGGATCGAGGTCGCCCTCGGGAGCGCGATCGTCCACCGCGGGGGGAGCCAGGAGCCGTGCGGCGAGCTCGAGCCGCGTCTGGGCCTGGACCTCGTCGTAGAGCGCGTCGGCCGGGTCCCCCGTCCGCGGCCAGCCTTCGCAGGCCGGATCGCCCCACAGCTCGACCGCGAGCGCCCGCGAGAACAGCGGTCCCCGGGTGGGCGGAGGGGGAGCGGGGACCGCGCCCGCCGGCACGACGCGGTAGACGCGGAAGAACGTCGACTCGTACGCCAGCTCGAGGAACGCCAGCCGTTCGGGCTGGTACTGCATCATCGCCGCGGGCCAGCTCGGATCCCAGCCGGTGGCGGCCGCGACGTAGCGGTAGCTCATCTCGTCGTCGACCCGCAGCACCTGGTCCGCGGCATGCACGACCCAGTCGACCTGGTGGTCGCGGCAGAACGCCTCGAAGGTCGGCTCGTCGGCGAACAGCGCCTCGGTGTAGGCCCGGTAGCGCTCGACCATCGGGGACTCGAAGAAGCAGTTGAGCACCACGGGCCGGTCGGCCTGGACCAGCAGGAACGGCGAGATCACGAAGTCGGCGAGGACGGCGTCGTCGGGGCCGGTGTGGGTCCGCAGCCAGGACACGAGCTCGCCCAGCTCCCCGCCGGTGTAGACCTGGGTCACCGGCACGGCGCGCGGTGACCCGGGTCCACGCACCCCCAGCAGGCGGTGGCTCTCCGGGAGCCAGCCGTACGCCTGCGCGACCATGCCCGCCACGGCGGCCACCACCAGGGCGCGGCTGGCCCAGCGCCACCCGCCGCGGCCGGCCGTCCAGCCCAGGCCGATGAACACGGCGAGCAGCATCGCGGGGAACGCCTGCAGCTTGCGGAACACCAGGTAGCCGGCGCCGAACGCGGCGAGCAGCAGGCCCACCGCCGCGTGAGCGTCGACCCGCCGGCGGCGCGCCACGTGGGCGGCTGCCGACACGAACCCCGGCAGCGCCGCCACCACCGGGAGGGCGAAGTCCCGGACGAGCCGGGCGAGCGTCGGAGAGCGGTAGTTGCCGGACCAGAAGTGGCGGGCGTGGAACGACAGCTCCGTCGGGTCGGCGGGCTTGTGGCCCAGGTGGGTCACGCGCGCAGCGACGGTCTCCCAGGCGTGGGAGTACGCGCTGGCCTCGGGGGCCACCAGCGCCAGCGCCACCGTCCCCATCCCGAGCCAGGCCAGGCGGGCCAGCGCCGACATCGGCGTGCGGCGGTGCACGAGCACCACCGCCCCGGCGACGACCCCGAGGATCACCCCGCCGCTGGCCCACACCCGGTCGTGGTGGAGGTGGACCGGCAGCAGCAGCCCCGCCGCGACGACGGGCACCAGGCACCCCACCAGCAGCGCGGCGATCGCGCGACGCTCGGGGTGCACCACCGCGCCCAGCGCCAGCACCGCCATCAGGATCAGCAGGTAGAACGTCATCACCTTCCACGACAGCATCGCCAGCAGCAGGAACAGGCCGCACAGCACCGCGTCGCGGATCCGCTCTCGATCCAGCGCCATCGCGAGGAAGTACAGGTGGAACACCACCAGCGGGATCGCGAGGTGCTCGCGGTACAGCACCTGGCCCGTGGAGCGATCCACCGCGGGCAACACCACGGCGTACGCCAGGCAGGCCAGCAGGGCCCCCACGCGGCTGCGGCCGAGCACGCCACAGAGCGCCACCAGGGCGAAGATCCCCAGCCCGTACACCACCCGCGTGAACGTCCGCACGTACGCGGTGACGGGCAGGTCGGGCCCCATGCCGAGGAGCCGGTAGGCACCGCCGTAGACCTGCTCCTGGAGGATCGTGTCGCTCCGCGGGTCGTATCCGTCGGGCGCCCACATCCGCGTGTCGGGGTTGGGGATCGGCTCCCCGCGGGCCCGCATCTCGACGTACCGGTAGCGCTGCGCCGACTCCATCCAGAACGGCACGTCCAGCGGCAGCCGGGTGGACTCGAACCGGACCGTGCGGACGTGGAAGCCGAGCGCGTAGATCGCCAGCATCGCGAGCACCGTCGCGGTCGCCTGGAGGGCGATCCGGGCGCGGGGACTCAAGGTCGCGACTCCCCTCCGGACGGCGCGCCGGCCTGCCCCATCGAGTACAGCCGCTCCTTGCCCGCCAGCGACCACGGGGAGCCGGGGCGCAGCTCGAGGGCCTGGTCCCAGGCCAGGGACGCCGCCGGGAGATCCCCGCTCCAGAACCGCGCCACCGCCAGCTCCTCCCACAGCGCCGGGGACGAAGGCGTCTCCCTGACGGCCTCCTCCAGGGGCGGGCGCGCCCCCTCGGCGTCCCCGCCGCGGAGCGATGCCAGACCGACCGCGGCGGAGGAGCCGGGGGGCCAGGCCAGGGTCCGGCGCAGCCGGCCGTCCTCGGCGGTCGCGCGCTGCAGGTGGACCATCGAGGTCGGGTCCGGGTGGGCCGCGGAGGCCGCCTGGAGGACGGCCAGGGCGTCGGTCTCCCGCCCGAGGTCGACCAGGGCCGCGGCGTGCTGGCTCGCGGTGCCGGTCAGCAGGCGCCGACGCTGCCGCGACAGCTGGAGCGGCTCGGGTCGCCACAACGGCGCCACGAGGCCCTCGTCGACGCGCTGCTGGGTCCCTGCCAGCGCAGCCTCCCCCCCCGGCCAGCAGGGCACCACGGCCAGTCCCGGCCCGGCCGGCGCCAGGGCCCCGGTGAGCTCCGGCGGCCACAGCAGCACCGTCCCGACCACGCCGGTCTCGCAGCCGGCGGCGATCAGCGAGCGCAGGCGCTGCTCCTGGGGCGGCGCGCCCCCGTCCGGGAGCGGGATCGGCGTCAGGTGGTCCCTGCGGGCGACCTGCGCCCGCAGCACCGCGTCGGGCGTCCCGTAGGCCGGAACCGCCAGCACGTCGGGGCGCCGGCGCTCGGCGGTGACCGCGTACAGCACCGGCAGTGCCGTGGAGTCGGACCCCGTGAGCAGCACGCCCCCGGGGGGCGTCGCCTCCAGCAGCGCCTGCGCGATCTCGTCGGCCGCGGCGTCGCGCTGGAGACGCACCGACGCCACGCCCTGGACGGCCCCGGCGGCCAGGCAGGCGACGCCGAGGACGGCTGCCAGCGCCGGGACCCGCCGGGCCACGAGCCCCACGACCAGCGTCGCGCCGAGCAGCACGACCAGGCAGGTGGGCAGCAGGTAGCCCGCGGTGTCCGGGGTGAACTCCTCGAGGTGGGAGCGGGTCATCGTGGCGCCCAGGGCCCCCACCGCGACCGTCGCCAGCGCGATCGTCTCCCTGCGCCGCTCGCGCAGCCCGAGCAGCGCCCCGCCGAGCCCCAGCGCGAGGGTCGGCAGGCCGAGCCAGCGCAGCAGCAGCCGCACGTGCTGCAGCGCCAGGCCGCCGACGTCGCCGGTACCGCCGAAGCTGCGCCCGTAGGTCCGGCCGGACAGGTACTCCAGGAGGACCGACGGCCCGTCGAGGTCCGCGAGCCAGACCCCCGGCTCCGCCGCGCTGCGCAGCGGCAGGTACGCCAGGGTGGAGAGGCCCACCGCGAGGCCCGCGCCGATCCCGACCAGCGCGCCCCGGCCCGGTCGCCTGCGGCCGAGCACCAGGGCGAGCACCAGCCCGGGACCGACCAGCACCGCCATCAGCGGGTTGGTCGCGCACGCCAGCCCCAGCGCCAGTCCCGCCCCGAGCCCGGCGCCCGGGTGGCGGGGGGCCGCGAGCACCAGCAGCAGCGCGGCGAACAGCAGCAGCGCGCAGGTGGCGTAGAGCTCCACGACGACGGCCTGGATCAGGAGCGGACCGCAGACGGCCGTCGCGGCCGCGAGGAACAGCAGCGGGCCCGTGCGGGGAGCGCGCGGCGGCAGCAGCCGATCGCCGAGCAGCACCATCGCGCCCACCACCAGGGCACTGGTCGCGGCCGAGAGCCACACCGCGCGCGCCGCGAGATCGCCCACGGGCAGCAGCTGCGCGAGCCGGACCAGCAGCAGGTAGGCGGGCTGCCCCGGGGCGTGGGCGATGCCCAGCTGCTGCCCCGCGGCGGCGAGCTCGGGCGCGTCCGCCCACCCCAGCCGCCCCGACGCGACGCCGACGTACAGCGCCCACGCCGCCAGCGAGGCGCTCGCGGCGAGGGAGCCGACGCGCGGGCCGTTCACCGCTGCCTCCACCACGAGGGGTCCGCCGGCTCGGGCAGCGGCCCCTCGAAGTCGGGGGCGTAGCGCTGGACCTCGCGAAGCTGTCGCTCGACCAGATCGTCGCGGCCCCGCTCGCGGTAGACCGCCGCCCGCAGCAGGTCGTCGTACAGCGTCAGCTGCAGCGCCTCGCCGTCCCGCAGGAAGCCCGGGTCCTCGACCGGCATCGTCCACGGACCGCCGGGGCGGGGCGGCAACGCCGCGCCTGCGTGCGGCGAGAGCAGCGCCAGCCGCCCACCGGGTACCAGGCGATCCGCGTGCGCCAGGTCCGGCTCCCGCAGCTCGACGTAGACCGGACGCCCGGAGGCCAGGGCCTCCCCGGCGTCGCCGCGCAGCGCGACGGTGTCCACGCCGGCCGGTGGGTCGCCGTGCCGCTCTCGCAGGTGGCGCTCGTGGAACTCGTGCCCCAGGAGCAAGCGGCGGAAGACCACCAGGTCGGGCCGGCGCCGCTCCACCCGCTGCAGGTACCAGCTGACGAAGCTGCTGCTCGTCCCGGACAGCACGACCACGGCCCCCGGAGGGGGCGGGTCGAGCTGACCGCGGGACCACTGCTCGGGGAGGTAGTTGCGCGACCGGTCGACCCGCAGGCCCACCGGGACCGCGGCCACGAGCAGCGCGGCGACCAGCGCCGGCGCGGCGATCCGCGCCACCCGGGGGCTCCCGCGCCGCGCGATCCAGTCCAGGCCGCGCAGCAGGGCGGCCGACGCGCACAGCGCCAGCACCACGACCGTCAGCGCCAGGTAACCGTGGAGATCCGGGTTGGACGCGTAGACCTTGTTCTGCATCGCGACCGTCGCCAGGTTGCCGGCCAGCGCGAGGCCGAGGAGCAGCAGCGGACCGCGGCGCCGCGCCCACCACATCCAGACGGCACCGGCGAGCGCGAGGCCCAGCAGCGCCAGCCCCGCGTCCTGCACCAGGAGCCGCGAGAGGACGACCGCGTTGGCGCCCAGCACGCCCCCCTCGGCCGGGGAGAAGTTGTGGGCGAAGGCGTGCCCCGAGATCGTCTCGAGGAACCGGGCGGGGGTGCCGGGCATCCCCCACGCCAGCTCGGGGTGCGCCCGGGTCCGAAGCGGCAGGTACAGGTAGGCCGACAGCGCCCCGGCGCCGGCCAGCGCGCCGCCGGCCAGCAGGTCGCGCCATCCCCGGCGCCCGCCCCACACCAGCGCCGCGAGGGCCACCGGGAGGAGCCCCGCGGCGAGCAGCGGGTGGGTGGCCCCCGAGAGCCCGAGCAGGCCGATCATCGCCACGCCCGCCCGCGCCCGCGGGAACCCCGCCGGGCCGGTGTCCGCACCCTCGGCGTGGGCCCACGCGGTGGCCAGGACCCCCAGGGCGAGCAGCAGCTGCAGCGCGTAGACCTCCGCCCGGACCGCCTGGGTCCACGTGGCGAAGCCCAGCAACGCGGCGATCACCGTCACGGGCACGATCCAGCGCCGCAGCGGCTCGGCGATGCCCCGGCAGAGCCGACCGGCGATCCACGCCAGCGGCAGCGCCGTGGCGGCGGCGCAGACCGCGGAGAACAAGGTCGCACGGAAGGCGATCGATCCCACCGGGAGCAGCATCAGGGCACGCCACAGCAGGGTCGGCAGGGGCTGGCCGGGCGGATGGGAGACCCCCAGCTCCCAGGCGGCGGCGGTCAGCTCCCCGCCGTCCAGCCAGCCCACGGAGGGCGATGCCGTCAGCGCGTAGAGCAGGAACAGGACTCCGGCTGCGGCGGCGCCACGCGCCAGCTCAGTGGGGCATCCCAACGCCGTACCTCTCGAGGATGTTGAGCTTCGCCTCGCGCATGCAACGGCTGCTGATCGAGCGGTCCAGGGGATCGATGAAGATGCCGCAATGGGCCGGGTCATCGGCGAACACCGCGTAGGGGTCTTCGGGCAGCTGGGGCAGGTATCGAGGGACGAGGTCACTGACGTCGACGGGCTCCGAGCCGCGGTCGAGGCGGAATGCCTCGCGGGCGTACTCGAGCTCTCGAGCGGCGATCTCGAACCGCGTCTCCTGGATCTTGACGAAGATCACGTCTCTGCGGCGCTGGTCCGGGGCGTCCTCGTACTCCTGGGTCAGGAACCGGAGCGCCACCTCCTCCTGATCGCTGTCGTTGAGCATCGTGGCGGCCAGGTTGGACATGTAGAACGGCGCGCCCGGGAGGGACGCGGCACGCTGCGCGTAGATCGCCGCGTCGACCAGGTTGTCGTCGAAGAAGTAGTTCATCGAGATCGTGAACGGGAAGTACCACTCCTCCGGGTTGTGCTCCATGCCCTTGAGCATCAGCAGGCTCGAGGCGTCGGTCCAGGTCGGCGAGATCCGCAACATCAGGCCACCGTACTTGTAGGGGGCCGTGAAGTGCGGATCGAGGTCCGTGACCAGGTCGAGCATGTGGTACAGCCACAGGTACCACTCCTCGCTCGGGCGCTCCCCGTGGTGCTCTCCGAAGTACAGCACGGCTCGGATCCACAGGAGATCCGCGAACGCAGCGTGGAACCCCAGCGTGAGCGGGCCCAGCGACTCGCCGGACGGCAGGTACAGCACCCGCTCCCCGAGGTCGTGCCGCGGCCGGTAGGCGTCGGCGTGGCGATGCGCGAGGTGGGTCAGCGGCACCAGGACGAGGATCGCCACGGCGGCCAGGGCGGCGGGGAGGTGGTGGCGCACGATGGTCCCACTGTACCAGACGCCCTCACCGCGGGGACGCCCTGAACGGTTGCGAGGGCCCAGAACGGGCACGGCCCGGGTCGCGGTGACCCGGGCCGGCCGCAGGTGTGTGGGCCGTGGGCCCCGAACCGCTAGTAGTAGTTGTTCGGGGTCAGCATGTCGGCCTTGTTGGACTGGTCGGCCAGGTAGTGGGACTTGGTCGTGTCGCCGTCGATGTCCGAGTAGGCGTGCGCCTGGAACGTGTCACCGGTCACGGCCGCAGCCGTGGCCACGTTGTCCACCTGGTACTGACCGCGGACCAGCCCGTCGGCCGTCCAGCCGAGGTTCGCGAAGTTGGTGTAGCCACCGCCCGTCGCGAAGTCGGTGGGCTGCCGCGTCGCGGCCGTACCCGGCGTGGCGGCCGCCAGGGTGTAGGTGTCCCACTCCGCGTGGTACGCCTTCTCCGCGGTGCGGATGGCGTCCAGGTTGGTCGGCAGCTCGGAGCGCTTGGCACGCAGCTGCATGGCCAGGAAGCTGGGAATCGCGATCGCAGCCAAGATGCCGATGATGGCAACTACGATCATGAGCTCGATCAGGGTGAAGCCCTTTCTCATGACGGTCCCTCCTTGGGTGATCGGCCATCGAGGCCGCTGGTTGTGTTAGGTCCGGCCCCCTACGATGCAGATTCCGTGCCAACGTGACGATCGATCTGTCGCGAGGCCCGGGGAGTCCGGCTCCGCCCCTCTCACGGCCCGGAGCCACGGTGCTGGAGGCCTCCTCGAACCGCCTCCGATCTCCGGGATCGCCTCTCCGTTCTTCGTCGAATCACCGGGCACGGAGTGACAATTTCCGTCACTCGCAGCGCCATTCTTCCGCCGAGTGCCGAACTTTGTCACCCCCTCCGGAAAAACCGAACCGGCCGGGATCGGCGCCGCACTCCCGGGGCGGGAACCGGGATCGCGGCGAAGCACAGCGGCGACGCAGAACGGAAAACGCCGGCCCTCGCAGGCCGGCGTCGTCTTCGGCTTGGAGCGGGAAACGGGATTTGAACCCGCGACCCTCGCCTTGGCAAGGCGATGCTCTACCACTGAGCTATTCCCGCACGAAAGTGGACGGCATTATAGAGCCGCGCGGGCACCTGTCAAGCGCTCTCGTCGCAGCTCGATCCGGCGCACCACCCGCGGGATCTCCAGCGGACTCCGGATCTCCGCGTCCGGGGTGAGCGGAGGCCAGCCGGTGCCGCCGCGGGCGCTTCCCCGGCGGACCCAGCAGGTCCACGCCCCGAGCCGGTGCCCCGCGCGGATCTCGTGCTCCCAGCCGTCCCCCACGACGAGCACCTCGTCGGCCGCCCGGCGGTGCCGCTGCAGCAGCGCGCGCAGGGCCTCGAGCTTGCCGCCCCCCGCGCCCCGGTCGACGACGACGATCTCGTCGAACGAGCCATCCAGCCGCGCCGATCGGATCTTGGCCCACTGGGTCGCCGGGTGCCCCCAGGTCAGGAGGACCACGGCGTGCCGCGCACGCAGCTCGGCCAGCACCGTTCGGGCGCCGGGGATCGTCCACAGCTCGCCCCGGCGGCGCAGCGCCCTGGAGCGCTCGTAGAATGCCCGCCGTCCGGCCTCCGCGACGGACTCGTCGGCCCCCAGCGCACGGCAGGTGGCGCGATCGGGATCGTCCTGCCGGCCGCGCAGCAGGAAGCGCGCGCGGAGCCGCTCACATCGGCACAGCGGCCCGGGCACCCCCGCCGCGATCAGTGCCCGCGCAGCCTCTCGATTGGCCGCCGGGACGAGCTCACGCGTGGTATCGACCAGCGTGTCGTCCAGGTCGAGGACCACGACCCCCAGTTTGGACTCCTGCCTGCGCCCGAACGGTCCCGTCGACTCCATCCGCGCCGTGCCTCCGGTGCCCCGCAGCCTACCATCCGGCCCGCCAGGGACGCCCGCCGCGGGGCGACCTGAATCCCCCTCAACGCGCTAGGTCCCCGAAGGCGCGTCGGTTTTTCGAGTTATCCACAGTTTGTGGATAACCAAGGGCACACGCCGGGGCACGTGGATCTTCGGGGAGATTCCAGTCAACTAATCGATATCACTTCATTATTTCATACTGAAACGATTCGAGGATCTATGGAACTGTGCGTGGATACAAACGTTCTTCCCCTGCTCTCGTGATGTGCCACCGCGCTTTTCCACAGATGCCGCCGGCCCGCTTGACAGCCCATCGCACGCGCCGATAGCGTGCCGCGGGGAGAGAGGAGCCCGGAAACCATGAGCACGATCCCGCGGCTGGCACCGGCCATCGCGATGGTGGGCCTGTTCCTGGCGGGCCTCACGGCCTGCGACGAGAAGAAGAAGGAACCCGAGACCTCGGTCGAGCAGAGGTCGACCAGCGACGAGTTCGCCGACAAGCTGGTCGAGACCGAGTTCGTCAAGTACGCGCTCGGCATCGGCGGCGGCGGCCGGCTGGTCTACGAGACCCTGGAGTTCAAGCCCAACGGGACCTGGGTCGGGGACGCCGAGCTGCTGCTGGCCGAGGACCCCTTCAAGTGCACGGAGAGCGGCACCTGGCAGCTGGAGGAGGACGGGTCCGGTGATGGCAACGTGGGCCGCGTCTACCTGGTGATGAACCAGACGGACTGCCCCGGGCGGGAAGCCGACGACAAGTGGAAGATCGAGATCCGCCTCGAGGGCAAGGGCGGCCGCCCCGAGATCATCGACCTGTAGCGCACGTCCGAGGAGCCTCGGGCTCTCAGCGCTTGACCCGCTGACGACGCTTCTGGTTCTTGCGCTTGAGCTTGGCGCGATAGCGTGCGGTCTTGTTGCGCTTGATCCGGACCACCACCTTGCTGCGCGGGATACGCCTCTTCATCTCACACCTCCGGGCCGGGCGTTTCTAGCACACCCCCCGGCCCCGTTCAACAGCAAGCCGCTTCCGCTATGATGGCGCCGATGCACGTCGAGATCCGCGAGCTCCAGGCCGATGGCGCCGAACGGACCGTGGCGACCTTCCGCTGCGAGGGGCGCATCGTCACCTGCGACAACCCGGTGCTGTGGAACCACCTGATGCAGGCGTCGGGCGGCGTGATCGTCGGGGAGCGAGGCCGCCGGTTCCACCCCCGCGACGGGGAGTCCTACCTGCTCAACCTGCGCTTCCAGTACCGCGGACCCCACCTCTTCGCCCGGGTGGTGGGCGCTCCGGGCCAGGCCGAGCCGGAGGAGGGCGTGACCACCACGCTGCCCCCCGAGCCCGCGGTCGTGGTCGAGATCCCGGAGGACCCCGAGGAGTGTCGACAGGCCCAGGACCGCTGGCTGTTCCTGCTCTCGGTGTACTGGGGCGCCGCCGAGTTCTCGGCGGCCCACGAGGCCCTGGAGACCGTCGCCCGGCTGCTGGAGGTCACCTGCGGGCTCAGCACGTACCAGGCCTTCGCCGACGCGGAGCTGCAGCTCCGCCTGCAGCGCGCGCGCCACGGCGTCACGCCCCCCCCGGTCGTGCCCCGCCTCGCCGAGAAGGTCGAGCGCCACTGGCAGGGGCTGGTGACGGCCCTGCGGCAAGGGGACTCGCCCCGGGCGCTGGTCAAGGCGCGGCTGATGGGCGAGGTGCTGCGCAACCTCCAGGACCACCTGCCACCGTGGCTCGAGGAGAACCACCTGCTGGTGCTCCCCGAGCGAGAGGCCGTGGGGATCCGTTCCGGCGAGGCGGAGGCGTCGTGGGAGGAGCTGCACTGGGAGACCGACGGTGGGGGACCGCCCTCGGTGGAGCTCGACCCCGAGGCCGCGATCCCGCCCCCCGGCCTCGATCCGGTGGGGTTCCTCGACCGCGCCGCCCGGCGGGCGTCCCGCGCGACCCAGCGGGCGGTGGAGACCGCTCCGCGCGGGGAGCTCCACACCGCGATGATCGCCCTGCGCCAGGCCGTCTCGTTCGAGCCCGCGCGCAACGAGGCCCGGACGCTGCTCGGGGAGGTGCTGCTCCGCATGGACCACCCGCGGGCCGAGAGCGAGCTGCACAAGGCCCTGCTCGTGGAGCAGCTGCGGCGCGGACCCAACTCGCTGGTCGACGCCAAGGTCCGCTCGTACCTGCGCCAGATCCGGATCCACCAGGCCCTGGCCCGCTGTGCGCTGATCGACGGCCGCGTGCGCGAGGCCCGACACCAGCTCGAGCGCGGTCACCGGGTCTACGACGAGCTGGAGCTGATCGGCGCCCAGGACGGCGTCTACGGCGTCTCCGAGGACGACGTGCGGGCCCTCGGCGAGGGTCTCGATCGGGTCCTGGACAACCTGTCGCGGGACGGCGTCGGTCCCGTCCGCAGGCACCGGACCGACATGCCTCCCCCACGCGCGCGCGATTCCTCTCTTGACCCCGGCGGGTCCTCCAGTTAGTTTACGGGCCCCTTGCGAACGCGAAGTCGGGAGAAATCCGTGCAAATTCCCACTGTTCAGGACCTGGATGTCGGGGGCAAGCGCGTGCTCGTGCGGGTGGACTTCAACGTCCCGCTCCGCGACGGCGAGATCACCGACGACACGCGGATCCAGGCGGCGCTGCCGACCTTGCGCCTGCTGCTCGAGCGGGGCGCCAAGCTCGTGCTGATGAGCCACCTGGGGCGCCCCAAGGACGAGCCCGATCCCAAGCTCTCGCTGGAGCCGGTGGCGGCACGGCTCGCCGAGCTGCTCGACGGCGAGGTGATCCACACCGACGACTGCATCGGGATGGGGGTCCGCAAGGTCGTCTCGGAGCTGCGCGAGGGCGGCGTCGTGCTGCTGGAGAACACCCGCTTCCACGCCGGCGAGAAGAAGAACGACCCGGGCTTCGCCGAGAAGCTGGCCCAGGCGGGCGAGGCGTTCGTCAGCGACGCGTTCGGCACCGCGCACCGGGCCCACGCCTCCAACGTCGGCGTGGCGCGGCTGCTCCCGCAGCGCGCGATGGGCCTGCTGGTCCAGCGCGAGGTCGAGGCGATCGGCAAGCTGCTCGAGGACCCGCCGCGGCCGTTCGTCGCGATCCTCGGTGGAGCCAAGGTCAGCGACAAGATCGGCGTGTTCGACAACCTGGTCCGCAAGGTCGACGCGTTCGTGGTCGGCGGGGCGATGGCCAACACCTTCCTGGCAGCCCAGGACCGGCCCGTGGGGACCAGCCTCGTGGAGCGGGACAAGGCCTGGCAGGCCCGGAAGATCCTGGAGCGCTGCGCGGACCGCGGCGTGGCGCTGACGCTGCCCACCGACTTCGTGGTCAGCGCTGCCGCCGACGGCAGCGCGCCGTCGTCCACCGTCGCGACGATCCCCGACGACCAGATGGCGCTCGACATCGGGCCCGACTCCGTGGCCGCGTTCACCGAGATCGTCTCCGGCGCCGCCACCGTGTTCTGGAACGGCCCGATGGGGCTGTTCGAGGTCTCGCCGTTCGACGCAGGGACCCGGGGCGTGGCCGAGGCGCTGGCCGCCTCGCGGGCCTACAGCGTCGTCGGCGGGGGGGACAGCGCCGCGGCGCTGAAGCAGCTGGGACTGGCCGACGAGGTCAGCCACGTCTCGACCGGGGGAGGTGCGTCGATGGCGTTCGTCGCCGGCGAAGCGCTCCCGGGGCTCGAGGTACTGGAGGGGTGAGGTGATGCGCAGGATCGTGATCGCAGGCAACTGGAAGATGCACAAGACTCCCGACGAGGCCGTGCTGCTCGCCCGGGAGCTCGCGGAGCGACTGGCCTACGGCCCCGAGCCGGAGGTCGTCGTCGCCCCCGCCGCGCCGGCGCTGATCCCGGTCCGCGAGGCGCTGTCGGGTAGCGTCATCGCGCTGTCCGCGCAGAACCTCCACTGGGAGCGCGAGGGCGCGTTCACCGGCGAGGTCAGCGCCGCGATGATCAAGGGCGCGGGGTGTTCCCACGTGATCATCGGCCACTCCGAGCGGCGGGCGCTGTTCGGCGAGACCGATGCGGGGGTCAACCGCAAGGTCGTGGCCGCGCTGGCCGAGGGCCTGACGCCGATCGTGTGCATCGGGGAGAGCCTCGAGCAGCGCGAGGCGGGCGAGACCCGCAACGTGGTGCTGGGGCAGCTCGCGGGGGCCCTCAACGGCCTCGACGCCGCCGCCGTGACCCAGCTGATCCTGGCCTACGAGCCGGTGTGGGCGATCGGCACCGGGCACACCGCCACGCCGACCCAGGCCCAGGAGGTCCACGCCTGGATTCGCGGCTGGCTGGCCGAGACCATCGGGGGCGGGGTGGCCGAGGGGATGCGCATCCTCTACGGCGGGAGCGTCAAGCCGAGCAACGTCGCCGAGCTCATGGATCAGCCCGACCTGGACGGGGCCCTCGTGGGCGGAGCGAGCCTCAAGGCGGACTCCTTCGAGGGCATCGTCCGCCTGGGCAAGATGGGATAGACGGGACAGACGATGATCACGTTCATCACGGGACTGCACATCGCGTTGTGCTTCTTCCTGATCCTGGTCGTGCTGCTGCAGACCGGGAAGGGCGCCGACATGGGGGCCGCCTTCGGCGGCGCCAGCCAGACCGTCTTCGGCGCCACCGGCGCCGTGTCGCTGCTGGGCAAGGTCACCACGGTGACCGCGGTGCTGTACATGCTGACCTCGATGACCCTGGCGTGGAACAGCGCCCAGGAGCAGTCGGGTGGCGGCGGCCTCGGCGGCGACCAGTTCGACAAGGAGCGACAGGCCGCCGAGGAGGGTGAGGAGACCGACGGCGACGAGACCGACGGCGACGAGACCACCGGCGACGAGGCCGCCGGCACCGAGGCCAGCGAGGACGGCAGCGAAGCCGGCGCCGAGGGCGACGATCCGGACGGCGGGATCGGCGACTACAAGAGCGCCTACGACGAGGATCCCGAGGGCGGCTCCGATCCGCCCGCCGGCGGCGACGCGGAAGCCGAGTGATTTCCCCGGAAAGGGGCTTGCCAGCGCAGATCGAGTGGGGTAGATATCCCCGCGCCGCAAGCGCTGGCCCCGTGCGAGGGTGGCGGAATTGGTAGACGCGCAAGTTTGAGGGGCTTGTGGGCATGACTGCCCGTGGGGGTTCGATTCCCCCTCCTCGCACCAGCACTGCACGAAACGAAGGCCCTTCACCTCGAAGGGCCTTTTGTCGTTCTGTCGAGACAAGAAACAGGAAGATCTCACGAGAAGGCTGGTCCGGCACACCGGCAAAGGCGCAAAGGGCAGGAACCAGCCTTTGCGTGAGAACTTCTTCTATTCGAACTCGCCCTTAGGCGCTCACCGAAACTGACCCCACTTCGCTCCCCAGATCTGACCCCCTGA
>CAZOYV010000184.1:0-18017 GCA_964584075.1 uncultured Rickettsiales bacterium | reverse complement strand
CGACGACGACACCGGCGACGACGACACCGGCGACGACGACACCGGCGACGACGACGTCTCCGACGACGACGGCGAGCCGGCGATGAAGCTCAGCGAGACGGAGTTCGTCGCGGGCGAGTGGGTCTGGGTCGACGCGACCTTCGAGAACTGGTCGCTGACCCAGCAGACCCAGCTGTGCTGCTACGACCCCGACGAGCTGGAGTACTGGGGCTCGAGCGACGTGCAGCCGGACTCGGGGACGTTCTACTGGCGCATCGGGCTGCTCGCCGAGGGGACCCAGCCGTGGGGCCTCGACAACGGCCAGGCGGTGGTCACCGCCGACTTCGAGATCGCGCCCCGCGCGGTCCCCGACGTCACCACCGGCGAGCCGGCGGCCTCCGGCGCCGCCGGGGGCGACGTGCCCTTCGCGGCGTGGCGCTACGAGGAGACGGTGGGCAACCGCTGGGTACTGTTCCGCCCGACCAACTTCGGCGTGCCGGGGTTCGAGCCCCTGATCTGGCTGTCCCTCGACGGGACCCGGACCCACTCCGTCAACTACGACTACGCCGCGCAGGGGTACCTGCCCGCGTGGGCGGTCTACTTCCGCGCACCGGGGGAGGTCTACGTGCGGATCCAGGACGGCGGCTACGTCGACGACCCGGCCCAGACCTTCGACCTCGACGTGGTCGCCGCCGACGCCGGCGCCGCCACCAGCGTCGCCGAGGTCGAGCCCAACGACGACGTCGCGGACGCCCAGGACCTCGGCGAGCTGGTCCTCGGCCAGATCCTGACCTACGAGGGCGAGATCGAGGCCATCGTCCAGAACAGCTGGAACGGCGACAACGACCAGTTCCTGATCTCGGTCCCGGCCAGCGCCGCGGTCGAGATGACGCTGTCGTGGGGCGACCCGGCCGACGACTACGACTTCGTGGTGTTCGACGTCACCTCGGGGCCCCCGGACTGGAACAACTGGAGCAACGCGGTGGGCTACGGCGCGTACCTGGACGTGCCGGAGACCGACACGGTGTCCCTGTCGCCGGGCAACAGCTACCTGGTCTGGATCTCCGGGTACAGCGGCGACGCCGGTCCCTACGAGCTGCAGCTGGCGGTCTCGCCCTCGCTGGAGTAGGGCTCCGCCGGCGTGGACTCACGCCATCAGGCGCAGCCCCGGCGGCAGCGACTCGCCCAGCATCCGGCGGTCGATCGGCTCGTCGGCCACAACCTCCCCGACCATCCGCAGCCAGGCCTTGTTGCCCTTCAGCCGGGTCAGCTCATCGAGCACGCGCTCGCGCAGCGCCTCGTCGATGTCGCGGGAGCGGTCGTCGGTGCGGCGCGCCAGCAGGGTTAGCGCCAGCGCGTAGTGCTCCCGCTTGTTCTTGCGATCCAGCGCCAGCAAGCGCTCGATCCAGGCCTCCGCCCGGTCGGTCGGGACCACCCCCTCGAGCCCGCCGTGGACCGGCACCCGGGCGCCCAGGCGCCCCAGGCACCACAGCGCCTGGGGGGGCTCGTCGCCCTCGTCCAGGCCGCGCAGGATCGCCTCGCCGAGGTCGCGCTTGGAGCCCGGCGCGACCCGCTCGAGGCTGGCGGCCAGCATCCACATCTGGATCGCCTCGCGGCCGGCCGGCTCGGGGGCGTCCTTGCGGCGCCTGGCCAGCCCCAGCGGCGGCAGCAGCGCCTCGAGCAGCGCGGCCTGGGTCTTGCGCTCCAGGCCACCGGCGACGCGGCGCCACATCACCCACCACTCGGCTCGCACGCGGTTGTCCCACGAGCGGCAGCCGTCGCGCAGCAGGGGCACCATCAGGTCCATCCGCGCCGCGTCGCCGGGGAAGCCGAACCCGGGGCGCAGGCAGAACCCGGTCAGGTTGTACCAGCTGGCCTCGAGCTCGCTGGGGCCGGTGCGGTGGGCCCGATCGGGGCGCAGCACCTCGTCGAACAGCCCCCGGATCGTGGCCAGCGGCCACTGGTCGCGCTTGAACTTGAGGATCTTCTCGAGGCGGTTGACCAGCTTGCCCTTGCCGGGCATGCCGTCGGGGCCGAAGAACGTGCCCAGCATCTGCGCCGCCTTCTCCACCCGCTGGGGATCGGGCTCGCGGAACGCGCCGCGCTCGTCGTCGTCGCCGTCCCGGTCCTCGCGGGCCCGCAGGTCGAACTCCAGGCGGTACTCGTCCTCGCCGTCGGTGCGGGCCGCGAGCACGTCGAGGGTCCCGACCTCGCTGAGCCGGGCGCGCAGCCGCACCGGGACGCGGCGGCTCCCGGAGCCGGGCAGCCGGGAACGCAGCGAGGGCAGCGCGGCGAGCCGGTCGTCGTCGATCTCGCGCACGTCGCCGGCGCGGCCGCCGCGGTCCGAGGCGGCGTACAGCGGGAACAGCGCCTCGCGGCCGACCTGCAGCGTGAAGGTGTGGTCGCGCAGCTCGACGTCGTCGCCCTCCTGCATCCCCTGCGGGGCGAGGCACACCGCGGCGTGGCGGACCCGCCTGCGGCTCCCCTTCTTCTTGCGGCGCAGCTCGACGCCGACGTACATCGCGTGGGGCAGCCCCGAGACGATCCGGATCCCCATCCCGCGGCGCACCAGCCCGTAGTAGGCCGCGCCGAGGGCGACGGCGAGGTCCAGCGAGCTGGTGTCGAGCAGCTCGGGCGGCGCCTGGCCCTCCGGGGTCCAGCTGGCGATCACGTCCATCAGGCGGCCGGCGACCCGCGGCGGGTTGAGCACGCCGCCGTTGAGCAGCACGGCGTCCAGCGGGGCGTCGTCCCCGCTCTCGGCGCGGTAGCGGCGCAGGAACTCCGCCACGTGGCGGGTCACCGCGGTGTCGTGGGTGTAGGGCAGGCCCCACTCGCGCAGCCCCAGCCCGCCGCGGCGCTGGACCTCGGCGTCGGGGCCGACCCGCGGGAAGAACCCGTCCAGCACCGCCTCGACCACCTCGGCGCGGCTCAGCTCGACGCGCAGCTGCCCTCCGATCAGCCGGCTGCCGCGGCCGGGCACGACCACCGAGGTCCCCTCGGGGGCGCCCTCGGAGAGCAGCGTCTCGCGGGCCACGCGGCACGACTGGCGCAGGGTCTGCCAGCGGCGGCCGTCGAGGCGGGCGCCGCCCCCCACCCGGCCCTCGACCAGCGCGGCGAGGGCCAGGTCCATGTTGTCGCCGCCGAGCATCAGGTGCTCGCCCACCGCGACGCGCTCCAGCTCGGGCTCGTCGCCCTGGCGCCGCACGCGGATCAGCGTCAGGTCGGTCGTGCCCCCGCCGACGTCGACCACCAGGATCAGCCGCAGCCCCTGCAGCGCCGCGTCGAGGTCGGCCCCGCGGCGGGCCAGCCAGGCGTAGAACGCCGCCTGGGGCTCCTCCACCAGCCGGACCCGCTCGAGCCCCGCCAGCCGCGCCCCCTCGGCGGTCAGCTGGCGGGCGTCCTCGCCGAACGAGGCCGGCACCGTGACGACCAGGTCCTGGGCCGCCAGCCGGTGGTCCTCGCGACCGCGCGCGATCTGGTGGTCCCACGCCTGGCGCAGGTGGGCCAGATACGCCGCCGAGGCCTCCACCGGGGACACCCGGCGGGGCAGCTCGGCCGGGCTGCGCGGCAGGAACGGGGTGCGGCGGTCGACGCCATCGTGGCACAGCCACGACTTGGCCGAGTGGACGACCCGGTCGGGCACGTCGCTGCTGCGCCGGCGGGCCATCTCGCCGACCAGATCGCGCTCCGGCTCGCCCCACGGCAGCGCGGTGCTGCCCTCCGGCAGCTCGCCCTCGGCGGGGAGATACAGGAAGCTCGGCAGCAGCGGGCTGGCGACCACCTCCCCGGGGGCCTGCAGCTGGGGGATCTCCAGCACCTGGACGGGGTGCTCGCCGAGCCCCGCCTCGGGATCGCCCCGGGCCAGCACGCAGTGGGTCGTCCCCAGGTCGATGCCGACGGTGTAGCGTCCCCCGGTGTGCCGGACCACGCTCACTGATCCTTCATCCGCACGTCGAACTCCAGCTTCCAGCGCCCCGGTCCGTCGCGCTCGACGCACCACAGCTGCAGCGTGCCGACCTCGGTGACGCGGGTCTCGAGGTGGACCGGGACCAGGGTCCCCTCGCGGCCCTCGGCCTCCAGCACGGTGACCAGCGGGGGCAGCTCCTGCAGCTCGTCCAGCAGCGAGAACGACTCGATCACGGTGCCGACCGCGTCGGACTGCCGGGTGGTCGACTGGAAGAACTGGAACTCGGTGGGCTTGCCCACCACCAGGCCGAACTCGCGGCCCCGCAGGCGGGTCTCGGTGCCCTCCTCCATCCCGAACGGGGCGACGCAGACGCCGTCCACCGGGGTCGGCATCCCCGGGATCGCCGGCATCGCGGCCTCGACCCCGACGTAGTAGCTGCGCCCGATCCCGCCGCGGATCCGCAGCCCCCGGCCCCCGCGGACCCAGGCGTAGAACGCGCCCCCGAGGGCCACCGCCTGGTCCAGGTCGCGGGACCGCAGCTCGCGGGCCGGCTCGCCGCCGGCGCCGGTGATCCAGCCGTTGAGGATCTCCATCAGCCGCGCCCGCATCGGCGCCGAGCGGAACACCCCGCCGTTGAACAGCACCGCGGTGGGCATCGCGAACCCTGCCCCTGCCGACGCCGTCGCCGCGGCCCCCGGCACGTCGCCCAGCGACCCGGCGTGGCGGCCGAGGAACGCCGCGAGGTGCGAGGTGATCGCCGCGTCGGCCGCGTACTCCAGGCCCCACTCGGCGAGCCCCAGCGAGCGGGCCTCCCGGGGGCGGGCGTCGGCGGCGACCCGCGGCAGGAACCCGTCGAGCAGCACCCGCTCGGCCTCCTCGCGGGTCACGGCGCTGCGGATCGTGCCGCCGATCAGCTTGCTCCCGCGGCCGGCGATCGCCACGGGGACCTCGGCCACGTCGGGGTCGCCGAGCAGCCGCTCCTTGGCCGCGCGGCAGGCGTGGCCCAGCTCCATGAACTGCCAGCCGTCGAGCTTGGTCCCGGCCTGGACCAGCTTCGTCCGCACCACGTTGGCCAGCGTCAGGTCCATGTTGTCGCCGCCGAGCAGGATGTGGTCCCCGACCGCGACGCGGGTCAGGGCCAGGTCGCCGCCCTCCTCGGTGACGGCGATCAGGCTCAGGTCGGTGGTCCCGCCGCCGACGTCGACGACCAGGATCACGTCGCCGACCGCGACCTCCTTGCGCCACGCCCCGCGGGTCGCGCCGATCCAGGCGTACAGCGCGGCCTGCGGCTCCTCGAGCAGCACCGGATCGCGCAGCCCCGCAGCGCCCGCCGCGGCGATCGTCAGGTCGCGGGCGGCGGCGTCGAACGAGGCCGGCACGGCCAGCACCGTCGCCTCGTCGCCCAGCGCCCGACCGCGGCCGCCGCGCCACGCGGCCACGAGGTGCTCCACGTACCGCGACGAGGCGTCCACCGGCGACAGCTGCGGCACGCCCTCGGGCGCCTTCCACGGCAGGATCGGGTCCTTGCGGTTGACCCCGGTGTGGCACAGCCACGACTTGGCCGACGAGACCAGCCGGCCCGGGACCTTGGCCCCGTGCTCGCGGGCGAACGTCCCCACCGCGAAGTCGCGCCCCGCGGCCCACGGCAGGTCGAGGCTGCCCGCCGGCAGCTCGTGCTCGCCGGCGAGGTACAGGAACGACGGCAGCAGCGGCCGCGCCGCCACCTCGCCGGGCTGCAGCACCTGCGGCAGCGCCTCGATCTCCGGGTCCGGGGCGTCGTCGGCCTCGCCCTCCCCCAGCGGCAGGTGGGCCAGCGCGCAGTTGGTGGTCCCCAGGTCGATGCCGATCCCGCGTCGGGTCTCGTCCCCCATCGGCTCAGACCTCCACCTCGGCGGGCGCGACGATCATCGCGTCCATCGAGTCGGGCAGCTCGGGCAGCCGGACCTTCTCGGCGCGCCAGCCGTGGTGGGCCAGCGTGCCCTCGTAGGGCGGCTCGCCCTGCACGTTGCCCACCAGCCGGTAGGCCGTGGCGTCGAACCCGGCCTCCAGCGTCACCGGCCCGCCCTCCTCCCCGGCCTGCACCGGCGCGAGCGTCACGAACTCGTCGAGCACCTTGCGGCAGCCGGCGTGCACCGAGCGCACCGCCGCGCCGATCTGGGCGTCCTCGTAGCCCGCGACGTCCTCGCGCAGGAAGTCCACCAGCCGCCCCTCGCGCTGCATCACCGCGAGCAGCCGCGCGGCCCCGCGCTCGGCCTCCTCGGACAGCGTCCGCGGCTGGGCCGGCTCGGGCAGCGCCTCGCCGCCCTCGACGGCCTGGACGCGCTCGGCGAAGGCTCCGTCGAACCAGATCTTGAAGAAGCACTTCAGCCCGTAGAAGTAACGCGTGATGAAGCCCACGACGGCCTCCCGACTCCTCACGGGGGCGTCCGCCGTGGGCGCCCGCGGCCGCGAGGAGAGCCGATACCGTACCAGGGCCGTCCCCGCCCGCAAAGGACCCCGGGGCGATGTGGTACCGTGGCAGCAGGGAGGAGTCCCGATGCTCACGAGGCCGCGGCCCCTGACGCTGTTGCTGGCGATCCCGCTCGCGGGGCCGGCGTGCTCGCCGGCTCGGCCCGAGGGACTCGACGACGACTTCCCCGACGGCCGGAACAGCGCCGACGGCTGCGATCCGCCGTGCGAGATGGACGGGAACATGAACGGGCCCGACGAACCGCACTGCCCGGATCTGTCGCACCACTGCAACACCATGCGCCGCGAGTTCTCCCACATCGGCATCGGGTACTACCCCCCCGAGGGCGGCACCTGGAACACCCGGAACTCCTTCTAGGAGACGAGCGTGCCCGCCCCCCGTGCTGCCGCCGCCCTGCTGGCGGTGCTGTGGCTCCCGGTCTGCTCGGCGCGCGCCGAGCTGCCGTGGGGCATGGACACCCCGCTCCCGGCGGGCGGGGTCGTCTGGCTCGGCGAGGACGGGGACGACCGCTGCGCGTGGGCGGTGGCGGGGGCCGGGGACGTGGACGGAGACGGGTTCGACGACGTGCTGGTCGGGGCGCCGGACCACGCCCACCCCGGCGGCGGCAGCGGGGCGGCGTACCTGGTGCTGGGGAGGCCGGTGGGGTGGCTCTACGAGGCCCCGCTGGTCCAGGCGGACGCCACGTTCCGCCGCGCGGTCGAGGCCGCGGTGGGGTACGCCGTGGCCGGGGCCGGCGACGTGGACGGCGACGGCCTCGACGACCTGCTGATCGGCGCGCCGCTGGAGGACGTCGGCGGCGCCGGGGTCGGTCGCGCGTACCTCGTCCCGGGGCGAGCCAGCGGGTGGACGGCGGAGATGGACCTGGCCGACGCGGGGACCGGGTTCTACTCCGATCCGGACGAGAACGTCGGCGTCGCGGTGGGCGGGCTCGGCGACGTGGACGGCGACGGCCTCGACGACTTCGCGTTCGGGGCCACGCGGGAGGTCGTCGGCGACCACGAGGGGCACCTGTACCTGTTCCTCGGGCGCGCGGGGGGCTGGCCGCTGGAGCTGATCGGGGCCCACGACGCCGACGCGGCGATCGCCGGCGAGGCGGGGCTCGACGGCGCCGGCGGGGCGTTCGACGGCGGCGGCGACGTGGACGGCGACGGCCTCGACGACCTCGTGGTGGGCGTCGCCGGCAGTGACGCGGCGGCCCCCGAGGCGGGCCAGGTCTACCTGCTGCTGGGGCGCTCGCAGGGCTGGGACGCGCTGTCGGACCTGGGCGACGCCGACGCCTCGTGGACCGGCGAGGTGGAGGACGACCGCGCCGGCGGGGTGGTGGCCCTCGCCGGGGACGTGGACGGCGACGGGCTGGCCGACCTGCTGGCCGGGGCCCCCCAGAACGACGAGGTCGCCAACAAGGCCGGCAAGGCCTACCTGATCCTCGGCCGCGCGGCGGGCTGGGCGATGGGCGGCTCGCTGGCCGACGCCGACGCCACCTTCCTCGGCGAGGACGCCGAGGACTTCTCGGGGATGGTCGCCGGCGCCGGCGACGTGGACGGCGACGGCCTCGACGACCTGCTGATCGGCGCCTACTCCAGCGACGACGGCGGCGGCGGGGCCGGGCAGGCCTACCTGTGGCTCGGCCGCGAGGCGGGCTGGGCCCCGGGGCTGGCGCTGGCCGACGCCGACGCCTCGTTCCTCGGCGGCGCGGTCAACGAGGGCGCCGGCACCTCGCTGGCCGGGGCCGGCGACGTGGACGGCGACGGCCTCGGGGACCTGCTGATCGGCGCGCCGTGGGGAGACGGCGTGATCCAGGGCGCCGGCCGCGCCTACCTGGTGCTGCGGGACCTGGCCTGCCCCGACGCCGACGGGGACGGCGCCACCACCTGCGACGGCGACTGCAACGACGCCGACCCGGCGGTGCTCCCCGGCGCCGACGAGGCCTGCAACGGCCGCGACGACGACTGCGACGGCCTCGTCGACGAGGGCTTCGACGCCGACGGCGACGGCTGGACCACCTGCGCCGGCGACTGCGACGACGGCGATCCGGCGGCCCACCCCGGGGCCGCCGAGGTGTGCGGCGGGGCCGACGAGGACTGCGACGGCGCCGTCGACGAGGGCTTCGACGCCGACGGCGACGGCTTCCTCGACTGCCCCGGCGACGACCGCGACTGCAACGACGCCGACCCGGCCGTGTTCCCCGGCGCCGACGAGGTGTGCAACGGCCGCGACGACGACTGCGACGGCCACGTGGACGAGGACGGCGTCTGCCCACACGGCGACGATGACGACGCGGGAGACGAGCCCGGAGGCTGCGGGGGCTGCACGGCCGGTGCGGCGTCCCCGGCCGCCCCGATCACGACCGTGCTGGCGCTGGCCTGGCTGGCGGCGAGACGACTGCGTAACTGAACACTTGTACAGTATCGAAATCGTCGCTATCCTGGGACCCAGGACGATCGCCCCATGCGCAACGCCACGGCCCATGCCCGCGACCGCCTCGCCGCCCTCCCCGGAGGGATCGCGGTGCGGGGGTCCGCGCTGGAGCGCCGCGCCCCGGGGGGGGAGGAGGCCGGCGCCCGCTGGACCCGCGCCGCGCTGGCCGGGCGGCTGGTGGAGCTCTCGGCCCACCAGCGCTCGGCCCAGCTGACGCTGGCCACGGCGCTGGTGCTCGACGCGCAGCGCGAGGCCGAGACCGTCGCGTGGGTCACGCGGGCGGGGACCTCGTTCTACCCGCCCGACGTGGCCGCCTGGGGGGTGGACCTCGGCGCGCTGGTGGTCGTGCACGCGCCGGACGCCAGCGCCGTCGGCCGCGCCGCCGACCGCCTGGCGCGCAGCGGCGGGTTCGGGCTGATCGTCCTCGACCTCGGCAAGCACGCCGAGCTGCCGATGCCGCTGCAGACCCGCCTGCTGGGGCTGGCGCGGACCCACGACTGTGCCCTGCTCTGCCTGACCGCCAAGCTGCCGGACCATCCCTCGCTGAGCTCCCTCGTCTCCCTCCGGGCAGAGGCCATCCGCCGTCCCCCCGACGGCACGGGCCGCCAGACCGCCGAGCTGCGCGTCCTCAAGGACAAGCGGCGGGCGCCCGGGTGGACCCACGGGGAGCCCTGCGATGGACCGCCTGGCCTGCGTTGACGTCCCCGCGCTGCCGCTGCAGGTGCTGATCCGCGACCACCCCGAGTGGGCGGGGCGGCCCGCCGCGGTGGTGGAGCGCGACAAGCCGCTGGCCCTGCTGCGGTGGGTCGACGAGGAGGCCCGCGGGCACGGGGTGCTGCCCGGGATGAAGTACGCCACCGCCCTGTCGCTGTGCCGCGACCTGCGCGCCGGGGTGGTCTCCGACGAGCGCGTCGACGCCGCGGTCCGCGGGCTGATCGAGCGGCTCCAGCAGTACAGCCCCGACGTGGAGCCGGCGGCCGGAGAGCCCGGCGCGTTCTGGCTCGACGCCGGCGGGCTGCAGCGGCTGTACCCCACCCTGCGGCTGTGGGCCCGCGAGCTGCGCGTCGAGCTCGAGGAGGCCGGCTGGCACGCCCGCGCCGCGGTGGGCTTCACCCGCTTCGGCAGCTACGCGGCGGTCAAGGCCGCGGGGGGCGGGGCGCTGCGGTTCCTCGACGACCCCGCGCAGGAGCGCCGCCGGGCGCGGGCGGTGCCGCTGGCCCGGCTGGCCATCGATCCGGGCTTCCGCGACGCGCTGGACAGGCTCGGGATCACCACCCTGGGCGGGCTGGTCGACCTGCCCGCCGCGGGGATCCGCGAGCGCTTCGGCGACGAGGCCTACCGGCTCCACCGCCTGGCCGCCGGGGACCTGTGGAGCCCGCTGCAGCCCCGCCACGTGCGCCCCCCGCCGGCGCGGTCGCAGCTGTTCGACGAGCCGGTCCACGACACGACCCTGCTGCTGTTCCACCTCAAGCGGCTGCTGGACCCGCTGCTGGACGAGATCGGCCGCGGGGGCCAGGCCCTCGAGCGGCTGTCCCTGCGGCTGGGGCTGGAGCGCGGCGAAGACCACCGCGACGAGATCCGCCCGGCGGCCCCCACCCGCAACGCGGTGGAGCTGATGGGCCTGGCCCGGCTGCGGCTGGAGCAGGTGGCGCTCGAGGCGGGCGTGCTGGCGCTGCACCTCGAGGCCCGCACGGTCCCGGCCCGCACCGCCCAGCAGTGGCTGTTCGCCGAGGGGTCGCGCCGCGACCTGCGGGCCGCCGACCGGGCGCTGGCGATGCTGCGCGCCGAGCTGGGCGACGAGGCGGTGGTCCGCGCCGAGCTGCGCGAGGGGCACCTGCCCGAGGCGCGGTTCTCGTGGGAGCCGCTGCAGCACGTGCGACCGCCGCGCCCGGCCCCCGAGGGCGAGGGTCAGCGCCAGCTGGTGCGGCGGTTCTTCGCCCGCCCGCGCTCGTTCCCGCTGCCCCGCGCCCGCGATCCCCAGGGGTGGTTCCTGCGCGGGCTGGGGCTGGGCTGCGTGGTGCGCCAGGACGGCCCCTACCGGGTGCGGGGCGGGTGGTGGGCCCGCGAGGTGTGGCGCGACTACCACTTCGTCGGCACCGAGACCGGCGAGCTGCTGTGGATGTACCAGGACCGCCACCGCAGGCGCTGGGTCCTGCACGGGGTGGTGGAGTGAAGCGCGTCCGTCACGGACGCGCGAGGGCGCAGAGGGCGCCCGTCCGGGGCGCGGAGAGAGCGCGGAGGAAGAGGAAGAGAGGGAGAGGATGAGCGGGTACGCGCCGCTGTGGGTCAAGACCAACCACGCGTTCCTCGAGGGGGCGAGCCACCCCGAGGAGCTGGTGGAGGCCGCCCACCGGATGGGGCTGGCCCACCTGGCGGTGACCGACCGCGACGGGGTCCACGGGGTGGTCAAGGCCCACGTGGCGGCGAGGAAGGTCGGCCTGCACCTGATCGTCGGCTCCCAGGTGACCGTGGCCGACGGGTCGTCGATCGTGCTGCTCGCCACCGACCGCGAGGGCTACCGCCAGCTGTGCCGGCTGATCACCGTCGGCCGCCGCCGCTGCAAGAAGGGCGAGTCCTCCGTGACGTGGGACGAGGTCTGTGCCCACGGCGCCGGGCTGATCGCGCTGTGGGGCGGCCGGGAGTCCCTCCCGTTCTCCGAGGACGACCCCACGCCGGGCGGGGCCCTGGTCGACGCCTTCGGCGACCGGCTGTACGCGATGGTGGTGCGCCACCTGCAGGCCGGCGAGGTCCGCGCCGAGGCCCGCGCCCGGGCCTGGGCCGCGCGCCACGGGGTCCCGGTGGTGGCCGCCACCGAGGTGCTGTACCACACCCCCGCCCGGGCCCGGCTGCACGACGTGCTGACCTGCATCCGCCACGGGGTCACGCTGCAGACCGCGGGGCGGCGAACCCGCCCCAACGACGAGCACGCGCTGCTGGCCCCGGCGGCCTTCGCCGAGCGCTTCGAGGACGATCGCGCGGCCCGCGCCGCCAGCCTCGAGATCGCCGAGCGTTGCCCGTTCTCGATGGACGAGCTGCGATACGTGTATCCGTCGGAGCGGCTGCCCGACGGGCGCACCTCGATGGAGCACCTGCGGGCGCTGACCGAGGCCGGCGCCCGCGAGCGCTACGACGGGCGGATCCCCGAGGAGGTCCGCACCCAGGTGGACCGGGAGCTGGACCTGATCGAGGCGCTGGACTACCCCGGCTACTTCCTGACGATGGTGGAGATCGTGCGGTTCTGCCGCGAGCAGCAGATCCTGTGCCAGGGCCGCGGCTCGGCGGCCAACTCGGCGGTGTGCTACTGCCTGGGGATCACCGCCGTCGACCCGGTGCGGATGGGGCTGCTGTTCGAGCGATTCCTGTCGATGGAGCGCGCCGAGCCCCCCGACATCGACCTGGACATCGAGCACGACCGCCGCGAGGAGGTGATCCAGCACGTCTACGCCCACCACGGCCGCAGCCACGCCGCGATGGTCGCCAACCTGATCCGCTACCGCGGCAAGTCGGCGGTCCGCGAGGTGGGCAAGGCGCTGGGGATCCCCGAGACCACCGTGGACCGGCTCTCGCGGATGCTGTCCCACTGGAGCGCGCCGGACGCCGAGACGCTGCGGCAGGCCGGGTTCGATCCCGAGCTGCCGCTGCACCGCCTGTACGTGGAGCTGTGCGACGAGATCCAGGACTTCCCGCGCCACCTTTCGATCCACCCCGGCGGCTTCCTGCTGGGCCACGAGCCGGTCCACGATCTGGTCCCGATCGAGAACGGGTCGATGGCGGACCGCACCGTGATCCAGTGGGACAAGGACGACGTCGAGGCCCTCGGGCTGTTCAAGGTCGACCTCCTCGGGCTGGGCGCGCTGCACCTCGTACATCGCTGCTGCGATCTGTTACATGTTACAAGGGGGATGACCCTGACGATGGCCACCATCCCGCCCGAGGACAGCGTCACCTACGACACGATCTGCGCCGCCGACACGGTGGGCATGTTCCAGATCGAGAGCCGCGCCCAGATGGCGATGCTGCCGCGGCTGCGGCCCCGCTCGTTCTACGACCTGGTGATCGAGGTCAGCATCGTGCGTCCGGGCCCGATCACCGGGGGGATGGTCCACCCCTACCTGCGACGCCGCAACGGCGAGGAGCCGGTGGACTACCCCCACCCCTGCCTCGAGCCGGTGCTGGCCAAGACCCTCGGGGTCCCGATCTTCCAGGAGCAGGTGATGAAGCTCGCCGTGGTCGCCGCCGACTACGGCCCCGGGGAGGCCGACCAGCTGCGCCGCGACATGGCCGCCTGGCGCCGCTCGGGGCGCATCGAGGGCCACCACGACCGGTTCGTCTCGCGGATGGTGCGCAAGGGCATCGCGCCCGAGTTCGCCGAGCGGGTCTTCGACCAGATCCGCGGCTTCGGCGAGTACGGCTTCCCCGAGAGCCACGCCGCCAGCTTCGCCCTGATCGGCTACGCCACCGCCTGGCTCAAGACCCACTTCCCCGCCGAGTACGCCTGCGCCCTGCTCAACGCCCAGCCGATGGGGTTCTACAGCCCGGCGACGATCGTCGAGGACGCCCGCCACCACGGCGTGCGGATCCTGCCCGTCGACGTGCTGCTCAGCGACTGGGACTGCACGATGGCCGAGATCCCCCGCGGGGACTGGGGCGTGCGGATGGGCCTGCGCTACGTCAAGGGCCTCGGCGAGGGCGACTGGGACCGGCTCCGCGCCGCCCGCGACGAGCGCCCGTTCGCCTCGCTGGCCGACCTGGTGCGCCGCACCCGGTTGCCCGTCGACGTGCTGACCAGGCTGGCCGAGGCCGGAGCCCTCGAGGGCTTCCTGCTGGACCGCCGCCAGGCGCTGTGGGAGGTCCGCGCGCTGGTCCACTCCGCCCGCGAGGCGATGCCGATGGAGCGTGCCGAGGCCCCGCCCCACTTCGCCGCGCTGGACGCCTTCGAGACCGTCGGCTGGGACTACCGGACCACGTTCCACAGCCCCCGCGGCCACCCGCTGGCCAGCCTGCGCGGCCAGCTGCGCCGGCGCGGGCTGCCCGACGCCCGCACGCTCAACGCCTACCCCCACGGCCGCCCGGTGCGCTACGCGGGGATGGTGATCTGCCGCCAGCGCCCGGCCACCGCCAACGGGGTGGTGTTCATGACGCTCGAGGACGAGACCGGCTTCGTCAACCTGGTGATCTGGCAGGACGTGTTCCAGGAGCACGCGCTGGTCGCGAGGACCAGCAACTTCCTGGGGGTCACCGGCAAGATCCAGGCCCAGGACGGCGTCACCCACCTGGTCGCCGAGCAGCTGTGGACCCCCGAGCTCGAGCTGCAGCCCGAGTCCGGCGGGACCCGGGACTTCCACTAGGCTACGTCTCGAACCTCAGCACCCGCCGCCCGACCCAGAAGAACAGGGCGCTGAACAGGCCCGCCGCGGCGAAGATGATCCACAGCGGGAGCAGGGTCCCGCGGCTGTACAGGTACAGCGTCTCGGGGTCCTGGTACAGGCCGTGGGCGTCGTAGTCGAAGCCCATCCGGTGGTGCAGCATCGTGCCGATCACGATGCACACCGACCCCGTCAGCCCGCACAGGCCCGCGCTGATCTGGGAGATCCGCTTCCAGATCGGGTCCTGCACGCTGCCGCCGGGCTCGTCCATCGTCCCCCTCAGAAGGAGACCCGCAGCGTACCAAACACGCGGGGACGGATGGTGGTCCCCAGCAGGTGCTCGCGGTGGCCGCCGTCCTCGTCGAAGAACCCGGTGAGGTTCTGGATCGTGACGCCGAACTCGAGCTTGTCCTCGAGCAGCATCGCCACCACCCGGGCGTTGAGGATCACGAACGGGTCGATGTCGTACTCCTCGACGTAGACCTCGCCGGTGTCGCGGAACGACCGCTCCGGGATGCTGTAGGCGCCGACCACGTGGCACCAAACGTGGAAGTCGAGGTGGAACGGCGAGCGGTACTGGACCCCGGCGTTGAACTTGTGCAGCGGACCGCGGCGATCGCGGGCCTCCTCGCCGGCGCGGTACTTCTCGAGGTCGACCAGGTAGTTGAAGGCGTAGTTGACCGAGATGTCCAGCCCGCGCACCGGGAACAGGTGCAGCGACGGCTCGACGCCGAACCCGCCGAACGGCTGGTCGACGTTGGTGAACCCGGTCACGCCGCCGACGAAGTACTCGTCCTGCATGCCGTAGTCGGGCGTCGTCTCCACCGCCCCCAGCGCGATCAGGTCGTTGACCCGCTGGTAGTAGCCGGCGACGTCGAACATCAGGTAGTCGGAGCCCTCGAACCGATAGCCGAGCTCGATGCTGCGCAGCTGCTCCGGCTTCAGATCGACGCTGCCGCGCGAGAGGATCACCACCCCGGTGGCCGGCCCGGGGACCGGCAGGTCCATGTAGGACTCGATGAACGAGGGGATCCGGAAGCTGGTCCCCGCCGACGCCCGGATCGCCATCCGCTGGGTCGGCTTGACGATCAGCGCCACCCGCGGCGAGGGGGTGAAGCCCACCAGCGGGTGGACGTCGAAGCGGAACCCGAGCACCGCGCGCATCCACCTGGCGAACTGGATCGTGTCCTCGATCGAGCCGTTGAGGTGACGCTCGAAGTGGTCGTCGTCGAGGAACCCGAAGTCCCGCACGTTCTTGGCGCGGAACCCGACGCTGCCGGCGAACTGGTGCACGACGCCGAGCTCGAGATCGCCCGAGTACGTCGCCTCCACGTCGACGACGTCGGTGATCCCGGAGGTGTAGAGCGTGTCCAGCGAGCCGAGCTGATACGACGGCGGCCCCGCCTCGGGCAGGTCGAGGTGGTTCCAGAACACCCGCAGGCCGAACCCCTTGTGTCGCAGATCGACGCGCACGTGGGGCAGGAACCCGGTGATGTAGAACCCGCGCAGCAGGCCCATCGCGACCCAGTCCCAGTAGACCGTGGCGATGCCGCCCGAGATCGACAGCGTGGTGTCGTCTCGCGGCAGCCAGCTGATCCCGCCGTTGGCCCGCAGCGAGCGCAGCGCCAGCGTCGGATCGGAGACCACGTAGACCACGTCGCGGCGATCGGTGCCGTACTCCAGCTCGAAGCGATCGGTCTGCTCGTAGCCCACCGAGACCGAGTACCCCACGGTCTTGATCCGGTCCGAGTAGCGGACCTCGCCCAGCGTCGTCTCGCCCATCCCGGTCAGGCCGCCGATCTGCAGCGACTTCTCGCCTCGGGGCTTGGTGATGATGTTGACCACCCCGGAGAACGCGTTGGCGCCGTACAGCGTCGCCCCCGGGCCGCGGATCACCTCGATCCGCTCGATGTCGAGGAGGTTGACCTCCATCGTCTTCCAGAACGTCGTCTCGAACAGGAAGTCGAAGTAGATCGAGCGGCCGTCGATCAGCACCAAAACCTTGTTCGCCATCCGCTGGTTGAACCCGCGGATCGCCACGTTGAAGTTGGCCGGCCCCATCTGCATCACCTCGACGCCGGGGACCATCCGCAGCAGCTCGGGGATGCTGGTGACCCCCGACATCCGGATGTCCTCGGCGGTGATGATGTGGGTCGAGACCGGCGCGTCGAGGGGGCTGGTGACCTGCCGCGAGGCGGAGACGACCTGCTCCTCGTAGATGTCCTCGATGGTGCGCCCGGCGAGGATCTCCTCGGTGGTCCGCCCGTCGGCGGCGCTCTCCTCGCCGGTGGCCGGCACGGGCCTCGCCAGCGGGCGCGTCTCGTGCCGTTCCCAGGCGCGCTCCATGCGCTCGGCGAGATCTCGCAGCTCGTCGAGCTGCTCCGGAGGCAGCTCGGCGGTCGCGGGCTCCTCGGGCTCGCCGTAGATCTCCTCGGCCTCCGCCTCGCGGCGCAGGCGGATGATCAGCTGCCGGACCTCGAAGTGGTCGGGCGGGTTGGTCTCGAGGTAGCGCTCGAAGTACGCGATCGCCCTGTCCGGCCTGTCGACCTCGACGAAGGCGCGGCCGATGTTGTACAGCACGCTGGCGCGCGGCAGGATCCAGTACGCCGTCTCGAGGCGGTCGATGCCCTCCTCGATGCTGCCCTCCCGGACCAGCAGCATGCCCTCGTCGTAGTGGCGCTGGGCCTCGTTGATCAAGACCTGGCGGACCTCGTCCGCGTCGGGCGGCTCGGACTCCAGGTACAGCCGGAGGTAGCGCACCGCGTCGCCGGTGCGCCCCGCCTCGAGGTAGGCGCGGCCGATGTTGAACAGCACGTGGGGGTGCGGGAGGATCTCGTAGGCCAGCTCGAGCTCGGCGATCCCGGCCTCGAGCTGCCCCTCCTCGATCAGCCGCATCCCGTTGTGGAACGCCCGCTTGGCCTCGTCGCGCGGGGCCGCGCCGGCGCTCCCGGCGGGGGCGACCGCCAGGAGGGTGACCGCGATCAGCAGCGCGGTCGCCCGCGCCACCCCTCCGTGCTCGACACCCCGCACTCCACCACTCCCAGCGTCGCGCCGCTCCCCGCCACGCACCCCATTCTACCGGGTCTGCAATACCGCCGCCCGTCGCGCGTAGGGAACCTCCGAGGGCGGAACCAACGGGAGTGGACATGCACGAGATCCTCGACACCCTGCTGCCGATCGGCATCCTGGCGACGCTGTCGGCGTTCCCGATCTTCCTCACCGCGGCGCTGGTGTTCCACTCGCTGCGCAAGAAGGAGCTGGAGGTCCGGCGCCTCGAGGCGCTCGCCGCCGTGGCCCACGCGGTGCGGTCGTCCGAGCTGCCCCGCTGGCTGGAGCGCGACGACCCGGACCGCGGCCGCGAGTGGAAGGAGGCCCGCGAGGAGGTCGAGCGGCTCGCCGCTCCGTCCGCGGCCGCCGCACAGCACGCGCTGCCCTGACAGCTCGTGAATCCATCCCCGGGCCGCGCCGGGAGCGGAGTCCGCTCCACCCTCGCGGGTCCGGAGCCCCCGCCGATGGACAGCCCGCTCCGACGTGTTCGATACTTCGTGACGGCCCTCTGCGGAGGAACGAGATGAGTGAAGCTGGAAAGCCCAGCACCGGCTCCAAGGTGCTCACGGGTTGTGGCGGCTGCGGTTGCCTGTTCGCGCTCGTCGCGCTGCTCGGGGGGATCGTGCTGCTCGTGTTCGGCCTCGACCCCAAGACCGAGGAGGCGCTCCCCGCGGCGTTCGGATCGCTCGGGGGCGCGGTGGTCGCCGGACTGCTCGGCGCCGTGCTGCTCGGCGTCGGCGTGGTGATGATGAAGAGGTCGAAGCAGCGGGACGACTAGCCCTGGAATAAGCGCGGTGGAAGGTGGGCAGTCCTGAGACTGCGGTAGGCT
>CAZOYV010000183.1:0-18091 GCA_964584075.1 uncultured Rickettsiales bacterium | reverse complement strand
TGTCCGAGTTCCAGATTCTGGCGCTCATTGCGCCAAAAACTGGAAGTCGGGTGGAAAACGTCGCAGGGGGTCGGGTCGTTGCTGAGGCAGCCGGACAACCACGTTCTTGAATTCAGATCATCACCCCGCCCAAGGCCATCCCACGTTCCTCTCAGCGGGACTCTCGTCCCCGGGAGGCAGGGCCGCTCAGACTCAGAACGGTGCCGTCGTCTCGTCGAACTCGCAGGGGGTCTGTGGCGCGGTGACCGTGTCGGTGCCCGAGGTGATCGCCCCGTTCTGGGCGTAGATCCCGTCCTTCGTCGTGGTCCCCGATAGCTCGGCCGTGACGCCGGAGACGACCACCCCGGCGCGGGGGGAGTCGGCCACGATGTTGCCCTCGAGCACGGTGAGGAACTGGGCCGGATCGGCGTTCCCGGCGGACTGGGTGACGACGATCCCGTCTCCGGTCGAGCCGATCGCGGTGTCCTCGGCGTTGGTGTCCCCGATGGTGCACCCCGTGATCGTCAGGCTCAGGCTGTCCATCGAGAAGATGCCCGCGTCCCAGCTGTAGTAGAAGCTCGAGTCCTCGATGACCGCCGTGCTCATCCCCTCGAGGTGCACCCCGCGCGACCACGGCGATCCCACCGGGCACACACACGAGCTGCTGCTGTCGCGGATCGTCAGATCCGCCGAGACCCCGACGAAGCCCGCGCCGCAGGTGTCCCACACCGAGGCGTCGACGAACGTGGCCGTGGCGCCGTCCACGAAGTAGCCGGCGCCGTAGTTGCCCATGCACGCGAACCCGGTGATCACCCCGACGTCCTCGGCGTGGACGGTGGTCTCGGCCCCCAGCACCCACATCCCGCTGCACTTCGGATAGTAGGAGCCGACGCTCTCCACCTCGACCTCGGCCCCGCCGTGGATCGTCAGGCCCGGCTCGCCGCCCCAGATCGCGACCCCCGCCAGCCGCACGCCCGTGGCCTCCGCGATGGAGAAGGTCGTCCCCGAGTCCAGCAGGATCTCCGGGGACGACGACGAGCAGCCCTCGATCGCGAGCCCGTCATCCTCGCCGGTGAGCGAGACCCCGTGCTCGCGGAAGTCGCCGGGCCACAGCGCGATGCGGTCCGGCTGGCCCTCCTGCCGCGACAGTGCCAGGGCCGCCGAGAGGGTCTCGAGGGGATCGCCCACGGTCCCGGTCCCCGCGTCGTCGCCACCGTCGTGCACGTGGATCGAGTGCGCCGGGTCGGCGATCATCCCCCAGCCGTCGGCGCCGCAGGGACCCGGGCCCAGCGTGTCGTCGTCCCCGCTGTCGTCGTCGCCCGTGTCGTCGTCCCCGCTGTCGTCGTCACCCACGTCGTCGTCGCCCACGTCGTCGTCGCCTGCGTCGTCGTCGCCGGTGTCGTCATCGCCGGCCGGGCAGCCCCACAGGAGGACCGGCGCGGTGAGCAACAGGGCCAGCCGAGGAGTCCATCGCATGCACACACCCCCGGACCTGATCTTCCCCCACCCCACCGCTCCCTGGTCGTGCAGGTTCCGGCCCGGTCGGGGGCGTCCCATAAAATGTAATTGTAAGTGCCTGACCCCTCTTCTGACCCCTCTTCGACCCCTCTTCGTATCCCCACCCCCGCGGAGCTCCGCGAGCGGCCGGAGACCACGCCACGCCACCCGCGCTGATCCGGGCTAGGCCGACGCGTTCCCGTTCCCCTCGCGGGCCACGAAGATGTCCTCCGCGACGTCCTGGTTCAGCGCGATCTCGGTGCCCTCGTAGCGCACGCAGAACGCCGGGCGGCGCTGGTGCACCTCGACCACCGTCCCGGGGGTCAGGCCGAACGCCGTCAAGCGGTGCAGGCGCTGGTGGTGCTTGGGCTTGATGTAGGTGATCCGGCCCCGCTCGCCGGGCGCCAGCGCGGTCAGGTTGACGATCACGGTCGACGCCGTGGTGCGGTTGGTCTCGCAGCAGTGGCCCGGCGGGATCGGGTGGCCGTCCGGGGTCACCGTCGGGTGGCCCAGCAGGGTGCAGATGCTCTCCTCGACCTCGGGCAGCAGGGTGTGCTCGACCTCGCAGGCGATCTCCTCGCGCTTCTCGGCCTCCATGTCGAGGATCGTCCCGAACAGCGTCACCGCCAGCCGGTGCCGCCGCACCACCCCGCGGGCCTCCGCGCGGCCCTGGTCGGACAGCACCACGCGGTCGCCCTCGCGACGGATCATCCCCCGCTTCTCGAGCAACAGCAGGTCCCCCTCGCCGATCTCGATCGCGCACCGCTCGCGGACCGCGTCGAGGGTGTCGAGGCCATCCTCCTCGGTGGTCCAGATCGTCTCGAGGATCTCCTCCTGCGGCTTGTGCATCTGCTCACCCTCCGAACGTGATCCCCAGCCCGCGGCAGATCCAGTTCAGCGCGGTGCCCAGCGTCAGCGCGTAGACCACCACGATCCCCAGGATCGCCGCGGAGACCTTCAGCCCCCGCTCCTTGACCAGCACGATCGCGGAGTTGATGCACGGGACCAGGAACGTCATCACCAGCATCGTGACCACCAACTGCAGGTTGGTGAACTGGTCCCGCAGCAGGTTCAGCTCGGTGGCCCCGGCCTCCCGCCGGATCGCCGTCTTGATGAACACCTGGACCGCGCCCTCGGGCAGCCCCATCAGCCCCTGGACCACCGGGCTGCTGGCCCGCTCGAGCAGCGCCAGCCCCCCCACCCGGTCGAACACGAACACCACGAACGAGGCCAGCAGGAACACCGGCAGCGCCTCGCGCATGAAGTGCCAGGTGCGGCGGAAGGTCTTGCTCAGCAGCACCCGGACCCGCGGGATCCGCATCCGCGGGATCTCGAGGATCAGGTCGGGCAGCGCGCCCGGCATCAGCTTGCTCGCCAGGTACCCGACGAGCAGCGTCTGGGTCGCGATCAGCCCGTAGACCACCACCGACGCCGTCCACGGCAGGTGCTGCAGGATCACGAACATCACCGCCAGCAGCGGGGCGCACGGCAGCCCCAGCATGAGCAGCAGCGACAGCAGGATCTTCTCCCGCTGGCTGGGCAGCATCCGGGTCGTGATCAGCGCCATCGTCACGCACGACAGCCCCAGCACCAGCGGGATCAGCCCCTGGCCGTTGAGCCCCATCCAGCGGAACACGCGGTCGAACAGCACCGACAGCCGCGGGAAGTACCCCGTGTCCTCCAGCACCGCCTGGAACAGGTAGAAGCAGAACAGCACCGGCAGCACGATCCCGACGGCGAGGAACAGCCCGGTGGGGACCAGCCCGAAGTCGGGGTCCATCACCGCCTCGCGCACGAACGCCGAGGGGATCGGGCGCACCGCCCACTCGAAGGCGGGGAACACCACCTCCTCGAACAGCGGCGTCGAGACCTGGTCGACGACGAACGTCGCGCCGAACGCGCCGATGAAGTAGTAGGCCACCAGCAGCACGGCCGCGGCGATCAGCAGCCCGGGGAACGGCCGCTGGGCCCAGCCGCCGAACCGCACCAGCAGGTTGGGGCTGCGCACCGCCGAGGTCACCACCCGGTCGGCGATCCGCTGGGCCTCGCCCAGGTAGGTGTCCGCGATCAGCACCTGCAGCGGCGTGGCGAACGCGCGCTGGGCGTGCGCCACGATCTCGTCGGCGCCCCGCGCCACGCCCTCGCCCAGGTGGCTCCGGACCCACGCCCGGGCGCCCTCGTCGCCGGACAGCAGCAGGACCCCCACCGCGCGCGGCGGCAGCGGGCCGTCGGCGAGCAGCTCCTCGATCAGCGCCAGGGCCTCCTCGATCGGCTCGGGGAACGTCACCTGCCGCCGCGGCTCGTGCCCGGGGGGCAGCCGCTCGGCCAGCGAACGGACCCCGATGTCCTCGACCGCGATGGTGCGCTGCACGTCGACCCCGAGGGTCAGCGCCAGCGAGTGGTCGTCGACCTCGAGGCCCATGTCCTCGGCCTCGTCGACCATGTTCAGGTCGATCACCATCGGGCTCTCGAACTCGGCGACCTCCAGCGCCAGGGCCAGCGAGCGGCGCAGGTTCTTGGCGTCGGCGACCAGCAGCACCCCGTCGATCAGCCCCGAGAGGAGCAGGTCCCGGGAGACCATCTCGTCCTCGCTCTCGGCGACCAGCGAGCCCGCCCCCGGGGTGTCGAACAGGTGCACCACGGTGGGCACGTCGCCGGGCTCGTGGACGTGCTCGAGGTGGGCCAGCGCCGGGCAGCCGGCCTCGGTCCCGACCCGCTCGCAGCACTCCCCGCCGCGGAACCTCCGGCGCCGGCGGCGGGCGTCCTGGCTGCAGTGCATGCACTGGCGGCGGAACGAGCGCGGCGCCGAGTGCGGGCCGACCGCCAGGACGCCGCGCTGGACGCGCATCGTGCTGCCCGGGATGTTGACCGGGTGCACGCCGGTGAGGCACAGCCGGCCGAACAGCGAGGTCTTGCCGACGTTGACGTTGCCCAGCAGGGCGACGCGCCGCAGGTGCGGCGAGGGCAGGAAGATCCCCGGGGTGTGCGCGGGATGCCCCGGCCCGCCCCCGCGGCGATGGCCCCCCGGCCTGCCCGGCCCGCCCCCGCGGCCACGGCCCCGCGACCGGCCGGGGGCCGATCGCTCGCTCGAATCGACGGGGGCGTCCTGGCTGCGGGGCACGCGCTTCCTCTTCCCTTATGGTGTTAGCGCGCCCTAATACCCGCTGTCCAGTCCGCAGTCAAACGGGCTTCTGCACTCAGCGCCGCTTCTGGTGGTCGCGGGAGAAGTACTCGGTGGTCATCCGCCGCACGCGGGGCGCCAGCAGCAGCACCGCGATCAGGTTGGGGACCGCCATGCAGCCCAGCGCGAAGTCGCCGTAGTCCCACACCAGGCTGAGGCTCAGCTGGGCCCCGAGGAACACGAAGAAGACGTACAGGATGCGGTACGGCAGCACCGCCCGCGAGCCCAGCAGGTACTGGATCGAGCGGTCGCCGTAGTACGACCACGAGATGCACGTCGACAGCCCGAAGAGGAACACCGAGAGCGTCACGATCATCGAGCCCCAGGGCCCCATGATCGGCGCCAGCCCGCGGCGGAAGGCCCACGACGTCAGCGACGACCCGGTGCGGAACATCTCCCCCTGGACGCGGATGTCGGCGTCGCTGCCGTCGGGCAGCATCAGGTGCCCCTCGGCGTCCCGCACCAGCGTACCGCTGAACGGCTCGAGATCCGGGGTCACCAGCCGCCCGTCGGCCACCGGCCCGTCGTAGGCCGACAGCACCACCCCCTGCACCACGCCGTCGCGCACGGGCAGCTCGCCGACGAACTCGTCGAGGCCCTGCACCGATTCGGGGGACGGGTCGCCCGCGGCGGGCTGGTAGATCGTCCAGTCGCCGGGCTTGGCCACGGCGTGCTCCTGCTCGTTCCACACCCCGGTGGTGACGATCACCAGCCCGGTGATCGAGCAGATCAGGATCGTGTCGATGAACGGCCCCATCATCGCCACCACGCCCTCGCGCACCGGCTCGTCGGTCTTGGCCGCGGCGTGGGCGATCGGGGCGCTGCCCTGGCCCGCATCGTTGCTGAACAGCCCGCGCTTGATGCCCCACACCAGGGTCGTCAGCAGCACGCCGGCGCCGGTGCCGCCGACCCCCGCCTCGGGGCGGAACGCGCCCACGAAGATCGCCTGCACCGCGCCGGGCAGCTGGTCGTAGTTCAGCGCCAGGATCAGCAGCCCGCCGGCGGTGTACAGCACCGCCATCGCCGGGGCCAGCTTGCTCGTCACCGCGCCGATGCGCTTGATCCCGCCGAGGATCACGGCGCCCACCAGCGCCGCGGCGATGCCCCCGCTGAGCCAGTACGGCACGTGCCCGAGATCGTTGAACGCGGCCTCGGCGATGGTGTTGGCCTGGTTCATGTTGCCCGAGCCGAACGAGCACACCACCGCCAGCCCGGCGAACAGCACCGCCAGCGGCTTCCAGCCCTTCCCGAGCCCCAGCTCGATGTAGTACATCGGCCCGCCGGCGGCGTTGCCCTGGTCGTCGAACGTGCGGTACCGCATCGACAGGGTGCACTCGACGTACTTCAGCGCCATGCCGAACACGGCGGTGACCCACATCCAGAACAGCGCCCCCGGGCCGCCCCAGTGGATCGCGATCGCGACGCCGGCGATGTTGCCGATCCCGACCGTCGCGCTCAGCGCCGTGGACAGCGCCTGGAAGTGGTTGATGTCGCCCTCGTCCTCGGGGTCGTCGTACTTGCCGCGGGCCACGTCGAAGGCGTGGCGGAAGCGCCGGACCTGGATCCAGCCCATCCAGAACGTGATCGCGATCCCGGTGCCGAGCAGCAGCGCGACGAACCACGGGAACGCGTCCGGCGTGTCCCACACCAGGTTGTTGCCGAAGTCGACGAACGCCTGCAGCCAGTCCAGGATCATGCTGGCCCCACCTCCCGAGTGCCGGCCAGCCTAGGGTGTGCCACGGCACGCTGCAACCTTGTCAGGCTCCCGGGGGGCGGGCAAAGTGGGGCCGTGCCGTCTCGCCGTCCCGGTCCGTGGGGGCTCGCCCTCGCCGCGCTCGCCGCCCTCGCCCTCGCCCCCGCCCCCGCCGGCGCCACGGTGTGGACCGTCGACATCGAGGGCGGGGCGATGTTCACCTCGATCCAGGAGGCGATCCTGGTGTCCGACGTGGGCGACATCGTCCACGTCTCCCCGGGGACCTATCCGGAGGCCCTCGACTACTGCGGCCGCGACGTGGCGGTGCTGGGCATCGAGGGCGCCGCCGTGACGATCCTCGACCCGCCCGACGGCGTGCCCGCGGTGTCGTTCACCCACGGCGAGGGGCCCCAGGCGCGGCTGTCGGGGTTCACGATCACCGGCGCCGACACCCACGCGGTGGAGGAGTACCCGGGCGCGGGGATCCACGTCGAGCACGCGTGCCCGACGCTGACCGACCTGGTCGTGGAGGGCAACCACGCCTACTTCGGCGGCGGGATCAAGCTGAAGTTCGGCGCCCACGCGCTGCTGGAGCGGGTGGTGGTGCGCGACAACGTCGCCGACGGCTGCGCCGGCGGGATCTACATCTGCGAGTCGAGCCCGACGCTGATCGACGTCGAGGTCCGCGGGAACGTCGCCACGACGATGAACGGCGGCGGGGTGATCATCGGCAAGGGCAGCTCGCCACACCTGCACCGGGTGCTGATCGCGGGCAACGTCGCGGGGGTCGACGGGGGCGGGATCTACTCGCTGGGCGACGCCGCCACCGGCATGCCGGTGGACGCGCTGCTGACCAACGTCACGCTGGTCGGCAACGCCTGCAACCTGCTGGGCTACGGCGGCCACGGGGCCAACGCCTACTGGTACGTCGACACCCACGCGACGTTCCAGGGCTGCATCGTCGCCGGGGCGGTGGGCGGCGAGGGGATCTACACCTACCTGTGGGACGAGCTGGACCCGCCGCTGGACGTGACCTACTCGCTGTTCCACGGCAACGTCGGCGGCGACGTGGTCTCGGCCGAGCACGGCGAGCTGGAGCAGGTCCTCGCCGCCGAGGGCAACCTGGAGGCCGACCCGGCGTTCGAGGACGTCCCCGGCGGCGACTTCCACCTGGCGCCGGGCAGCCCCGCGATCGACGCCGGCCCCCCCGACGAGGCGTGGAACGACCCCGACGGCTCGCGCAACGACATCGGGGCCTACGGCGGCCCCGGGGAGGTCGACCACGACACCGGCGACTGCCAGGGCTGGGACGGCGACGACCCCTGCGCCGACGACGACGCGGCGGGCGACGACGACGACGACGACGACAGCGCCGACGTGGTCTACAAGAAGTGCGTGTGCGACGCCGCGGGCAGCCCCCGCGTGCCGTGGCCCGCGCTGCTGCTCGCCGCCGCCGCGCTGGCGCGCCGCCGCCGCCCGTGAGATCCTCGCTGCAGGAGGACCGCATGCCGTCACGACCGCGCCCCGCGCTGTCGATCCTGCTGGCGCTGGCGCTGGCCGCGGGCGCCTGTCGCCCGGGTCTGGAGGACGCCCCGGACCAGATCGACGACCCGATCCAGTACTTCTTCACCCACTGCGAGGACGCCGATCCGGCCGGGCTCGAGCAGGCGCTGGAGCAGTACGTCACCTTCCTCGAGGACTGCGAGCAGACCGAGACCGAGGACGGCAACGAGCGCCCCGAGTGCGACCTCGAGGAGGGGCTCTCCACGACGATGATCACCGACGACGACCTGCAGGAGCTGATCGATCTGGGCAAGCTCGTCGAGGTCCCCACCGGCGAGCAGTGGGAGCAGGCGGTGTCGATCGTCGTGGCCCAGAAGATGCCGATCACCGTCGAGATCGTCGAGGACGTGCTGATCGGGCCCGACCAGCACGAGGTGTTCCCCCAGTTCGAGGAGTACGACCGGACCTACCTGACCAGCCGGGACGACTACCTCGACCGCAGCGAGCTGTTCCTGCGCACCGAGAACGACGTGGTCAGCAACTACGTGCTCGACGTCACCGCGACCTACAAGCTGTGGCTCGACTTCCGCCAGGTCGAGTGGGACGACGGCGACCAGGTGCGCCGCGTGGCGATCATCCGCAGCTGGTTCGACGACGACGCCGTGCTCAGCCTCGACGGCGCCACGGTCGGCTTCACCTACAGCATCGAGATCCTGATCCCCTACACCCACGACACCAGCCAGGTGTGGCGCACCCAGGCGCTGTGGTCCCACGCCGACCTGCCGCTCGACGGCGACGACCACGAGTTCTGGGAGAACCAGCTGCGCGACGGCACGATCGACGGCTTCGACCAGCTCCAGGACTGGGTCGACGAGCACTACTAGACGAAACGCAGTCGGCGCCGACGCCGCAGCGTTTCGTGCCGCCGTTGGAGCTGGCGAGGTCACGCCTCGCAGCTCAACGCCGGCCCCGCCAGAGGGAAGCTCGAAGGAACCCTTTTCCTTGCCTTTCGAAGCCCGCTGTCGAATAACCTCGGCCGCGGATCGTTCCATGGCTCCCCGGGAGGTATCGCATGCACCGCTTGACCCTGTGGATCGCGCTGACCGCGCTGGCGCTGCCCTGCGCCGCGACCGCCAAGAACCTCGACAAGATGGACGACGACGAGCTGATCGACGAGCTCCAGACCGCCAAGGACGAGGACGACCGCGCCGACGCCGCCGAGCTGCTCGGCGAGCGCAAGGTCGAGGCCGCGATCGGGCCGCTGGCGGCGCGCTGCGTCGAGGACGAGGACGAGGAGGTGTGCAACACCGCCGTGCGCGCGCTGGTCGAGATCGGCACCGCCGAGGCGCTGGACGAGGCCGTCAAGATCCTCGAGAACCCCGAGGTGGACCAGGACGGCCGCAAGGTCGCCGCGAAGCAGCTGCTCAAGGAGGCGCCGGAGCGCGCCGAGGCCAACATCCCGACCTGCCTGGCGGCCTACCGCAAGCTGGACAACGACTTCGCCAAGGTGCTGCTCGAGGGCATGGCCGACCGCGACATGGAGTCCAAGAGCGACATCGCGGTGCTGATCGCCAAGGACGAGACGATCAAGCGCCCGGTGCGGCTCGCGGCGCTGGAGACCGCCGAGGCGCTGAACAACCCGGCGCTGTTCGAGGCCTACCTCGCGCTGCTCGACGACCAGGACAAGAAGCTGCGGGTCCAGGCCTGCGAGGGCCTCGGGCGCTCCGGGATGCCCGGCGCGGTGGTGGCCCCCAGGCTCGAGGACGTGGCCAGGAACGACGACAAGGGCGACGTGCGCGCCGCGGCCTGGAAGTCGCTCAAGAGGTACGCCCACAAGGGCCTGCTGCCGACGATCCACTGGGCCGTGCTCAACGAGAAGCACCCGGTCGCGTGGGGCCACGCGGTGGACCTGCTCGTCGCGCTGGCCGACCAGAGCTCGCTGGAGACGATCCACCAGGTGATGCTGCGCGACGAGTACATCACCACCGAGGGCACGATCGCCCTGATCCACCTGCTGGTCCGGATCGGCGACCCGAGCAGCGAGCACCCGCTCGCCTCGCTGGAGGACCGCACCAAGGACGACGCGGTCGAGGACGAGGCAGAGCTGGCCCTGAAGTACTTCGAGGAGGGCAAGGTCGGCGGCGCCGAGATCAACGTGATCAGCGCCGACATGGTGCTGTGGGACCCGGACGCCGAGCAGCCCGCGCTGCCGACGCTGCGGGTCGAGCTGGACGGCAACGGGATGGTGGTCTGGGTCGAGGAGTAGGCGCCCCGCCGCCGTTCAGCCCGTCCCCTTGCGGACCCCCACGACGCGCAGCTCCGCCCGACCCACTCCCTCCGGCAGCCTCCGCACCAGCGCCGGCGGCGCCACCGCGCGGTAGCTCTCCACGATCCACGCCTCGAGCAGCCCCATCGGGATCTCGTCCCCGGCGCCGAAGCGGGCCGTGATCCAGCTGGCGGAGCCCAGCCCGTGGCCGGTCGGCGCGGCGAACGGCAGGTGCATCGCCACCTCGCTGGACCCCGGCAGCTTGATCGACAGCCGCAGCTGGCCGTCCTCGAGCGAGACGAACGCGAACACCTTGTCGCGGACCTTCAGCGCGCAGTGCCCCCACGGGAAGTCCTCCCGGGTCTCGGGCAGCGTCTGGCCGAAGCGGCGCAGCGCGGTCTCGGCGGTGTCGAGGGCCTCGGCGACCATGCAACAAGGAGTAAGGGTTGCCGGCCGGGTTGCCAAGCGCGGTATGCTGCCGGCGGGAGGGTCCCGATGCCCAACACGCTGTGCCTGCGCGTCGCGCTCGTCGCCATCGCCACGCTGATCGCCGCCCCGGCGGCCGCCCAGACCACGGTGATGAGCGAGGACTTCGAGAACCAGCAGCTCCCCACCGGGTGGGTCCACCACACCGGCGGGGACCACCCCGGCAACTCGACGTACACGTTCGAGGACGTGGACAACTCGTGGTGGCTGGCGCTGGCCAACGTCGTCGACTACACGCCGTCGGCGACCGGGATCGAGACCACCGCGGTGGATCTGTCGGGGTGCTACGCGGCGGTGCTGCGGTTCCGGTTCTACAGCGCCGACGACGAGACCGACTACTGCCCCAACGCGTGGTCGGCGGGGGACCCGTCGCCGGTGGGCGACTGCCTCGGCATCTCGGGCAACGGCAGCGACTACCAGGTGCTGGCCGACCTGACCCACGACCAGTACAGCTGGTACGACGTGCACCTCGTCGAGATCGATCTCGAGCCGTGGTTCAACACCGTCGGCACCGACCTGAGCTTCTACCTGGCCCAGGCCGACAACGGCCCCTACCCCTACGACGGCCTGCTGTTCGACGACGTCACGGTGGTGTGCTGGGCCGGCGAGTCGGACTGCAGCGACGGCGTGGACAACGACGGCGACGGGGACGTGGACTGCGACGACAGCGACTGCCAGGTGGACGAGGACGGCGACGGGTACACCACCTGCGACGGCGACTGCGACGACCACGACGGGGTGCTCAACCTCGACGACGACGACGGCGACGGCTACTCCACCTGCGACGGCGACTGCAACGACGCCGACGCCGATCTCAACCCCGCCGACGCCGACAACGACGGCCACAGCAGCTGCGACGGCGACTGCGACGACGGCAACGACGACGTGTACCCCGGCGCCCCGGAGATCTGCGACGGCCTGGACAACAACTGCAACGGCGGCATCCCCCCCGACGAGGACGACGACGACGGCGACGGCTGGATGGTCTGCGAGGGCGACTGCGACGACGGCGACGACGACATCCATCCCGGCGCCCAGGAGATCTGCGACGGGATCGACAACAACTGCAACGGCAACCTCGGTCCGGGGGAGATCGACCAGGACGGGGACGGCTTCATGATCTGCGCCGGCGACTGCGACGACGGCAACCCCGACACGTACCCCGGGGCGCCGGAGCTGTGCGACCACGAGGACAACGACTGCGACGGGGCGGTGGCCGGCTACGAGATCGACCACGACGGCGACGGCTACATCGAGTGCGACGAGTGCGACGACTCCGATCCGACGATCTACCCGGGCGCGCCGGAGATCTGCGACGGGCTCGACAACGACTGCGACGGCGCGCTGGGCGAGGACGAGGTCGACCACGACGGTGACGGCCAGGCGCCGTGCATGGGGGACTGCGACGACACGGACGAGGACGTGTGGGCCCAGGACGCCGAGCTCGACTGCGCCGACGGCAAGGACAACGACTGCGACGGGCTGGTCGACGAGGACGACCCGGACTGCGGCACGGGGGACGACGACGCCTCCGACGACGACGCCAGCGACGACGACGCCAGCGACGACGACGCCTCCGACGACGACGCCAGCGACGACGACGCCTCCGACGACGACGCCTCCGATGACGACGCGGACGGCGATCCCCAGCTCAGCGCGGGGGGCTGCGAGTGCGGGCTGGGTTCCCCGCAGGCCGCGACGGGGGCGGGCCTGCTGCCGGTGCTGGGACTGCTCGTCGTCGCGACCCGCCGGCGGCGCTAGCGCCGAGCCATCTTCTCGAGGTTCTCGCAGCCGATCGCCACGTCCCCCTCGCAGGCCTTGCGGAACAGCTCGGCGGCCTTCTCCTGGTCGCGGGGACCGCCCTGGGCGTTGTCGAGGAACACTCCCATCGTGTTGCACGAGCTGGGATCGCCCAGGTCGCAGCCCCGCGAGGCGATCTCGCGGGCCTTGACGAAGTCCCGGCGCGGGGTGTCCTTGGCCAGGTTCAGCGCCGCGTCGAAGCACGACTTGGCGTAGCCGATCTCGCAGGCCCGCTCGAAGTACGCCGACGCCTGGGCGGCGTCCAGCACCACGCCGAAGCCGTTGTTGTAGGCCACGCCGGCGTTGTGGCACGCCATCCCGTCGCCGCCGTTGCAGGCCATCACGTACAGCTCGGTGCCCCGGGGCTTGTCCTCGGGCACGCCGTTGCCGTGCTCGAAGCGGTAGCCGAGCTCGCGGCACTCGCCCATGTCGCCGGCGTCGCAGTAGCGCGCCTGCGCCTCGACCGGCTCGCCGGTGCCCTCGGGGAGGCTGTCGGTCACCGGGCCGGCGGGGGGCAGGCAGGACATCGTGTGGGACTCGCTGGTCACGATCCCGCGCTTCTTCAGCGTGTAGAACCCGGTGCACTCCTCGCCGTCGCGGGTGCCGCGGAACTCGTAGCCCCCCGGCTCGCCGGTCGGGGTCAGCTCGATGTCGCTCAGCCCGTCGTCCTCGAGCGCCTGGCGCACCTCGCCCTCGGTGCCGCAGCAGCCCAGCCCGGCCAGCACGATCCCCGCGAACCACAGCCATCTCGTCCCGCGCATCGTTCCCTCCTGGAGGCGTGTTCCGTGCGTCCCGTGGCGCGTCCGAGGATATCAGGGTTCGAGGGAGCGGACCCCGGTCACGGCTGAAATCTCGATCGGCCCGTAGACGTGGGGGAACCGCTCGGTGCCGCCCTCGGTGGTCTCGTGGCGCACCTCGGCGGCGAGCCGGTCGGGGTCGATCTCGAGCACGACCAGGCCGTCCTGGCCGGCGAAGAACCGCGCCAGCACGCCCGGCAGCTGGTCCGGCAGCGAGCAGTGCACGAAGCCCTCGGCGGCCAGCGACGGGGGCTCGTGGCGTCCCCGTGCGCGGGCGGCCGCCCACTCGGCCGCGGTGGTCACGTGCAGCAGCATCGGCGTCCCTCCCGGCGCCGGCGGTTGGCACCGGCACCGCGGGTACCATACCCTGCGAGGGGGTGACTCCGATGCCGACACTGCAGTGTCCCCAGTGCGGGGGCCAGCTCGATCCCGCGTCGACCCACGGGGGCGTCAACCGCTGCCCGTACTGCGGCTCGGCCAACCTGATGGCCGAGGGGCAGCTGCGCGGGCTGACCAGCTACGCGCTGCCCGCACGGCACGACGTCGAGGCGTATCGCCAGAAGCTGGCGAAGCAACTGGCGGACAACAAGGTCGACCCGGTCCCCGAGATCGAGGTGGAGCAGACCACCGTCCCGTTCCTGGTGCGCCGCGGGCACGTGCGCATCTCGCCGCGGGCGACGCACTCGGGCAACGACGCGCTGGCCAAGGAGAACGAGGAGGTCCACGAGGGCTACTTCGGCGTGCCGCTGCGCGACGAGCTGCCGCTGGGCGTGTTCCAGGCCGCCGACACCTCGGCGTTCACCGAGGGCCCGGACCAGTTCCCCGACGATCTGGAGGGCGCGCTGCTGCGCTTCGACGACCGGGTCCGCGAGGGGATGGTCGAGCGCTGGCAGCAGCGGATGAGCGCCAAGCACCTGCTGTTCACCAACTGGGACGACCGGGCCACGTGGGCCGACGAGGTGTGCACCCTGGCGCTGCCGGTGGCGATCCTGCGGTACCGCTGCGAGACCAGGAGCAACTGGCGCTGGGACTGGGCGGACGCCAGCGAGGACGGGACCTACGCCTGCGCCGTGGACCTCCACGACGGCAGCGAGCTGCGCTGGCAGGTGCCGCGCCGGCACCGCAACCTACTGACCCTGATCATCGCGATCTTCGTGTTCATGTTCGTCGGCGTCCCCGTGCTGATCGGCCTGTTCGCGTTGCTGATCGGCGTCCTCGGCGCGGTCCTCGGCCTGTCCTGAGCGGCGGGCGCGGGCGCGCAGCCACTGGATCAGGACGTAGCCCACGACCAGCCCCACGATCCCGGCCAGGATGGGCTCCCAGTACCGCATCAGGGTGTCGATCTGGTCCTGCAGGTGCTCGCCGGCGGCGCGGGCCAGGAAGGTCCAGAACGTGGCCCAGATCGCCGAGCCGACGAACGTGGCGATCGTGAACGCCGGCCAGCGCATCCCCGACAGCCCGGCGGGGATCGTGATCGTCCAGCCCACGCCGGGGACCAGCCGGGCGAGGAACACCGCCCACGGGCCCCAGCGGTCGAACCACCGCTCGGCGCGGTCGAACATCGCCGGCGAGCGGCCCAGCCGGATCACGAGGCGGTCCAGCCAGTCGCGCCCCTTGACCGCCAGCAGCTGGAACCACGCCAGCCCGCCGGCGGTGTAGCCCAGCGCCCAGCTGGCGATCACCACCGGGATGGTCATCGTGCCCTCGGTGGTGGCCCACCCCACGAAGGTGAAGGTCACCCCGGTGGGGGGCTGGCCGATGATCGAGTTGGTCGCCCCGCACAGGAAGATCGCCAGGGGACCCAGGGTCTCCAGCAGGGCGGTCCAGCTGTTGGCGATCTCCTCGCCCACCGATCGGCACTCCTCCATGCCAGCGTGGCGCGCATTGTGGCGTCCCGGTCCGCGGATGCAAAGGCCGGACTGCGCGTCGGTATTCCACCGGGGCGGCGGGGGTGGGCAGAGGGGGGCCCCGTCCGCCACCGTGGACGGTTCGGGGCCCCCGGGTGTCCGCTGCAGCGGACGGGGCAGGCTCAGGCGGCCGGGGCCCGGCGGCGCACCATCCGACCGTGGGCGATCCCCACCAGCGCCACGTTGACGACCGCCAGCAGCGCGCCGATCTCGGTGGTGGAGTGGGCGATCCCCAGGCCGCTCATGTACAGCGTGAACTGCTGGGCCGCGTCGGCCGCCATCACCGCCCGCGTCAGCTGGTAGATCCCGGCGCTGGTGCCGGTGATCCCGGCCAGCAGCCCCGCCGCCGTGAGCCCCAGGATCGGCCCCAGGTAGTTGCGGTCCCGGCGCGCCAGCTGCAGCACGTTGAACGCCAGCGCCGCCAGCCCGAACAGGACCACCAGGAACATGAACGGTCCCCCGTTCACCACCATCTCGACCATGACTCCCTCCACGCCCCGCCGCTCCGCGCCGGCGGGGTCCGGGCGCTCGGGGAGGAGTCGTAGCAACGGCCGTGCCAGCGGCCGCGGGGGATCAGTCGCCGGCCTCGATGTGGACCCGGACGCCGTAGTGGTCGGAGTAGGCGGCGTCGATCTCCTCGCCGCACCGCTCGCTGGTGATCTCCTCGGTCAGCACGCGCTCGGCGGTGGCCGCGCCGGAGAAGCCCTCGATCAGCACGTGGTCGATGATCTGGCCCTTGCCGTCGGCGTCGGCGGTGCGCAGCGGGTTGTCGGGACACAGCGTGCACTCGCCCTCGGCCTCGACGTACGGCACCGCCATCCCCGAGGCCGCCAGCGCGTTCCAGTTCTCCTTCTCGGTGGACTCGCTGTCGCCGACCTTGGGGCCGCAGTTCATGTCGCCGGCGAGCACCACCCGCTCCGCGCTCCTGGTGCTGTCGACGAAGTCCAGCATCTCGTCGATCTGGGCCGCCTGCTCCTCGGACCACGACCCCTCCTCGCGGGGGTACGGGATCGTCGAGAACACCGCGGTCAGGTGGGTGCAGTAGACGTCCACCGGCCCCGGCGGGGCGTCCACCACGGCGTGCAGCACCGAGCGGCGGTTGGTGGTCGAGGCGAACACGTGCTCCTCGGGGCCCGCCAGCGGGTGGGCGCTGAGGATCCCGGTGCCGAACGCGCCGTCGTACGCGTAGTGCGTGAACTCGGTGGTACAGGTCGCCTCGATCTCGGCGGGGGTGCCGCCGACGTTGGCCTGGACGCACTCCATGCACGGCTTCTCCAGGCCCAGGAACGGCAGCGCGCAGTGGGCGAACATGCAGTCCACGAGCTCGTCGACGCAGCTCGCGTCGCAGTTCTCCTCGACACAGCTGACCACCGGGTCGAGGTCCTCGGTGGTGCACGCCGGGGTGGCCTCGGTCTGCTGGCTCGGCTCCGGCAGCAGCCGGTGCGGGAACGCGTCGGCGGTGGCCGCCTCGAGGTCGGCGACCTGGCCCGGGGTCCACACCTCCTGGACGCAGATCACGTCGGCGTCGAGGCCGGCGATGGCGTCGGCGGTCCTGGGCGAGCGGTCGGCGGCGCCGGGCACGAAGCCCTCGGCGAGGCCGGCGTTGTAGGTCACCACCGTCAGCGGGCCGGTGGGGCCGTCGCAGCCGGCGGCGGCGAGCGCGAGGACCGCGGCGAGGAACAGGGGACGAGCGTGGTGGATGCGTGCGCGGCTCATGGTTTCCCCCAGCGATGGGTCCCGCCGGCGGGCGGGGTGCGGCATCATAGCGGGAGTGCCTGCCTTCTCCACCCGCCCGACGCTCGCGCTGGCCCTCGCGCTGGGCCTGGCGTGGTGCGGTTGCCCCCAGCGGGACCCGCCCCCCGACGACGACGACACTGCGGACGACGACGCCAGCGATGACGACACCGGCGACGACGACGACGACACCGCGGACGACGACGCCGGCGATGACGACACCGCGGACGACGACACCGGCGACGACGACGCGGACGACGACGCCGGCGATGACGACACCGCGGACGACGACGCCGGCGACGACGACACCACCCCGGCGTTCCTGCTGGAGCTGCCGCTGACCGATCAGGCCGCCACCGCCGCCGCCCTCGCGCCCTACGGCGGCACGATCTCCGGCGGCAGCTTCGGCCCCGACGGCTGGACCACCACCACCCGCGACGACCGCATCGAGATCCCGCTGCCCCCCGGAGTCGACGCCTCGACCGGGATGCTGGAGTTCTCCGTCGCCGACTTCGAGTGGGACCTGTCGACCCAGTACTTCGAGCAGTGGGTCCTGGTCTCTCTGGACAGCCACGGGGCGCCGTGGCAGTCGACCCCCACCGGTGACCCCGGGATCCAGGCCCTGTACCGCGGCTACAACCCCGACTTCCCCAGCCGCAGCTACCGCGCCACCGCGTACTACAACCTGGCCGACCCCGCCTGCGCCGACTGGCACGACTGCACCGGCGAGGCCAGCACGCCCGGCGGCACCCTGCTCGACGATGGCACGGTGTTCACCTACACCCACGCCTGGAGCGGCCCCGTCGACGACGTCACCTGGACCGGCAACGGCAACCACGCCGACACCATCGACCTGTCCGCCACCTCCCCCGCCGGCGTGATCCAGGCCCCCCAGCTGCACCTCCTGATCAACGCCTGCGGCGGATCGCAGATCAACCCGTGCGGCGCCTGGTTCGGCCCCGCCAAGTGGCAGGGCGGGCCGATCGGCGTGACCTACTCCGACCTGCGCCTGGCGCTGGACTGAGCCGCCTGGCGCCCCGAGGAGCCCCCGTCGCCGCCGACTCCGACGGGATGTCGCCACAGGCCCCCGGGAACCGGCGTTGGCCAATCCGGTTCGGGCATCGTGGGCACCGAAGGGGAGACTCGCGATGGGGCCCGCGGATTGGCGGAGACGTGTGGGAATCGAACCCGGCGGGGGGGAGCCCGTCGCTTGCCAAGCGTGCCATTGCCACCGGGAGCGCCTCAAGG
>CAZOYV010000182.1:0-18115 GCA_964584075.1 uncultured Rickettsiales bacterium | reverse complement strand
GGCCCTCGGAAGGCCCCGATCAGGGCCCCCTATGAATCTCCTCGCTTATTCCAGGCCTAGCCGCTCAGTCCTCGGGCTTCAGCCGCGGCTCGACGGGGACCGGCTGGACCGCGCCCTCGGCCTCGCGGTCGCCCAGCAGGTAGTGGCGGAACCACTCGATCTCGCGGGTCTCGTAGTCGACCATGTGGACCGGCCGGTCGATCCCGTGCCCCTCGCCCTCGTACAGCACCAGGCGGCTGGGCACCGCGTTGAGCTGCAGGTAGGTGAACATCTCGATCGACTGCCGCGGGTCCACCGGGCGGTCGGCCAGCCCGTGCATCAGCAGCGTCGGGGTCGTGATCGCGTCGGCGCGGGACACCGGCGAGTCGCTCCACAGCTGCTCCAGATCCACGTCCCACGGCCGCTGGTAGGAGTCGATCATCAGCTGCGGGTTGCTCTGGCCCATCGCGGACGCGAAGTTCCAGATCCCCGCGATCGACACCGCCGCGGCGAACCGGTCGGTCTTGGTCACCACCACGTTGGTCATCAGCCCGCCGTAGCTGTAGCCGGTGAACCCCAGCCGCTTCGGGTCGGCGATGCCCTGGGCGACCAGCGAGTCCACCGCGGCCATCAGGTCGTCGTAGTCCTTCTCGCCGAAGCCGCGGTAGATCGCCCGCAGGTACTCCTCGCCGTACCCGGTGCCCCCCCGCGGGTTGGCGAGGAACACCGCGAACCCCTCCTCGGCCAGCACGTGCCACGGGTAGCGCGAGTTCCACGCGTTGCCGTAGCGGTAGTAGGGGCCGCCGTGCATCTCGACGATCAGCGGGTGCTTGCCCTCGCGCTTGGCGCCCCGGGGCAGGAACAGGAAGCCCTCGATCGTCACGCCGTCCTCGCCGCCCGGGAGCCGCAGCAGCTCGGGCGCCTGCAGCTCGTAGGCGGCGACCTGGCCGTCGGTGGTGTCCAGCTGCATCGGGTCGGCCCGCCCCCGCAGGCGCCGCGTGCGCAGCGACCCGGGGCGGTGCAGCTCGCTCTCGACGTAGACCAGCTGATCGGCGCGGATGTCGAACGAGCGCAGGTTGCCGGCCAGGTCGGTGACCGCCTCGAGCGCGCGATCGGCGATCGAGACGCGGACGAGATCGAGGTTGGTCCCGTCGGCGGCCAGCAGGTACACCGACTTGCCGTCGGCGGCCCACACCGGCTGCATCCAGGGCGTGGTCCCCGCCCCGCCGAAGCTGTGGTCCCAGCGCTCGGTGACCACGATCTCGTCGCCGGTGGCCAGGTCGCGGACCACCAGGTCCTTGAGGTTCATGTACGCCCGCAGGTCCGGCCGGCGATCGGTGAAGTACGCCAGCTGGCTGCCGTCGGGAGAGAACGCCGCCATCGAGCTGTGGCGATCCCCGGCGGAGATCGTGACCAGCTCGCCGCTCTCGACGTTGACCATCGCGACCCGCTGCTCCTCGTCGACCAGCGACGAGAACTTCGGGTTGTGGGTCAGCGCGATCCAGCTGCCGTCCGGCGACCAGGCCGCGTGGTAGGCGTGCAGCGGCGGCTCGGTGAGCTGGCGCGGGGGCTCGTCGGCGGGGCCCTCGTCGGCGGTGGACAGGATCCACAGCTGCGGGTAGGTGGTCTCGTCCTCGAGCCGGTCGTGGACGGTGAAGTCCCCGGCGGGGTCGTCCTCCGCGGCCGCGTCCTCCGGCTCGTCCTCCTCCTCGGGGGGCGCGGCCAGCACGGCGAGGTGGTGCCCGTCGGGGGCCCACCAGTAGTCGAGCACGCCCTGCTCGAGGTCCGTGATCGGGCGCGGCTCGGCGCCGTCGAGCGGGTTGAGCCACACCTGGGTCGTGCCGCCGCGGCTGGAAAGGTAGGTCAGCCACCCGTCCAGGCGCCACGAGGGGTGGCGGGCGCCCTCGTCGTCGAACGTGATCTGGCGCCGCGAGCCGTCGTGGACCTCGGCGAGCCAGACCTGCGAGGTCCGGTCGTCGTCCTCGATCGACCGCTGGGTGCGGACGTAGGCCACCTGGCGCCCGTCGGGGGACAGGGCCGGACCGTGCAGCACGGGGATCTCGAGGAACGCCTCGACGGTCAGCGGCGCGGGCTTGGCCGCCGCGGGGCTCGTCAGGGTCAGCGACAGCGCCGCGCAGGCCAGGAAGCGGGCGATACGGGTGGGGGCATGCATGCCCCCCATTCTATTCGCTGCGGGCGTGCTTTTTCACGTAGTCGGCGCGTCGATCCTGGGCCAGCTTGCCCAGCGACCGGCAGTCGGCGGCGCTCATCACCAGCGCCGTGCCGCGATCGTCGTTGACCAGCCGGAAGTCCTGCACCGCGAAGCCGCTGGTGTGCGCGTAGTCCCCCACCTGGGCCGCCCAGCCGGCGAACCACGCCTCGGGCTCAAGCTGGATCCGCTGGCCGGCGACGGTGATCACCGTGGCGGCGTGGCTGTAGTGCACCACCACGTCGTGGGCCGCGCCCTCTGCGGGGACCACCTCGACGCTGCGCAGCGACCGCGCCTCGGCCTCGCCCTGGGCCAGCCGCTCGCGGATCGCCGCGGCGTGGGCCGCCTGGGGGGAGTCGGCGGTGCGCTCCACCGCTCCGGCGGTCTCCCACCAGTTCGCGGCGGGGGCCTCGTCCCCCTCTCCGCTGCCGCCACCGCTGGACGTCCCCGGCGCGGCCTCGGCCACCGCGGCGGCCTCGGGCGGCGGCGGCGGCGGCGGCGCGCCGGCCCCCACCAGCAGCCGGCCCCGCAGCCGGCCCCACGCGCCCATCATCGCCGCCTGCTGGCGCCCGCCCTGCAGCGGGAAACCGAAGCCGAGGATCAGGCTCACCCCGTGCCACAGCGGGCAGGCGTAGGTGTGGATCCCGTCGGTGACCTCGATCACGGCCAGCCCGGTCAGCACCGGCGCGTCGAACCGGAACAGCGCGCGCCCGAACGCGTCGGTGGGCCCCCCGCCGGTGACCGTCCCGGTGGAGTTCTGGACCGTCGCGGTGAGCGTCACGCCGGAGACCGGCAGCCCGAAGCGGTCCAGCGCCATCGCCACCACGGTCGTCGACGTCGACACCGCGATCTGGTCGACCACCGGCCACGCCACGACGGCCTCCACCGGCCGCTCGCTGGCCGGCACCAGCACCTCGGCGGACAGCGCCACCGGCTGGGAGAAGTCGGCGCTGAAGGGCGCCTCGAAGCGCCCGCCGCCGAGGTCGGCCTGCATCGGGATCACCCCGTCGGGGCCGGCGAACGCCACGCCGGTCCCGACCGGCAGCGCCGGGCCGCTCCCGCACACCTCGCCGCGCAGCGTGATCGCCTGCGGCCCGGCCGGCACCGCCGCGGGCTCGGTGGAGAAGTGGAACCCGCTGGGCAGGCCGGGCACGACCTCCAGCGAGGTGGACTCGATGTCCAGCTCCTCGCTGCCCGCGAGGCTGGCGTGGATCGTCACCCGGGTCGGGGTGGCCACCGCCGGCGGCACGTAGACCGCCTGGTAGATCCCCCCGCCGAGGTGCCCCACCGAGGTGAACGTCCCGTCGCTGGCGTGCAGCTGGATCGGGGCGTCGGCGCTGGGCGCCGCGTCGGGCCCCAGGGCGAACAGGTAGATCGGGATCGCGTCGACGCCGTTGCCGGGCACGTACGCCAGGGTCGGCATGATCTTGAGGCGCTTGCTGGGCGGCGTCCGCAGGTCGACGACCACCGGCTCGGCGGGGTTGCCCTCCGCGTCGACCTTGTAGGCGGTGCCCTGCGCCACCCCGGGCGGCACCCGGATCGGGACCATCGCGACCCCGGCGTCGTCGGTCACCACCGGCCCGAACGCCTGGCCGGCGACGTCCATCCCCACGGGCACCAGCGGCGCGCCGGCCTCGATCTTCCAGTCCACGGCGCCCACCAGCGGCAGCGGGAAGAACCCGAAGTTGCGCTCCGGCGCGGCGCGGTCGGCCACCGCGACGATCACCATCGCCGGCCGCTTGCCCTCGGGCGCGGTGTACTCCGCGCGGTAGGTCCCGCCGCCCAGCGCCGAGACCGCGCCGACGTCGCCGACGCTGGCCTCCACCGCCAGGTCGAGGCCGTCGGCCGGGGCCCCCGCGGCGTCCACCGCGGTGAACGTCAGCACCGCGGTCTGGTCCGTGCCGATCACCATCTGCTCGGGGGTGGCCTGCATCGCCAGCCGCACGCCGCCCGACGGCACCACCTGCAGCGGGAAGCCGCGCGTCGCCTTCTCGCGGCCGACCTTGACCTGGACGTCGACCAGGACCTGCATCGCCTCGGAGACCGGCGGGATCGTGTACTGCGTGGTCCACACCCCCTGGCCGACCTGGGTCCAGCTGGACAGCCCGCCGGTGTCCACCGACGAGCCCCGGAAGCTGGCGTCGGGGGCCAGCTGGCCCTGCTCGTCGGTGACCACGAAGCACAGCGTCTGCGGCTGGCCGTCGGCGACGATCGGCCCCGGCGGGACCATCACCACCATCACCGGCCGCTTCAGCGTGATCGAGGCCTGCCCCCGGGCGGGCGCCGCCCCCGCGATCCACACCAGCACCGCCACCGCCGCCAGCCCCAGGGCCAGGCCCGCGCGGGCCACCCCGGTCGTCCCACCACGCGTCATCGTCTCGTCCCTCCGCAACGACGCCTCGCCGCCGAGCGTACGGGCGGCCCGCGGCGAGGGCAACTCCGCCCGGCCGCACCCCCCCTGATTTCCTTGACACTGCGAGAGGAGGCCGCCTATTATGCGTCGGCTTTTCCGGGGGGCCCGTGGGCCCACCCATCGACAGAAGGATAACATCCCGTAGTTCCTACGGATTTGGTATCGAGTTGGAGGAAGGCCGATGGCCGTCAGAATCCGGTTGGCGCGACACGGGGGCAAGAAGCACCCGTTCTACCGGATCGTCGCGGCGGACTCCCGCCGAGCCAGGAACGGCAAGTTCCTGGAGATCGTCGGGACGTACGACCCGAACGCGGATCCCGCGGCGATCACGATCAAGGAGGAGCGGTTGCGGCACTGGCTCGGTCACGGAGCCACGCCGAGCAAGACCGTGTCGGAGCTGATGCACAAGGTGGGCTTCCAGGCCACCGTCGCGGAGATTGCGGAAGGCTAGAGGACGTGCAGGAGCTGGTCCGGTTTCTCGTAGAGGCGCTCGTCGATCATCCCGAGGACATCGAGCTCTACGAGGTAGAGGGCGGGCAGACCACGATCCTCGAACTGAAGGTCCACCCGTCGGACGTGGGCAAGGTCATCGGGCGCCAGGGCAAGACCGCCAACGCGCTGCGGACCCTGCTCAAGGCTCACGCGTCGCGGGAGCGCAAGCGGGTGGTCCTGGAGATCATCGAGGCGGATCGCGATGACTCGCGCAGGGAACATCGCCAGGGAGACGACGGCTAGCCCCCACGGGGCCGAGGCCCTGATCCCCGTCTCCGCCGACCCCATCCCCGACGAGAGAGACCGCGTCGTGCTCGCCACCCTGGTGAAGCCATGGGGCGTGCGCGGGCAGCAGACCGCCGAGCTGCACAACCCGGCGTCGACGCTGCTGCAGGAGGCGCGGACGGTCTACCTCTCGGGCCCGCGCTTCGCGGCCCGCGCGGTGGTGCTGCGGGACGCCCGCTGGGTCGGCAAGCGCTACGTGGTGCACCTCGAGGGCATCGACCGCCCCGAGGACGCCGAGCGCCTGCGGGGGCTGGAGCTGAGCGTGGCGGCGGCGGAGCTGCCCGCGCTGGACGACGACGAGTACTACGTCCGGGACCTGATCGGGCTGGACGTGGTGGACCAGCACGGCGCGCCGCTGGGCACGCTGCACGACGTGTTCCCCACCGGGAGCAACGACGTGTACGTCGTCCGCGGGCCGCGGGGCGAGATCCTCGTGCCGGTGACGCGCGAGTTCGTGCTGGAGGTGGACCTGGAGGCCGGACGGATCCAGGTGCACCACGAGGAGCTTTGACATTCGGTTCGACGTGCTCACCCTCTTCCCGGGGATGATCGAGCCGTACGTCGGCGAGAGCATCCTCGGGCGGGCTCGCGAGGCGGGCCTGCTGGAGGTGGCGGTGCACGACTTCCGCGACTGGGCGGAGGGCAAGCACCGCCAGGTGGACGACTACCCCTTCGGGGGTGGCCAGGGCATGGTGCTCAAGCCCGAGCCGCTGGTGGCCGCCATCGAGGCGGTGCGCGGCGAGGGCGAGCAGCGGGCGCCGGTGGTGCTGATGTCGCCGCAGGGCGCGCGCTTCGACACCGCCACGGCCGAGCGGCTGGCCAGGCTGCCGCGGGTGGTCCTGGTGTGCGGCCGCTACGAGGGCGTCGACGAGCGGGTCCGGGAGGGCTGGATCGACGAGGAGCTCTCCATCGGCGACTACGTGCTGACCGGCGGCGAGCTGGCGGCGCTGGTGGTCGTCGATGCCACGGCGCGGAAGCTGCCGGGCGTGCTGGGCAACGACGCCAGCCACGCCGACGAGAGCTTCGAGGACGGCCTGCTCGAGTACCCGCAGTACACCCGCCCGCGGACGTTCCGCGGCCGGGAGGTGCCCGAGGTGCTGCTCGGCGGCGACCACGGGAAGGTGGCACGCTGGCGCGCCGAGCAGGCCCGCGAGCGGACGCGCCGGAGGCGGCCGGACCTGTGGCAGCAGGCGGACGCCGACGGAGAAGAGTAGATAGAGACGTCGCCCCTGCGGGGTCGGCGTGGGAGTCGAGACCATGGACGTGATCGACAAGATTTCGCAGGAGCAGATCGGCAAGCACATGGGCGACAAGGAGCGGGTCTTCCGCCCCGGCGACGTCGTGCGCGTGCACGTCAAGATCAAGGAAGGCCAGAAGGAGCGCATCCAGGTCTTCGAGGGCCTGGTGATCAAGGTCCACAACGCCGGGATCAGCAGCTCGATCACCGTCCGCAAGGTCAGCTACGGCATCGGCGTCGAGCGCGTCTTCCCGCTGTACGCCCCGGTGGTCGACCAGATCGAGTTCGTGCGCCGCGGCAAGGTCCGGCGGGCCAAGCTGTACTACATGCGCGATCTGCGCGGCAAGGCCGCCCGCATCCCCGAGATCCGGGACATCAAGGACAGCCGGGCGCCCAAGTCCGGCTGACCCGGTCCTGCGATGCCCGGCCCGGCCCGCCACCGCGGACCTGCCGGCGAGCAGGCCGCCGCGGCGTACCTGACCGCCCGGGGCCACGCCGTGCTCGAGCGCAACTGGCGCGGCCGCGGCGGGGAGCTCGATCTGATCACGCTCCACGAAGGCGTCCTCCACTTCGTCGAGGTCAAGACCCGCACCCGCAGCGAGTCCGTCGGAGGGGTGTGGGACACCATCTCGGCGTCCAAGCGCGGCAAGCTGGCCCGCACCGCCGAGGCCTACCTGATCGACGCGCCGGCCCACGACGGCTGCGCCTTCTCCGTGGCGCTGGTCACCGACCGCGGCGGCGAGTACGCCGTCGAGTTCGTACCCGACGCGTTCGACAGCCCGCGATGAGTGACGTCGTCGAGCCGGGCACGCTGTACGTCGTGGCCACCCCGATCGGCCACCTCGACGACCTGACCCCGCGGGCCGCAGCCGTGCTCGGCGCCGCCGACGTGGTGGCGTCCGAGGACACCCGCCGCACCGGCCGCCTGCTGCAGCACCTGGGGCTGAAGCGCCCCCAGATCAGCTACCACGACCACAACGCCCAGCGCCGCGTCCCCGAGCTGATCGCCCGCCTGCAGGCCGGCGACAGCGTGGCGCTGGCCAGCGACGCCGGCACGCCCACCGTCTCCGATCCTGGATTCCGGCTGGTTCGCGCCGCCCGCGAGGCGGGGGTCCCGGTGGTCCCGATCCCCGGCGCCAGCGCCGTGGTCGCCGCGCTGAGCGCCGCCGGGCTGCCCACCGACCGGTTCCACTTCCTGGGGTTCCTGCCCGACAAGCCGGGCAAGGCCCGCCGGCGCCTCGACGAGGTCGCGCCGCTGCGCTGCACCGTGGCGCTGTACGTCTCGCCGTTCAAGATCGGCAAGACGCTGGGCTGGGCGCTCGAGGCCCTCGGCGACCGCGAGGCGTGCGTCTGCCGCGAGCTGACCAAGCGCCACGAGACCTTCGATCGCGGCACGCTCTCCGAGCTGTCCGAGCGGTACGCCGGGGCGAAGGTCAAGGGCGAGATCACCCTCCTGATCGCCCCCCCGCCCCGGGGCGGTTGACGGCGCCGCCGACAGGCCTCAGTGAACTAGCCGAGGCAAACAAAACCCACCAGGAGGATGCCGGATGTCGACCTTCATCATCTGCTCGATGTGCGGGGAATCGGTCGAGGCCGAGACGTACGAGCCCGACAAGTCCCTGACCTGCCCCGAGTGCACCGGACAGCACGACGGCGACGGCGACGGCGGGACCGACGACGACGAGTACCCGGACCAGGAGGCCGGGCGGTAGGCCTCGCGCTGGTCCCGCGACCCCGATCCACGGCATACTGCGCCGGCCCGGAGAGCCCGTCTGGAGTCGACCATGATGCCTGCCCGCCTGATCCGCACCGCCCCGATCCCCCTCGCGCTGCTGGCGCTCACCCTGGCGCTGCCCGCCGCCGCCGGCGACAAGAAGGTGATCGAGACCCGCGACGACATGCCGCGCCACAGCTACCCCGTCGACGGCACGGTCGTGGCGCTGATGCAGGACGACGCCGCGTTCGAGGCCCTCGCCGCCGCGGTGGAGGAGGACCTGCTCGCGGTGCTCGACGAGTACGAGATCGCCGACGCCTCGGCCCGCCAGGACGTGCTGCGCACGCTGCGCGCGCTGGCGATGATGCGCGGCGACGCCGACGCCGTCCGCGGGTACACCGAGACGATCCGCGAGCTGGAGGACAAGGAGGCGCTGCGGCTGACCGACGGGGTCGTCTACGAGGCGATCCTGCAGGCCCGCGAGGAGACCGACACCGGCGCCACCGCCGAGGCGCTGCAGGGCACGGTCCAGGAGATCCTCGCCGAGCGCTACGGTGCGATGCCGTGGGGCGTGGTCGGCGATCAGCTGGAGTCGCTCAAGGGCTCGATGGAGATCTACAGCGACAACCTGCTGCTGGGGATCGTGCAGAGCCAGATCGACCCGCCGGTGGCCAAGACCGGCGTGCTCAGCAGCGACCAGGCCCACCGGGTCGTGGGGATCCAGGCCTCTCGGCGGATCACGCTGGCCTACCAGGACGCGATCCTCGCCGCCGTCGCCGGGGTGGTCGCCGCCAACCGGGTCGACAAGCCCGACATCTGGCCGGCCCGCACCCTGACCTTCACCGGCGACGAGGGGTACCACCCGGTGCGCCTCGGGATCTGGGACTCGGGCGTCGACGTGGGCGTGTTCCCCGGCCAGGTGTTCGTCAACCCGCGCGAGGTGCTGGACGGCACCGACACCGACGGCAACGGGTTCGTCGACGACCGCCACGGCATCGGCTACGACGTGGACTGGGAGGAGGACCCGCCGCTGCTCTACCCGCTGGGCGACTTCGAGGCCCGCCGCACCGAGCTCGAGGACCAGTCCAAGGGCTTCACCGACGTGCGCTCTTCGATCGACAGCGAGGAGGCCACGGCGCTCAAGCGGCACATCTCGACGCTGCAGCCCGACCAGGTCCAGGGCTTCATCGAGTCGCTCAACCTGTACTCGATGCACGCCCACGGGACCCACGTCGCCGGCATCGCGCTGGAGGGCAACCCGTTCGCCGAGGTGCTCGTGGCGCGGATCTCGTTCGACCACCGCGCGATCCCCGAGCCGTGGACCGACCAGACCGCCCGGAACTTCGCGGCGATGGCCCGCGACACGGTGGCCTACTTCCAGGCCCACGGCGTGCGCGCGGTGAACATGAGCTGGGGCATCTCGCTCAAGGAGATCGAGGACGGCCTGGAGAAGAACGGCATCGGCGAGACCCCCGAGCAGCGCGGCGAGCTGGCGCGGGCGATGTTCGACGTCGCCAACCAGGGCCTGTACGACGCGATGGCCAGCGCCCCCGAGATCCTGTTCCTCGTCGCCGCCGGCAACGCCGACGCCGACGTGGCGTTCGACCAGTTCATCCCCTCGGCCTACGACCTGCCCAACGTGCTGGTCAGCGGCGCCGTCGACCAGGCCGGCGAGGCCACCAGCTTCACCAGCTTCGGCGACACGGTGAAGCTCTACGCCAGCGGCTTCGAGGTCGTCAGCGAGGTCCCCGGCGGCCGCGAGCTGGCGTTCAGCGGCACGTCGATGGCCTCGCCCGGCACGCTCAACCTCGTCGGCAAGCTGCTCGCCGTCGACCCCGAGCTGACCCCCGCTGACCTGATCGAGCTGATCCTCGCCGGCTGCGAGGAGATCGGCGAGGACCCGGTGCTCGAGGTGATCCACCCCCAGCGCACGCTGGAGCTGCTGCAGCAGCGCGGCGAGTAGCGCGCGTCAGGGGACGACGGGCACGTCGGTCTGCCCGTCCTCGTTCCAGCCCCAGCAGAGGATCTGGCCGCCGGTGGTCAGCCCGCAGGTGTGGTGGCCGCCGACGCTGACCTGGGCGTAGGTCTCGGCCGGCGGGGTGGTCTCCCCCTCCCCGCCTTCGCCCCAGCACTCGACGCCCCCGTCGGCGCGCCGCCCGCAGCTGTGGCCGCCGCCCGCAGCGAGCTGGACGAACGCCGTCTGCGGCGGGGTGGACTGGCCGGCGTCGTCCCGGCCCCAGCACTCGGCGTGGCCGTCGGCGGCCAGCGCGCAGCTGTGGTAGATGCCTCCGGCCAGCTGGTCGAACGGTCCCTGCGGCGCCTGCAGCTGGCCCTCGCCGTCGTCGCCCCAGCAGGCGACGCTGCCGTCGGTGGCCCGCCCGCAGCTGTGGAACTGGCCGGCCCCGGCCTCGGCCCAGGGCCCGCCGGGCGGGACCTGCAGCTGGCCCATCCCGTCGTCGCCCCAGCACTGCAGATCGCCGCCGGTGGTCACCGCGCAGGTGTGGCCGCGGCCGGTGTCGACGGCGGCGAACGCGCCGGAGGGCGGCGCGGCCTGGCCGTAGTCGTCGCGCCCCCAGCAGACCAGCGCGTCGGCGTCGTCGATCGCGCAGGTGTGGAAGATGCCGGCGCTGACCTGCGCGTAGGTCCCCGGGACCACCGACGACTGCCCGTCGGTGTCGTCGCCCCAGCAGTGCAGCGCCCCGCCCGCGCGGATCCCGCAGCTGTGGCGGACGCCGGCGCTGACCGCGATCCAGCCGCCGGGGCCGGTGTCGTCGTCCCCCCCGTCGTCGTCGCCCGTGTCGTCGTCCCCGGTGTCGTCGTCGCCCGCGCTGTCGTCGTCGCCGCTGTCGTCGTCGGCAGGCGTGGTGTCGTCGTCGTCATCGGTCGGACAGCCGGCCGCGAGGCACAGCCCGCCGAGGCACAGCGCGAGGAAGCCGAGGGAGACGAGCGCGGGTCGGGGGCAGCCGCTCACGGCGGGGCTCAGAGGTAGCTGGGGGGCTCGGGCAGCGGCCCCTGCTCGGGGGGCTCGAACGAGCCCACCACGGTCAGCCCGAAGTTGACCCGCAGCGTGTCGGTGCCGCTGTAGACCTCGAAGTTGCGCTCGTCGATGCGCTCGAGCAGGTGGCTGACCTCGTAGTCGGCGCCGAGGTTGACCCGGATCTGCATCATCTTGACCGGCCGGATGTAGAGCCCGAGCCCGAAGTGCGGCTCGAGGTACTCGGCGGTCGTGGCGATGTACCCCTCGGTGTCGGGGTGGATCACCGGCAGCAGCGTGCCGGTCTCGATGTCGGCCCACGTGTGGTAGGTGAACCCGCCGAAGATGTCGATGTTGATCTCGGTGTCCCGCGCCGGGTTGTTCATCGCGTGGATCTCGTTGCCGAACAGCACCGTGACGGTGTCCGCCGGGTTGAGCTTGATCGCCCCGCCGTAGGTCGAGGCCCCGTTGCGGTCGTACAGCTCCACGTCGTAGCGCCCGGTCATCACGTAGCGGGCGGTGAAGTACGGCTCGGCGGCCTTGATCCGCTTGGAGAACGCCCCCGCGACGCGCAGATCGGTGCCGCCGCTGCCGGGCCACATCACGCCCCGGTCGTTGACCTCGTAGCGGCTCTTGCCGGTGGGCGGCGCGACGCCGAGCTCGAACAGCAGCGTGGCCTTGGCCGCCCGCCGGGTGTAGCCCTCGTGGAACGGACAGAACTGCAGCGCGAGCCACATGTCGCCGAACCCGCCGCGCTTGTCGTCCGGCACCAGGTCGTCGGGCAGCGGCGAGGTACCCAGCATCGTCGCCCGGTCCTCGACCGGGTCGTAGCTCATGTCGTTGGCCCAGCCGAAGTTGAGCCGGTCCTCGAACACGATCGGGAAGCGCACGTCGAACTCCAGCATCGGGGCGATCCCGAACTCGATGTCGACGTTCATCTCGTGCCGCGAGTGGTTGTACTTGGCCACGTCGAGGAAGTCGTCGCTGGCGTCGAGCTCCCGCAGCCGCCCGAACTGGATCCCGCCGGCGTACCCCACCTCGGCGTCGAAGTGCAGGAAGTCGATCAGCTCCGTGCGGTGCGCCGCGGAGGCCTCGGGCGCCGCCAGCGCCAGCCCCAGCACCACCGTCACGAACCAGGCTCGTCGCATCCGCCCTCTCCTCGTGCCCCCCAGGGTACCCATCCCGCCGGGGGAGCGTCTACCCGCACGCGCCCGGTCGTGGGCGCGCTCAGCGCTCCGGCCGCCGCAGATCGTAGTCCTTGAGCTTGAGCTGCAGCCCCTTGCGGCTCAGCCCCAGCCGCTGCGCCGCGCGCGTGACGTTCCAGCCCGTGGCCTCCAGCGCCTTGACGATCAGGTCGCGCTCGAGCGCCTCGGTGCGGACCCGGACGATCTCCTTGAGCGACTCCCCGGAGGGCGGGCCGTCGGCGTCGTCCGCCGCCTCCCCGCCCGGCCGACCGCGTCCGCCGAACAGGTCGGCTGGCAGGTCGTCGAGGCCGATCTCGTCCCCCTCGACCAGCAGGATCACGCGCTCCATCAGGTTCTCGAGCTCGCGGATGTTGCCCGGCCAGTCGTGGGCGCACAGCGCCGCCTCGGCGGCCGGCGTCACGCCCCGCACCTCTCGCGCCAGGCGCCGGTTGAACTTGGCCACGAAGTGCTCCAGCAGCGCCGGGACGTCCTCGCGCCGCTCCCGCAGCGGGGGCAGCACGATCGGCACCACGTTGAGCCGGTAGTAGAGGTCGTCGCGGAACGCGCCGGTGCGGATCAGCTCCTCGAGGTCGACGTTGGTCGCGGCGATCAGCCGCACGTCGACGGTCAGCGAGCGCACCCCGCCGACCCGCTCGAAGGACCGCTCCTGCAGCACCCGCAGCAGCTTGACCTGCATCTCCTTGGGCAGCTCGCCGACCTCGTCGAGGAACAGCGTGCCCCCGCTGGCCAGCTCGAAGCGGCCCGGCTTGGAGGCGATCGCGCCGGTGAACGCGCCCTTCTCGTGCCCGAACAGCTCGCTCTCGAACAGGTTCTCGGGGATCGCGGTGCAGTTGAGCTTGATCAGCGGGCCCTCGGCGCGATCGCTGAGCTGGTGGATCGCCGACGCGATCAGCTCCTTGCCGGTGCCCGACTCGCCGCGGATCAGGATCGTGGTCGGCGAGGCGGCGACCTTGCGGACCAGCCGGAAGACCTCCTGCATCGCCTCGGTGTCGCCGACGATCCCGGCGAACGGGTCGTCCGACGGCGGGGCGACCTCGGCGGCCCCGGCCACGGCCCGCTGCTTGGCCGCCTCGCTGCGCAGCGCCTTGTCCATCACCTGGCGGATCTCGGCGTGGTCGAACGGCTTGGTCAGGTAGTCGAACGCCCCGCGCTTGAGCGCCTGTACGGCGGTGTCGACGGTGCCGTGGGCGGTGAGCATCACCACCGGCAGCCCGGGGTAGGCCCCGGTGACGAAGTCGAGCAGCGCCATGCCGTCGGTGCGCGGCATCCGCAGGTCGGTGAGCACGGCGTGGAACCCGCCCCCGCGCAGCGCGCCGATCGCCTCGTCGCCGTCGGCCGCCGTGACCACCTCGTGGCCGTCCTTGGCCAGCAGCGCCCGCAGCACGGTCCGGATGTTCTGCTCGTCGTCGACGACCAGGATGCGCTTGGTCAAGCGGCTCCCCTCGCCCGACCGAATGGAGTGGCGGGCGCCACCGTCCGTGGCGAGAGGATTATAGCGTGGACACGGATGTCATCCCCCACCTGCCCCAAGGTGCGTTCCATGACGTACACTGGCGCGAACGCGAAGAGGAGTGATCATGAGTGGCACCCCGCGTCGACTGGCGCTCCCGGCCCTGGCCCTCGGCCTGTGCCTCGGCCTCGCCCCGCTGGCCCACGCCGGCGGCGCGGCGCCGGACTTCCAGCTCAAGGACCTCGACGGCCAGACCTTCGTGCTCGGCGACCACCTCGGCGAGGAGGTCATCGTGCTGAGCTTCTGGGCCACCTGGTGCGGGCCGTGCAAGGCCGAGATGCCGCACCTCGAGACGATGTACGGGGAGCTGAAGGACCAGGGCCTGCTGGTGGTCTCGATCTCGGTGGACGACGCCAAGAACGAGCCGCTGGTGAAGAGCACCGTGCGGGCCGGGGGGTACACCTTCCCGGTGGTCCTGGACCAGGCCTACGAGGCGGGCAACCTGTACAACCCGCGCAAGTCGGTGCCGCTCACCGTCGTGATCGGCAAGGACAAGAAGATCCACTCCACCCACGACGGCTACGCCCCGGGGGACGAGGCCAAGCTGCGCACCGAGGTCGAGGCGCTGCTGGGCATCGGCGACCCGCCCGGGGACGCGCCGGTGGTGTCGGGCGGCGCCGCCGAGGCGACGGGCGACGCCCCCCAGGCGCCGGCCGCCGGTACGGAGTAGGAGCCCCACCCCCGGTAGGTGACCGTGACCAGACGCACCGCCCTGGCCGCCGCGGCGGCCCTGCTGACGCTCCTGTCCTCCGCCCCGGCCCGGGCCGTGTCCCTCGAGGGCTTCGACCCGGCCAGCCCGCTGGAGGGCGGCAGCTTGCTGCTCGACGAGGGGTTCTACTTCAAGGTCCACCACTTCCCCGAGGACAGCCCCTACGACCCGTTCGCCGAGCTGATCAACCGGCTGCACACCTCGGTGCGCGTCCAGCGCTGGAACGTCGGGATGCAGATCGACCTGCTGGCCAACGCGCCGCCGGCCGACCCCGAGACCGGCCCGGTCAACCAGCTGTTCGGCACGCCGGCCCCGCCCCACGCCGTCGAGGACGCGTACCTCGTCCCCGAGAAGGCGTTCGTGCAGTACCGCGGCCGCACGTTCAAGCTCGAGCTCGGCGACACCTACGTCAACGTGGGCAAGGGCATGGCGCTGTCGCTGGTGCGGCGCACCGAGATCGACGAGGACCACAGCCTGCGCGGCGCCAAGATCGGGATCGCGACGCGGCCGGTGGACTGGACCGCCTTCGGCGGCTGGGTCAACGCCCAGAACATCTCGGTGATCTCGATCAACCGCAACCTGCAGGTGCCCGCCGGCGAGTTCGTGTTCGGCTCCGCGGCGCTGGTCCGCCCGGCGCGCTGGATGGAGCTCGGGCTGCACGGCATCGGCACGACCTTCGACCGCCTCGACGACGACGGCGGTCACCGGCCGGTGGACCGCCTCGGGCTGATCCGCGAGCCGGTCCAGATGGGCACCTTCGGCGCGTCGCTGCGGTTCCCCAGCCTCGGCCCCGTGGACTGGTACACCGAGGGCGACCTGTTCGTCTACGGCAAGAGCCCCGCCGGCGAGGTGGTGCACATCGGCCCCGAGGGCGAGGACCAGGAGCTGAAGCGCGGCTACGCGATCTACAGCGGGGCCCAGGTGTTCGGCAGCAACGTCACGTTCCTCGCCGAGTTCAAGCGGTTCGAGGACCACCTGTACCAGAGCCGCCTCTCCGGGGTGACCGAGAACAGCCTGACCGCCGCCCCGACGCTGGAGCTCGAGGAGGCGATCAACCCCGACAGCCAGCACGCCGTGACCAGCAACGACATCACCGGCTACCGGCTGCGCTGGACGTTCTACGTGCCCAACACGGCGCACAACGTGTTCATCAACTTCGCCCAGTTCGTCGACGATCACGACGTGCCGGGACACGACCGCGAGCTGATCTTCCACCCCTACGCGGGGGTCCAGCTGTTCGCCCCCCAGGGCCACCACCTGTTCGTCACCGGCGGGTTCCGCGGCGAGGCCAACCTCGAGGACGAGACGCCCACCGGCCGCGAGTACGGCGACGACCTGATGGCCCACCTGTACCTCGACGGCGCGGTGGTGGTGAAGGCCTCGACGTTCGAGCTGACCACCAACTTCCGCACGTTCCACGAGGAGAGCGACGACCCCTACGAGTGGTTCTCCAGCGAGTCCGCGCTGAGCTGGAACCTCGAGGGGATCCTCACCGTCGCGGTGCTGTTCGACGCCACCAACGAGCGCGCCTCGCTGAGCGGCCCGCTGGCGGTCCCGGGCAACCTCTACGCCAGCGACGATCCGGCCAATCCGCTGGGCCTGTTCGGCGCCGCCGAGATCACGGTCCGCCCCACCCCCGCGATGGCCGTCAAGGTCTTCGCCGGGGCCAACAAGCAGGGCCTGCGCTGCACCGGCGGGGTGTGCCGCTGGCTGCCGGGCTTCAGCGGCTTCCGCACCGAGCTGACGTTCTCGCTGTAGGACCCCGCTGAATACCGCGCCGTGCCCGCCGTCCGTGGGATGCGGAGCCCGTTTGATTCCACCGCGGGGAATCGCCACAATGAACACCGCCCAGGAGGGTGGACCGGGTCGCCCCAAGAGGAGATGCGCATGACGTTCCGCACAGTCCTGTTCACCGCCGCCACGACGGCGCTGATCGCCGGCATCGCCGGCGCCAAGCCGATCCCCGTCACCGCGGTGACCGCGTCCGCGTCGGCGGAGCGCGAGGGCTACACGTTCGGCCCGGACTACATGGCCGACGACCGGATCTACACGTTCTGGGTCGCCGGCGGTCAGGGGGGCGGCCTCAACGACAACCTCAAGTTCACCTTCGACGGCACCCACACCATCACCGGGATGGAGATCTGGAACGGCTGCCAGGTCAACCGGGACACCTTCGACGCCAACGGCCGCGTCACCAAGATGACGCTCAAGATCGGGTTCGGCGACGACGTGGCCATCGAGATCGCCGACCAGTTCGGCAAGCAGGTGATCCGGTTCGAAGAGCCGATCTCCGGCAACAACGTCCGGATGTTCCTCAAGGGCCTGGCGTCCGGGAAGTCGTGGAACGCCATCGCGATCACCGAGATCCGGTTCCTCGACGACGACCCCGAGGAGTACCTCACCGGCCTGTCCGCCTCGGCCAGCTCGGAGCCCGAGGGCGGCGACTACTCGCCGAACAACGCGGTCGACGGCTTCGTCGACTCCTGCTGGTGCGAGGGCGTCAAGGGCGCCGGCGAGGACAGCGAGGAGCGCAAGAAGACCGGCCAGCCGGAGCGCACCTCGATGAGCGCGACGAAGAGCTTCTCCCAGGAGGGCGCCGGCGTCGGCGAGTGGATCAAGGTCGACCTCGGCGGCAAGCGCAGCGTCTCCAGGATCGGGATCGTGATCGGCGACGCCTACGACAGCGCCTCGTTCCGCGCCGCCAGCCGTCCGGCCCGGCTGCAGGCGAACTTCAGCGACGGCAGCTCCGAGACCTGGAGCCTCGACGACACCTCCGACTGGCAGTACCTCGACGTGGGCGGCAAGAACATCTCGTGGGCCAAGTTCACCATCGACGAGGCCACGCTGGGCAAGCGCTACAACGACACGTCGATCGGCGAGATCCGGTTCTGGACGGACTAGCAGCCCGGGTATCCGGCCTCCAGTCTGACCTCGAGTTCGCCCCTCAGCCAGCATCCAGCACCGCACGTGGCGGAGACGTGTCGGTATCGAACCCGGGATGGGGGGGAGCCCGTCGCCTGTTGAGCGTGTCACCCCAGGAGAGGCGCCTCGAGGCCAAGCTCGTCGGGCTTCGCCCTCCTCGTGGCCGCGACGCAGTGCGCCGCGGCCAGCCTTGACCCACCTCCCCTGGGGTGGCGTTCAGTAGGTGGGCGACGGGGGCCGGCCGGGAGCGGAGGGTGGTGGCGAGGAAGAGGAAGTTCGGTTCGAGTCGGGCCGCCCGAGTTGGCCCGAACTTCCGAATTCCGGAAGTTCAGCCCCAGTCGGTCGGTCCGAGTTGCCCTCAACTTCCGGATTCCGGAAGTTCAACAGGACTCGGCTTGCCCGACAACTTCCCTGTCGCGCGCCACGAACATACTCCCGCCTGAACGCCAGTCGCGCCACGAACTAG
>CAZOYV010000181.1:0-18134 GCA_964584075.1 uncultured Rickettsiales bacterium | reverse complement strand
CTTTCAGACAGCAAGTTGGGCCAGACTTCGCCTGGCGCACCAAAGGCGCAAAGAGAAGAGAACGCAGGATCAGGGATAGATCACGGTAGCCGCAGCAAGGTCATCCTCCACCCAATCCCCCTTCGCGCCTTCCCTTTGCGTCTTTGCGCCTTTGCGTGAGAACTCCTTTGCGCCTTCGCGTGAGAACTCCTGCGATTGCCTCTTCCGGGCTCAGAACGTACGAGGGGCGAGCCCGGGTGGGCCCGCCCCTCGGGTCGTTCTAGCCGTCGAGGCTACTGAGACTCGTCGTCGTCGAGGCCGTCGACGCAGTCGGCGTCGGCCTCGTCGATGTCGCCGTCGGTGTCGTTGTCGACCCCGTCGTTGCACTCGGTCGTCCCGGCGTCGGTCTCGTCGTCGTCGTCCGCGTCGGCGCAGCCGGGGTCGTCCAGGTCGGTCCAGCCGTCGCCGTCGTTGTCGACGCCGTCGTCGCAGGCGGCGGCCTCGGCCGGGTCGGCGGCGTCGGCGCACTCGGCGTCGCAGCCGTCGATGTCGCCGTCGCCGTCGTTGTCCACGCCGTCGGCGCACTCGCCCTCGTCGCCGTTGGTCTCGTCGTTGTCCAGGGCGTCGAGGCAGCCGGGGTCGTCCAGGTCGGTCCAGCAGTCGGCGTCGTTGTCGACCCCGTCGGCGCACGCCGGGGTGGCCTCGCTGTCGTCCCAGGCGTCGTCGCACTCGGTGTCGGCGCTGTCGATGTCGCCGTCGGTGTCGTTGTCGATCCCGTCGTTGCACTCGGTGTTGCCGAGGCCGCCGGGGGACTCGTTGCCGCCACCCTCGCAGTCCGGGTCCTCGTAGTCGGTCCAGCCGTCGCCGTCGTCGTCGGTGCCGTTCTCGCAGGAGACGGTGCCCTGCTCGGTGCTCCAGTTGGCGTCGACGCAGGCCGGGTCGCAGCCGTCGGTCAGGCCGTCGCTGTCGTTGTCCACGCCGTCGCCGCAGGCCGCACCGATGGTGCTGCCGTCCTCGTCCGGGCCGCCGAACAGGAAGCAGTCGGGGTCGGCGTCGTCGACCCAGCAGTCGCCGTCGTTGTCGATCCCGTCGGTGCACTGCGGGGTGGCCTCGTCGTCGTCGAGCGCGTCGTCGCAGTCCGGGTCGTCGTGGTCGACCAGCCCGTCGCCGTCGTTGTCGTTGCCGTCGTTGCACTCGGTGGTCCCGAAGCCGCCGGTGTCCTCCTGGCCGTCGTTGTCGCAGTCCGGGTCCTCGTCGTCGATCCAGCTGTCGGCGTCGTTGTCCAGGCCGTCCATGCAGCTGGGGTGCGGGTCCTCCTCGGAGTCGTCCTCGGCGGTGTCGCAGCCGGGGTCGTTGCCGTCGATCAGGCCGTCGCTGTCGTCGTCGAGGCCGTTGCCGCACACGAACGCGGCGACGCTGATCCCGGCCTCGGTGACCGCACCGAAGTAGTAGCAGTCCGGGTCCTCGTCGTCGATCCAGCCGTCGCCGTCGTTGTCCACGCCGTCCTCGCAGCCGGTGGGCCACTCGTTGGCGTCGTCGGCGTCGTCGCACTCCGGGTCGTCGGGGTAGTCGGTGAACCCGTCGCCGTCGTTGTCGACCCCGTCGGAGCACTGCGGCGACTCGCTGGCGCTCTGCCAGCCCGACCCGGTCTCGTCGTTGCACTGCGGGTCGGCGCCGTCGATGAAGCCGTCGTTGTCGTTGTCCTCGCCGTCGGCGCACTCGCCCTGATCGATGTTGGTCTCGTCGTTGTCCTCCTCGTCGGTGCACCCGGGGTCGCCCCACAGCGACTCGTCGTAGCCCTGGGTGTTCTCGTCGTCCGGGATGTAGTCGACCCAGCCGTCGCCGTCGTTGTCCCAGCCGTCGTCGCAGGCCGGCTCGCCGCCCTCGGAGGGGTCCTGGAGGTCCTGGCAGTCCTCGGTGTCGTCGAGGTCGACGAGGCCGTCGCCGTCGTTGTCGACGCCGTCGTCGCACTGGCCGCCGCGCTCCCAGAAGTCGTCCACCACGTCGCCGCCGCACTGCACCACCTCGAAGCAGCCCGGGTCGTCGCAGTCGACCAGCCCGTCGCCGTCGTTGTCCTCGCCGTCCTCGCAGTTGCTGACGGTGAAGAAGTACGCGCCGTAGACGTGCGCCGCGTCGACCACCATGTCGCCGCGCAGCTCCGGGATCGGGATCGGGTTCATCCGGTGCTTGGTGATGTTGAAGTTCCCGAACGTGGTGTACGGGTAGTTCTCGAACACCGCCTCGCCGGTCTCGGCGTCGTCGATGCCGATCGTCGGGGAGATGTCCGGCAGCGCCGCCAGCGCCTGCGGCGGGATGCAGATCCGGCCTCCGGTCTCGCCGGTGTCGTGCCCGTAGGCCACCACGCGGTACGGCGTGGGGTAGCCCAGGCTGGAGGGGATGCCGAAGTCCCACACCTCGATCGAGGCCGTGACGAAGTCCATCTCGGAGTTGGGGCCGATGCTGTCGGAGTCCCAGGTGATCGACAGGCCGGTGCAGGCGTAGTTGCCGCCCTGCTCCCAGGTGTCCCAGTCCCCGCTGGTCATCGTCTGGCCCTCGTACAGGGAGCGGTCGATGTACATCGGGAACGAGACGTACAGCCCCAGCGCGGCCGGGAAGCCGGCCGTGGAGCCCTCGTCCTCGGTGGGCGGCACGGTGACCACGTACTCGCCGGGGTCGTAGTTGCCGTCCCCGTCGGTGTCGGTGTCGAAGCCGTCCACCGCGATGCCGTAGGAGGTGCCGCCCGAGGCGCGCACGAACAGCGGCCGGGTGTCGGTCGGCTCCGGCGCCGGGACGGCGTTCTCGCCGCCGGTGTCGGTGTTGAAGTAGTACCGCACGTCGGTGTCGAACGGCATCTCGAACATCGCGTCCTCGGGCAGCTCGACGTTGATCTCGCCCTGGGTCAGCTGCAGCGCCGTGAAGTACTCCAGCGGCACGTCGAGCGGGTCCAGGCTCATCGGGTAGCCGAAGCTGCGCCAGCCGCGGCTGAGGTACGCGTAGTACGTCCCGGTGGGCAGCTCGATCGCCTCCTGGGTCTCGTACTTGGGCACGTCCGTGGGCAGGATGATGCCCTGCCAGGTGAAGTCCAGCGGCAGGGTCGTGACGCGGCCGTCGTCGTTGACCGGCAGCGCCTCGCCGTTCTGGTCCAGCCCGGACTTGAGGTTGGGGCTGATGTGGTACCAGCGCATGCAGCCCGCCGGGGCGGTCTCGCTGGTGTCGCCGCTGCCCCAGTAGTAGCCGCCGTCCTCGTCGGTGTCGCCGGCGTAGCACGCCTCGCCCTCGGGGCGGCGGTAGTACACGCCGAGGAACGCGGCGTTCTCGTCGCTGAAGTTGCTGGTGCTGCCCACGTAGTTGGCGATCGGGTCCTCGGGCAGGTTGCGCTTGTAGTAGACCTCGATCGCGTCGCCGATGCGCAGCCGGTTGGCGCCCTCGGGCAGCTCGAACGACGCCACCGGCGTCTGCGGGATGATGCCCTCGCGGGTGGCGACCGCGTCGTGGTCGTTGGCCAGGAAGATCGACTGCCGCGGCACCGGCTGCTCGTGCACGAAGCCGTAGCCGTAGACCAGCGGCACGTTGACGAACGGGCCGTCCTGCCAGAACAGCGCGATCCCGCTGACCTCGTTCTCGTGGATGTTGTCGCCGTCGGCGTCGAGCACGGCGCCCTGGGCGTAGCGGTAGCCGTCCTCGAGCAGGCCGATGCCGTCCTCGCAGGCGACCTGGACGTCGACCGTCCCGCCGGCCACCGGGCCGGGCGGGGAGATCACGTTGATCGCGTCGTCGACGACGTCGATGCTGGTGTGGCAGGTGACCTCCCACTCGGCCACGGTCTCGCCGTCGGTCAGGATCGCGGCGTTGCGCGAGCCGAACACCACCGAGGGGTGGTCGCACTGATCGAGGTCGTCCACCTCGATCACCACGTGCTGGCACCCGGTCAGGGAGTGCTCGAAGTCGGGCGTGACCGCCACGACCTCGGGGGGCGTCCCGGTGTAGTAGGCCTCGTCACCGGGGCAGCCGAGGGCCATCAGGACCGTCGCGGTCAGGAGCGCGAACAGCGTCTTCTGCATCGTCTCGCCTCCCTTCCTACAGACCCTCGGGCGGCACTTCGAGTCGCCCGTAGGAGATGTTGCTGACCCGCACCCGCAGGTCGCCGATGTTGACCACGTTGCCGATCTCGTCCTTGACCGCCGGCATCGTGACCCGCTCCTCGACCACGCGGCCGACGAGCAGCAGCGCGCCGCCGATGTTGGGGCCGTCGACCTCGGAGATCATCTTCTCGATCTGCTCGGCGGGGATCACGAAGTGGCCGGGCTCGTCCGACACGGTGCAGGTCAGCTCCACCGCCGTGCCGTCGGGGTCGCGGTCGCCGCCCAGGTTGAAGCACCGCTTCTCGCCGCCCACCTCGCGGCACTCGCGGACCTTGTAGTGGCGCGCGCACTCGGGGTCGGGGCCGAGCCACATGCCCTCCATCCAGCGCGGGCAGTTGAAGCCCAGCGAGTTGTCGCAGATGCAGCCGTCGGCGTCGCAGTAGTAGTCGCCGTCGTTGTCGATGCCGTCGTTGCAGTTGTCGGCGCCGCTGGAGTCGCCCTCGTTGTTGCCCGCCTCGGGGTTGGGCTCCCACTCGGTGTCGCACCACAGGTCGGTGGGACCCTCGTCGTCACACTCGCAGCTCTGGCTCGGGTCCCACGGGCACGGCAGCAGATCGCCGTCGTCCTCGCGGGACAGCAGCCGGACCTGCAGCACCACCACGCCGTTGTGCGCCTCGGCGTCGTCCCAGGGCTCCCAGAACACGTGGATCACGTCGCCCTCGCCGGACAGCGGGTTGGGGAGGTACTCGTCGGTGGGCACGAACTCCATCGGCTGCCCGCCGGTCGGCTCCTCGGTGGTCCCGACCTGGATGCTGGTCAGCTGCGGGGGCGACCAGATCGTGGGGCTGCCCTCGCCCTTGCCGGTGCGCTCGTCGGCGGACCACGACGGCATCGGGATCGAGGCGACCGGGGCACCCGCGGGCGGGACGCCACCGTCCCACTCCAGCACCATCTCGCTGTCGTAGGCCCAGTTGGAGTCCATGTCGGGGTGGCCGACGATCCGCGACTCCGCCGTGGCGTAGTACGTGAACACGTCCGCGGTGTTGCCCGGGTAGTCGCCCGGGTCGCGGGTGATCGCGAAGGTCGCGGTCTCGCCCTTGAGCCGCAGCTCGTCCCCGAGGTCGGCCGTGGTGAACGAGCCGATCGGCCCGTTGCGGCCCTTGGTGACGTAGCAGGTGTTCACGACGTCGGGGCCCTTGGGGCTGACCAGCTGCAGCTCGTCGGCCGCCTCCAGCGCCGGGTGGAACACGTAGCTGAAGCCCACCACCAGGCTGAACGAGTCGGAGCCGTCGACGAAGGCGTCGCCGGAGTAGTACAGGCTCGTGGCGCCGAGGTCGAGGTTGGTCGCCTGGTAGTTCAGGTTGACGAAGTCGACCAGGCCGCCCGACGGGATCGGCGCGGGCTGGACCTGGCCCGGATCGAAGCCGACGCCGATCAGCTTGGCGCCGGCGTCGCTGGCGTCACGCCCGCAGCCGCCGAGCAGCAGCCCGGTGGCCCCGATCGTGACGAGGAGGGTGAGGAGAGTGGTTCTCGTCATGTTCTCTCTTCCCTGGGGTGCCCCGCGCACCCCGCAATGCGTTCCGTGCCTGGTCGCCTACCAGCCGGTCCCCAGCCCGATGTAGAAGCGGATCGAGGCCCGCTCCTTCTCGGAGGAGATCGCGTTGAGGTTGGGGTCGTCCACGTTGGTGACGATGTCGTCGCCGTCGACGTCGAAGATGCCGCCGACCTCGTTGAAGCCGTACGCCACGCGGATGAAGCTGTTCCAGCTGTTGCGGTTGAACAGGTTGGCGCGGATGCGCAGCTCGACGCCGGCGTCGAACAGCATCCGGTTGCCGTTCTGGGTCGCCACCGGGAACAGCGCCCGGCCGCACTCGCCGCCGTTGCGCTCGCGGACCGAGTCCGGGCAGTTCTCGAGGCGGTCGCTGAACGGCAGCTCGCGGATCACGTCGTTCTGGTCGACGGCCACCGGGTCGCCGTAGAAGTCGTAGGTCGGCGCGCCCTCGCGCGTGCGGTAGGACCAGAAGTTGCCGGCGGTGCCGAAGAACTGCAGCCAGATGCTCTCGAGGTACATGACCCCGAACTTCTTGTCGATGTTGCGGCGGATCGGCAGGCGGTACGCCGCGTTGAGGATCCCCATCGTCTCGCCGCCGAGGCTCCAGCTCTCGTACCCGGAGAACGCGGTGTTGGTCGACCACGGGTTGCGGTAGTTCAGCGCCGACTGGCCGCCGCCGCGGAACTCGTCGTTGTACGACACGTTCTGCGGGATGATCCCCAGCTGGAAGTCCACCTGCAGGGTGTGCTGCCACTCCTTGGCCCACGGCATCGGGATGTAGCCGATCGCGCGGAACTCGAACTCGGGGTAGACGTAGTCGCTCAGCAGCTGCCCGTCGTCGGCGTCCACGCCGTTGCTCCACTCGTACAGGATGTCCGAGTAGTTGACCGACGCGTCGAGGGACAGGCGCACCCCGCCGCTGGGGTTGATCCCGAAGCTGCCGCGGTAGAACGCCTGCTCGCTGAACGACGCGATCGCGAAGTGCAGCGTGTTGATGTTGTGGTAGAACAGCGGCGTCTGGTCCAGCCCGCTCGAGGTCTGCTTGTAGTTCAGGCCGTACGAGACGTGGTTGTAGCCCAGCTCCATGTTGTTGTTGATGTTGAAGTCGATCCCGCCGTAGCCGGCGTACAGGTACTGCACGCCCTTGAGATCGCCGAGGAACACGTCGTCGGTGGTCTCCACGTCCTCGTCGCGGTCGAACAGGTACGCGTAGTCGTACTTGATCTGGCGGTACATCCCGCCGAAGTGGAGGTCCGGCCCGAACTTGTTGATCTGGACCTGACCGCCGACGTACATGTCCTCGCCGAACAGCGCGATCAGGAAGGCGTCGTGGTTGCTCAGGAAGTCCGAGCCCCACATCTGCACGCCGCCGGTGAAGCCCACGTGCGAGCGCGAGATGTTCTGGACGATCAGCAGCGGGATCGCCATCGGCGGCCGCAGGTACTTGCCACCGGTGGGCACCTTGTAGGTCGACTCGGCGTAGGTCGGGATCTCCTCCTGCGGGCCCAGGTCGTAGTCGCCCTCGGCGATCGCCAGCGCGGTGTCGTCGGCGACGCGGTTGTAGAAGTCCTCCTTGTTCAGGCCGTAGGCCTTCCAGCCGTACGCCGTGTAGTAGCTGTACAGCAGGTGGCCCTGGGGCGTGATCGAGGGGGTGAACGCGCCGTACAGCACGTTCGTGATCTGGATCAGCGCGGCGTTGTCCAGCTGCTCCTCGCTGACCTTGGCGGCCTCGAACTCGTCGCGCGCGTCGCGGGCCACGAGCAGCGCCTCCGGGGCCTGCTCGAGGACCTCGGCGAGGCTCTTCTTGCCGTTGCCGGTGTCGGGCGCCTCGGGCGCCTCGGCGTCCTCGGGCTCGGCGACCGCCCGGTCCTCTCCGGTCTCCTCGCCGTCGTCGGGCTGCTCGTCCTTCTCCGGCGGCGCGACCTCGCCGTCCTCGGCCACGGCCTTGCCCTTCTCGGCGCGCTCGAGGATCAGGAACTCGACGCGACGGTTCTGGTCGTTGGCCACGTCGTCCTCGGTCTGGACCAGCGGCTGGCCCTCGCCGTAGCCCTTGGCCGCCAGCCGCTCGGCGGCGACGCCCTGGCCCACCAGGTAGTCGGTGACCGCCTGGGCCCGATCCTTGCTCAGCTCGAGGTTGTCCTTGGCCTTGCCCTGCCGGTCGGTGTGCCCGGCGACCTCGAGCTTGGTCAGCTCCCCATGCTCCACCAGCGTCGCGGCGATCATGTCGAGCAGGCCGTGGCTCTCGGGCTTGATGTTGGCGGTGCCGGTCTCGAAGAAGATCTTCTGGTCGATCTCGACCCGCTCGGCGGTGATCCGGACCGGGAGCCGATCCGGACAGCCGTCCTCGTCCTTGTAGTTGTTGACGGTCTCCGGCTCCTCCGGGCACGCGTCCTCGGTGTCCATGATCCCGTCGCCGTCGCCGTCGGCCCAGCCGATCTCGGCGTCGGGGTTGAACCGGAAGATGTTGAAGATCCCGTCGACGCGATCACTGGAGAAGTAGATCATCCCGTCGTCGGCCCAGTACGGATCGCGGTCCTCGTACTTGTCGTGGGTGATCGGCCGCAGCCCGGTCCCGTCGGCGTTGACGATCCACAGGTCCTGCATGTTGTGGCGGAACGCGCCGAACACCAGCTGGGTGCCGTCCGGCGACCAGTCGACCATCTCGATCTGGGTGCCGTCGTCGAACGGGGTCAGGGTGACCTCGGTGTCGCCGTTCTCCGACTCGTCGTCGACCCGGATCTTCTTGAGCCACTGGTTGCCCGAGGCGAACTCGGTGTAGGCGATCCACTCGCCGTCCGGCGACCACGCCGGGTCCTGGGCGCGCAGGGCGCCGGGGATCCGGTGCAGCACCGCCATCTGCAGCTTCTCGCCCTCCTCGTCCTCCGTGACCTCGGAGACGCACAGGCTGTTCCAGGCGTACCCGCGCGGGTACGTGTAGAACTTCGTCGCGTGGGCCGCCCGGCTGACCTCGTGATCCATGCACTGGGTGACGATCTTGGTGCCGTCCGGCGACCAGTCGTACTGCCCCGAGCCCGATACGTTGGCCGCGGTGCCCTTGGCCCAGCCCGAGGCGACCTGGCGCTTGCCGAGCTCGCCGATCAGCTCCTCGTCCTCCTCCTCGTCGAGGTACTTGCGCCGGATCGGCATCCAGGTCTCCTCGTCCACCTCCTGGATCCGGAGCTTGGCCCCGCGCAGGTCGTAGTCGGCGTAGTAGCGGCCGTCGGGGCTGTAGCGCGGGAACATCCGCATCCAGCCCGAGGCCTCCTTGTCCTTGCGCTTGTCGATGAACCGCTGCTTCTCCCACTTGATGCGGTCCTCGTCGTCCTCGGGCTTCTCCCAGTCCGGCATCGTGTAGCGCATCTCGGCGCCGATCGCCGGCTCGGCCATCACGTCGGCCTCGACCTTCTTGTACTTGGCCGTGGCCCAGTCGATCCAGCCCTGGCGCAGCTCCTCGACGGTGACGTTGAGGGTGTCCTCGACGACCCGGTCCCAGTTGGCGGTCCAGCCCTTCTCGCGGCGGGTCTTGGCGAACGACTGGTAGATGCCCTCGCCGTACTGCTCCTCGAGGTACACGGCGAAGTTGTAGCCGCTGTTGTAGTGGCGCTCGCCGTCGAACCCGCCGTTGCTGCCGTAGTAGTCCTCCCACTCGTCCTTCTCGAGCAGGGTGCCCTCGAGGATGTCGGCGCGCATCCACATGTCGCGGTTGCTGTTCCAGGTGTTGATCCCCGCGACCTCGGAGGTGTACTCGGCGCCGCCCTCGACCCACCACCACGGGTCGCCGTCACCGACGATCATCGTGGCGCCGGTGTCGATGTTGTAGGCGCCGTCGCGCCAGCGGGCGGAGAGGTACCAGCCGAAGCCGTTCTCGGCGAACACCGAGTCGGCCTTGAGGCTCACGACGTGGGCGTACTCGTGGTACATCACCAGCCGCAGCCAGTCCCCGTGGCCGCGCCAGCGCCACAGCATGTCGTCGTGCTTGGACGAGATCACGATCCAGTCGAAGTTCGGGATCGTGTAGCCCCACAGGTCGTCGGGCTGCTCGAGGATCACGACGTTGATCGTCTCCTCGAGGAAGGTGTCGTACTGCTTGCAGGTGGGCTCGTACATCTCCTCGTTGACGAGCGCGCACTTGCGGGCCGCGTCGGAACCGTCGACGTAGAACCGGTTCGTCTCCGGGCCCTTCTTGGACACGGGGTAGAAGGTGTTGAAGTGCTCCGTGCGGATGACGTACCAGTCGAGATCCGGGTAGTTGTACAGCGCGAAGAACTTCTCGGCCTTGGCCTCGTGGGCGATGGCGATGCAGCCGAACGCGAGGACCAGGGCCAGGAGCGTCGAGAGCGTATTCCTCACAGTCATCGTCCTCGCCTTCCTAGAACCGGTACATCACGTCGCCGCCGAGGGTCCAACCCCGGGTGGGGCTGATGTCCTCGAGGGGAACGAGGAACGCCGGGCGGCCACCCAGCGTGTACGCGAAGTTGACGTCGATCTGGAACGCCCGGTCGGGGGTCACGTTGAGCTCGGCCACGCCGTCCATGTACAGGCCCTTGCTCTCCTCGATCGGGTCGCAGTTCTTGCACGCCGCCAGCCCGCGGCTCGACGGGCCGATCTTGGTGGCGAAGCGGTAGTCGAACCTGGCGCCGACGCCGAGGGTGAAGTAGCGCGACATCTGGAACTGGAAGATCGCGTGCCAGTCGATGCTGTCACCGGGGTCGATGCGCAGCGCGAACTGGTGCTCCTCGTCCTCGATCAGGTACTGGGCGATGCCGCTGACCCGCCAGTTGTAGCCGGCGCGCAGGTTGATCGCGACGATCGCCAGCTGCTGCTTGAACTCGACGCCGAGGCCGAAGTTGTAGGTCCCGGTGCCGGTCGGCAGCACCCGGATCAGGCCGGGGCTGGGGATGTAGCTCCCGGGCGACTCCATGCCGGTGGGCGCCTTGATGTGCAGCCGCGCGCCGAGGGCGTTGTTGAACTTGCCCTCGGGGTCCTGGCGCCGCAGCAGCTGCGCGAGGATGCCCATCTCCATGTCGCCGATGGCGAACGTGTTGACGTTCACCGGCGTCAGCTCGTCCTCGTCGCAGGTCAGGCCGCCGTCGGGGCACGTGGCGTTGGTGTTCTGCAGCTGGTTCCACACGAAGGGCGCCTTGAGGTACACGTCGGTGCCCTTGGTGAAGCCCCAGCGGAAGTTCAGCGAGAACGTCCGGAAGTCCAGCCGGGCGTCGTTGTCGTAGCGCTGAAAGTGCGTGCCCGGGGTGAACCCGATCACCGCGGGGTTGTCCCCCGCGATGAACTGGCTGTTGGAGGACTTCCAGTCGAAGCCGAAGCCGAGCTCGACCCAACCCTTCCCCACCACCAGGGGGCGCTCCACGACGCGTTGCTCGATGTCCGCCTGTCCGGTGTGGTGCTGGAAGATGTCGGCCGAGGCCGGGGACGCGGCCAGGAGCGTACCCGCCGCGAGGAGGCATGTCGCCATCCACCGATTCATCGTGCCCGAGCCTTTCCCAAGAGGGTCCATCTACTGCCAAGCCCCCGCCTGCGCGCACACGGGGGCTCGAAAAGTCGAGCTATTTACGCAGCGCCCCCCACCCGTGTCAAGGTGGCAGCGCCAGCCTGCGATCCCCACCGGACCGCCCGGATCCCCGGTCGCCGCGACCTGCGCCGCGGCCGTGACCATGGCCCAGGTTCCGAGCCTAGAGGCTGGCCGGGCGAGCGCCGGGGACTTCTTTTTCCCCCCGACGCCGCCCGATTTTCGTTTGTTCCCGCGCGGGCGACGTGCTATGGTCCACCACCCGTCTGTCGAATTGACAGCTAAATACCTGAATTTACTTGGAATATTCGTGCTCAGACGAACTCTCCCGATGCTCCTCGCCGTGGCCACCGTGGGGTGCACCGTGCAGGGCAACGCCCCCGACCTGACCGGCCACGACATCCGCCTGACGCTGCTGCACACCAGCGACATGCACTCCCGGCTGCTGCCCTACGAGTACGCGCCGATCTACACCGACGAGCAGCTCGGCCTCGACCCGGCGCTGGGGCCGTTCGGCGGGATCGCCCGGGTGGCGACGATCCTCGAGGAGGAGCGGGCCAAGGCCCAGCGGGTGGTCTACGTCGACACCGGCGACATCTCGCAGGGCGCCCCGATCTACAACTTCTTCGGCGGCGAGGCGGAGATGCGGGCGCTGGGTCAGCTGCACCCCGACGTGGTCGTGGTCGGCAACCACGAGTTCGACCGCGGCGCCGAGAACTACGTGCAGCAGATCGAGGGCTGGGTCTCGTACCCGCTGCTGGCCGCGAACTACGACTTCCGCGAGTCGTCGAGCCCGTGGAACAGCCACCTCGAGGACGCCATCGCGCCGTGGGCGATCGTCGACGTCGACGGCCTGCGGCTGGGCTTCATCGGGATGGGCGACCTGTACTCCACGGTCTCGATCGGCGAGGCCGACAACTCGCTGGACGTGGACGTCACCGGGGTGCTGTGGACCGTGGAGCGTTACGGCGAGTTCCTCGACCCGCTGGTCGACCTGGTGATCGTGGTGTCGCACCTGGGGCTGCACAGCGACGAGGACATCGCCCGCTACTCCGAGCACGTCGACCTGGTGATGGGCGGCCACCTGCACATCGCGATGGACCCGCCCAAGGTGATCCGCAGCGAGGTGATCCCCGGCAAGCAGGTGATCGTCTGCCACAGCGGCGCGTTCGCCAAGTTCGTCGGCCGCCTCGACCTGATCGTCCGCGACGGCGAGATCCTCGGCCACGACTACGAGATCATCCCGGTGGACAGCACCGTGCCGCAGGACGGCGACATGCTGCACCTGCTGGAGCCGTACGTCACCGAGATGCAGCGCACCACCGATCTCGGCGAGGTGGTGGCGATCGCCGGCGACACCGACGGCGACGGCGAGGTGGACGACCCCGAGTACACGATGCGGCGCTTCGGCGTCGACGGCGGCGACTCGCCGCTGGGCTCGCTGGTGGCCCACGCGATGCAGATCCGCCACGGGGTCGAGACCGACTTCGCGCTGACCAACTCGCTGGGGATCCGCACCGACATCCAGGCCGGCCCGGTGACCCGCGAGGAGATGTTCAACGTCCTGCCGTTCGACAACACGATCGTGGTGATGCTGCTCTCCGGGGTCGAGGTCCAGGCGCTGGCGGACTACGCGACCCAGCGCTCGGCGTCCCGCGGCTGCAACGCCCAGGCCCAGATCTCGGGGGCCCGCTTCGTGATGAACTGCGCGGCGGGGTACGCCGAGGACGTCACCGTCGGCGGCAGCTGGGCGCCGTGCTACGAGGACGGCGAGTGCGCGGCGAACGAGATCTGCTCGGCCGGGGCGTGCGGGCGGCCGATCGTGCCCGAGGGCGTGTACGAGCTGGCGACCAACGACTACATCGCCCGCGGCGGGTCCGGGTTCAAGGTCCTGGAGCAGAACACCTCCAAGGTCGACACCGGGATCTCGATGCGCGACGCGGTGATCACCTACTTCCTCGACCACCCCAGCATCCCCGCCGACACCGGCTTCGCCGAGAGCGACGGCCGGATCACGCCGGTGTACTAGGGAGGAGTGTTGAACGTGCGCGCGGATCAACTCCTACCCATCGTGCCCGCCCTGGGGGTCGTCGGGGCGCTGCTGTCCGCCCTCCCGGGATGCGTCCGCACCGCGCCGCCCCCCGAGGGGCCGCTGTCGATCCGGGTGACGATGAACGAGGCCACCGGCGACCCCGTCGGGAGCGACGAGGACCCGATCCCGTTCAGCCACGATCCGACCACGCTGACCGTCGACATGGAGGTCCTGGACTACGACGCCACGCGGATGGAGTCGTTCGAGGGCAAGGTGCACCTGCAGGTGCGGCCGGGGGTGCTCGTCGACCCGCTCACGGTGGAGCTGAGCGGGGGCCACGCCGAGGCCGTCCCGGTGCAGATCAAGTCGTCCTTCGGGCCGACCCGGATCTGGGTCGAGGACACGGTCCGCGAGGGCGCGAGCTACGCCACGGGGCTGTCCCCGTCGCTGCGGTTCGCCGATCCGACGCTGGCGCAGATCCAGCAGTCCCCGGCGGGCGGCTCGGTGTCCCCGCTGGTGGACAACTACGTGGAGGTCCGCGCCGCCGACCGCGAGCTGATCGTGACCTTCGTGGCCAGCGACGGGTTCGGCGTCACCGACGTGACCGACCCGCCGGGCTCGTACAACTCGATCTACCCGTTCACCTTCAGCCGGCCCCGCGACGTGGAGGTCGGCGACAAGCTCGCGTCGCTGTCCGGGCAGGTCGACGAGTACCTGTCGTGGACCGAGCTGTCGTTCCCCGCGTTCACCGTCGAGAGCTCGGGCCACGCGATCCCGGAGCCCGCGACGCTGACCCACGACGACCTCTGCGGCGGGGACCTCGAGGCCTGGGAGTCCAGCGTGGTGCGGGTCGAGAACGTGGTCAGCGCGTTCTCCGAGGCGCAGCACTGCGACGACTACGACAACTACGGGCAGTGGCCCGTGTTCGTCGGCGACCAGGACTGCGGCGGCCAGCCTCCGCAGCTGACGATCATCAGCAACTACACCGTGCCGGGGCTACGCTTCGACTGCGAGGACGGGCTCCCCGAGAACGTCGAGTTCGCCTACCTGCAGGGGATGCTCAAGCAGATCGACGCCGCCGACGTGGAGTGGACGCTGATGGTCCGCGGCTGCGAGGACCTGCCCCCCGAGAACTGGCCCGCGGACTGCCTGGAGGAGTCCGAGGCCGCCAAGAACCACTTCAGCGGCCCGCCGCCGATGCCCCGCGAGTTCGATCGCCGCGGGGACCGGTCCTGGGGCGTGACCTACGAGCTGGACTGAGACGAAGTCGAGGACTCCGCGCGAGGCGGAGAGAGAGGTTCGAGCATCATGTCGATCTGGAGCTGGCTCCGCCATTCGTCCCCCGCGACCCTGGTCGTCTGCCTGGTGGCCCTGCTGGGCCTCGGGGCGAGCTGCAACCTGACCCCCGGCGACGACGACGACGACGACGCCGGCGACGACGACGACACCTCGGGTGGCGTGACGATCTACGACATCCAGCAGGGCGACGTGGCCGCGGACGAGTTCGTCACCCTCGAGGGCGTGGTGGTCACCTCGCCCAAGGCCGAGGAGGGGTTCTTCATCATGGACCCCGATGGCGGTCCCTACAGCGGGCTGTACGTCTTCACCTACAGCGACGTGCTGGCGATGCTGGAGATCGAGGTCGGCCACACGATCGACGTCAGCGGGACGGTCAGCGAGTTCTACGACATGACCGAGCTGACGGTGACCAGCGCGGACAACGTCGAGGTCCTCGACAGCGGCGCGACGGTCACCCCCGAGCAGGTCACCACCGCCGACCTGATCGCGGACTACGAGCCGTGGGAGTCGGTCCTGATCGAGACGTCGGGGACGGTCACCGCGGGGGTCGACAACTACGGCCAGTGGGCCGTCGACGGCGTGCTGGTGGACGACATGTTCTACCACGCCGAGCCCCAGCTGAAGGCCACCGTGAACCACGTGATCGGGCCGCTGTTCTACGAGTTCGAGCAGTTCAAGATCATGCCGCGGATGGAGGCCGACGTGGACGTCGAGGGCGGCGTGACCCCCGACCCGGTGACGATCTACGACATCCAGCAGGGCAACGTCACCGAGGACACCGTCGTGCTGATCGAGGACGTGGTCGTCAGCACCCCGCTGACCCAGCCCTACTCCAGCTGCGAGATCCAGGGCTTCTGGATCCAGGAGACCGCGGGCGGGGAGTACAGCGGGATCAACGTGATCTTCTGGCTCGACACCGTCGAGGCGCCGACCATCGCGGCGGGCGACACGATCGAGTCGATCACCGCGCTGTACCAGGAGGCATACGACCACTCCAACCTGATCCTGCAGGACGAGAACAACCTGGTGATCAGCGGCAGCGGGCCCGCCCCGGCCCCCGAGGTGATCGCCGACCCGTGCGCGGTGCAGGACTGGGAGCCCTACGAGGGCGTGCTGACCCAGATCCAGGACCTGACCGTGACCGGCACGATCGGCGACATCGGCTACGGCTCCTTCGAGGTCGACAGCTGCCTGCTGGTGGACAGCAAGTTCTTCGAGTACACCGACTGCGGCAGCAGCGACGAGACCCCCGATCCGCCGATGGGCCAGGAGATCACGTCGATCACCGGGCCGATCAAGTACACCTACGAGGAGTGGCGGATCGATCCGACCGGTCCCGCCGCGTTCGAGGGCTGGACCCCCTAGCGCCGGCCCCCCCACGAGCCGTCCCGTCCCACCGCCAACGGAAGTCGAAGCGATGCGATCTGCGGTTGCCCCCCTGCTGACCCTGCTGTGCCTCGTCCCCGCCGCCCCCGCCGCGGCCGGCTCGTTCGTCGACACGACGATCACCGGCTACTTCGGGGACGACAACCTGCTGGCCGGACCCGAGGACTTCTCGCCCTCGCCCGGGCTGAGCAACGCCTACCCGGAGCTGTTCTTCGAGGGGCTCGAGGCGGAGAAGACGGTGGCCGTGACCGAGAGCCACCTGGTGCTCTACAAGAAGATGCCGGGCTTCATCAAGGGGATGGAGACCGAGGCCGCGATGGTCGTCGAGTTCGAGATCTTCCGCGATCCGGACAACGGCCAGGTCGGCCCCTCGGTGAGCAAGATCGACGCCTCGATCCGGGACGACGGCAGCTACCTGAAGATCATCGGCTACTTCGACCGCGAGGCGATGACCGGGCCCAACCTGTCGTTCACGATGTTCCCGTTCGACTCGCAGCGGTTCCTGCTGGGGTTCTCGTACGACCTGACCTGGGGCGGCGAGCGGATCTTCCCGACCAACTTCGGGCCGGTGCCGGGCTTCAAGCTCAACCTCGACCTCGAGGAGGCCTACTTCTTCGCCGGGGCCAAGACCCAGCCGCGGATCATGCAGTACTACGACAACCAGGTGGAGAACCAGTACGGGCTGCTGTGGGGCGGCGGGCTGCGCGCCGGGCCGCTGTTCTTCGACGCCAACGGCGGGCTGTTCGACCGCGGCCACTTCGACATCCAGAGCCAGCTGGACAGCACGATCTACGCCGGCGGCGGGTCGGCCCAGATCGGGCTGCACTTCGGCGACGAGATCGGCGAGTCGGTGGACTTCCGGCTGTACCGCAACGACCCCGACGCGCTGGACCGCGCGTCCGAGCAGATCGAGTACTCCTCGGGCGTCCACTTCCTGTGGGCCACCGAGTTCACCGGCATCGCCCAGACCGCGATCGACTTCGACGACGCGTCGTCGACGATCAACTCGTGGGCCACCGCCGGCGACACCAACATCAAGCTGCGGATCAACCGCTTCCGGGTGAAGGCCGACGTGGTCTACCGCAGCCTCAACTTCCTGGTGTTCAACACCCCGGGGCTGACCCCCTACTACTCGCTGAGCGAGGCGCTGGACACCCAGCCCCAGTTCTACGGCGCCGTGGGCGTCGACTACTTCATCGCGCCGGCGCACCTGACCCCCGGGATCATCGTCGGGCTGATGCAGCCGGCCGCGGCCAGGGGCGGCGAGGACCTGGTCAACACCTTCGACGGGGTCGTCGTGGTGCGCGACGCCAACGATCTCGAGTTCCTGCCCGCCGGGACCGACCCGTTCCAGATCCTGAGCCTCAAGGGCACCCTGCGCTGGGACCTGAGCCAGATGATGGCGGTGATGACCGAGGTCAGCTTCACGCTGGACTACAACCAGTCCAAGACCATCGGCGAGGACGCCGGGACCCAGGTGCGGGTGCTGGACGAGACGCGGGCCCGCCAGCTGGGCCTCAACGTGCTGGTCCAGGCCAAGTTCTAGCCGGGCCGCGCGGACGGGCCCCGCGGACGGAGGCCGGATGCCGACGATCGCCGAGCTGCTGGACCCCCGCTGCATCGCGTTCCTCGACTGCGCCGCGGCCGACCCGATCCACGAGCTGTGCCGGTGCGCGGTGCGCGGGACCCGCCGGGCCGAGGCGCTGGAGCAGGCGGTCCGCACCCGCGAGGAGATGGCGTCCACCGCGCTGGACTGTGGCGTGGCGGTGCCCCACGGCCACATCCCCGAGCTCGACGACTTCGTGATGGCGGTCGCCGTGTGCCGCGACGGCATCGAGTGGCTCGGCCACCCCCAGGACCGACCGGTCCGGATCGTGATCCTGATCGGCGCCCCCGAGGGCGAGCAGCGCGGCTACCTGCGCCTGCTGTCGTCGATCGTCAAGCTGCTCAACCGCCCCGAGATCCGCGACCAGATCTGCGACTGCTGCGAGCCCGACGAGGTGGTGGAGCAGATCCGCAAGGGTGTCGCGGCGTTGTAGAGACCGCCATCCTCGGCTTGGATCCACCGGTACGCCGGACCGCTCGCACCAGGTGCCCGATCCGCCCCCATCGCCCCTCGAGAGCCGGGGGACCTCTCCTCCCGGGCGGGATCGGAGATTGGAACGGGGGCCGTCCGTCACGGACGGCCACGCAAAGGAAGAGCGCGTCCGTCCGCTCCCGGCCGGCACGGACGGAGGCGGTAGAGTAGCGGAGGGCCGGTCCTGAGACCGGCACCTCCGC
>CAZOYV010000180.1:0-18388 GCA_964584075.1 uncultured Rickettsiales bacterium | reverse complement strand
TCGCCGGTGTCGTCGTCCCCGCCGGTGTCGTCGTCCCCGCCGGTGTCGTCGTCCCCGCCGGTGTCGTCGTCGCCGCCGGTGTCGTCGTCGTCGTCGGGGCAGCCCAGCGCCAGCGCGCCGGCCATGCACAGCCCCACCAGTACCCAGTCGAACCGCATCGAGACCTCCCCCGTGAGGGCGTGTCGCGCGAGTATACAATGGTGTCCGAGGCCATCCTCCGTGCACACCGCGACCCCAGCCCGACCCCGCCGCCGCGCCGCCCGCGCGGCCCTCGCCGCCGGCGTGCTCGCCGCGACGCTGGCGGGCTGCGAGGACCCCGGGGCGCTGTCGCTCCGCCATCACGGCATCATCGGCGGCCAGCCCACCGACGGGTGGCCGGCGGTCGGCGCCTACCTGATCGGCGGCGGCCAGGCCGGGCTGTGCACCGGGACGCTGATCGCCGAGCGCACGGTCCTCACCGCTGCACACTGCGCCGCGGGCTGGGACGCCGATCGCGACGACCGGTTCTACCTGGGCTCGTCGGCGTGGTCCCCCGACGAGCGGCTGGACGTCGAGGACGTCGCGGTCCACCCCGACTACGACCCCGAGGAGCACCGCGCCGACCTGGCGATCCTGGTGCTCGACGCGATCCCCGGGGTCGCGCCCGTGCGGCGCAACGCCGTGCCGGTCGACGACGGCTGGATCGGCACGTCGCTGCGGGTCGTCGGGTTCGGCACCACCGACACCTACGACGGCGACACGATGGGCGACAAGTACGTCACCGACGTCGCCGTCGACGCCCTGCTGCACGATCTGATCCTCCACGAGACCGAGGGCCACAACACCTGCGCCGGCGACTCCGGCGGGCCGGCGCTGGTGTACCAGGACGAGGCCTGGGTGCTGGCCGGGGTCACCTCGTTCGTGTACCCCGCCGCGCCCGACCAGGACGCCTGCAGCGGCGGCGGCGGCGGGACCCGCGTCGACCTGTACGAGGACTGGATCGCGCCGTGGCTCGACCTGCCGCCCCCCGAGGAGGAGGAGTGGATGCCCACCGACCCCGACGAGCTGCGGGGCTGCCAGTGCCGGTACGCCGCGCCGGCGGGGGGCGTGCGCGGTGCGGCGGCGCTGCTGCCGCTGGGGCTCGGGTGGTGGTGGCGGCGGCGCGCGCGGGGCGGGCCCGGCGAGCTCACGCCTCGGCGCGCACCCGGCGCATCAGCTCGGCGGGGAAGCCGTCGCGCAGCAGGCGATCGAACTCCTGCTCGGGGAGCGGCGGGCTGAACAGGAACCCCTGGATCTCCGAGCACCGCAGCTTGCGGAAGAACGCCAGCTGCTGCGCGGTCTCGACCCCCTCGGCGATGACCTTCAGCCCCAGCCGCTCGGCCAGGTCGACGATCGTCGAGACGATCGCGGCGTCGGACGGGTCGCGGTGCAGGTCGCGCACGAACGAGCGGTCGATCTTGATCGTCTCGATCGGGAAGCTCTTGAGGTAGTGCAGCGACGAGTAGCCGGTTCCGAAGTCGTCGATCGAGATCTCGATCCCGAACCCGGCCAGCTCCCACAGGGTGTCCATCCCGCGCTCGAGGTTGTGCATGATCGCGGTCTCGGTGATCTCCAGCTCCAGCGAGGTCGGCGGCAGCCCGGTGTCGTCGAGGATCTGCACGACCCGCTCCACCAGGTTGGTCTCCTGGACCTGGCGGCCCGAGAGGTTGACCGACAGCCGCAGGTCCTCGCGCCCCCCCTGCTGCCAGCGGCGCAGCCGGCGGCAGGCCTGCTCCAGGACCTGCTCGCCCAGCGGCACGACCAGCCCGGTCTCCTCGGCCAGCGGGATGAACTCGTGGGGCCGCACCATCCCCTCGCCGGGCTTGTTCCAGCGGACCAGCGCCTCCATCCCCACGATCGCGCAGCTGGTGGTGCAGATCCGCGGCTGGAAGTAGACCTCCAGCTCGCCCCGCTCCAGCGCCCGCCGCAGCCCGCCCTCCATCTCCATCCGCCGGAAGATCTGGCGGTTCATGTCCTCGCGGAACACCACGATCTGGTTGGCCCCGAGCTGCTTGGCGCGGTGCATCGCGACGTCGGCGTTGCGCAGCAGGTCGTCGGGCTGGTCCGCGTCGTCGGGGTACAGCGAGATCCCGATGCTGGCCGAGGCGTGGTGCGCCGGATCGTGGACCGGGAACGGCCGGTCGAAGGCCTCCATGATCCGGCCGGCGGCCATCACCGCCGCCTCCTCGTGGGCGACCTCCTCGATCACCAGCGTGAACTCGTCGCCGCCGGTGCGCGCGATGGTGTCCTCGCGGCGGACCAGGTCGCGGAGCCGCCGGGCGACCTCGAGCAGCAGCCGGTCGGCGGCACCGTGTCCGATCGTGTCGTTGAGGTTCTGGAAGTGGTCCAGATCGAGCTTCATCACCGCCACGCGGAGCCCGTTGCGCTGGGCGTGGGCCACGGCCCGCTCCAGCCGGTCGCGCAGCAGCAGCCGGTTGGGCAGGCCGGTCAGCGCGTCGTGCTGGGCCTGGAACGCCAGGGCCTCCTCGTGCCGGCGCAGCTCGGTGACGTCGCGCAACACGCACACCACGCGGTCGTCGGCCCCGTCGACCGACGCGGTGCGGATCGTGACCTGCATCGGGCGGTCCGGGCCGCCGGCGTGGCGCGTCCAGATCTCGCCGTCCCACGATCCCTCGCGACGCAGCTGCAGCGCCATCTCGCGGAAGAACCGCGCCGGGTGGCGTTCGGACCGGATGCGCTGGATGTGGTGGCCGACGAGCTCGCCCTCGTCCAGGCCGGTGATGCTGCGCGCCGCGGGGTTGGCGGCCAGGATCACGCCGTCGCGATCGGTGACGATCACGCCCTCGGAGACGGTCTCGTAGACCAGCTCGGCGACGCGCAGGCCGGCGGCCGGGTCGCCGAACCCTCCGAGATCTCGGTCGTGGTCTTGCCCGACACCCATCGCGAGCCCCCCCGGGGCGTGCCCGAGCAGGCTGTTCGGCCCCGCCCGCATCCGCGCCCTCGTCGGTAGTCTACGCGAGTCCCGCAATGAATGGAAATCATTGGTTTTTCAACGTTTTTTAGAGATTTTCGGGGTTCACGCGAGGGGCAGCGCGAGCACGAACGCGGCGCCATCGCGCACCGCGCGGTCGAGGGACAGCTCCCCGCCCAGCTCGCGGGCCAGCCGGCGGCTCAGCGCCAGCCCGAGCCCCACCCCCGGCGCCGATCCGGCGGCCTCCTCGGCGGACTTGGAGAACGGCCGGAACAGCTTGCGGCGGAACGCCGGGGCGATCCCCGGCCCGCGGTCGCGGATCGTGACGGTCCAGCGGCGGCCGTCGAGGGCGACGGCCATCGTCAGGGTCGGGTCCTCGGCCCCGGCGGCGTACTTGCAGGCGTTGTCGACCAGGTTGAGCAGGATCTGCTCCACCACCGACAGGTCGCCGCGGACCCGGGCCGCGCGCGCCGCGGGGTCCCCCTCGAGTTGCAGCGCCAGCCCCGCCTGGGCGGCGCGGTCCTGTAGCCGGGGCCGCACGTGGTCCAGGACCTCGGCGGCGTCCAGCGTGCCCAGCCGCGTCCGGCTGCGCCCCCCCTCCAGCCGCGCGTAGGCCAGCACGTTGTCCACGAGGTGGCCCAGGCGGTCGGCCTCGCGCTGCAGCGTGTGCAGGTAGCGGTCTCGCTTGTCCGGGGCGACCATCCCGCCGGCGAGCATCTCCGAGTACATCCGGAACGTGGTCAGCGGGGTCCGCATCTCGTGGGTCACCGCCGAGACGAACGCGGCGCGCCGCTCGCTGAGCGTCACGACGCCGAGCATCAGCCCGAGCGCGGCGACCACCGCCACCACCACGGCGAGCCACGCCACCGTCAGCGTGGCCTGCACCGGGGTCGCCGCGGGGTCCGCGGCCGGGGCCAGATCGCCCGGGATCAGCCGCACCGGGATCGTCGCCAGCAGCCGGCCGTGGGGCTCTGCGACGTCGTGGGGCACCGGCTCCAGCGTGGCGCCGGGCAGCAGGTCGGCGATCTCGGCGCGCAGCCAGGCGTCCATCGCCGGCCAGTCCAGCCAGCAGCCCTGGATCCGGGTCGCGCCGGCCACCGTGACCTGGCGCACGAGCAGCAGCTGGCCCTCGATCCACAGCGGGATCACGAAGCCGGTGACCAGCTCCGAGGCGGGCATGTAGGTGTTGACCGCCGACTGCTGCCAGACCACCGTCTCGGTGCCCACGCTGGCCCGCGCGACGAACTCCTGGGCGTTGAGCAGTTGCTGGGCGTCGGGCGCCGCCGGGGTCGGCTCCCCGGCCACGCCGAGCGGGGCGTCGCGGCTCCACCCGCCGCGGTTGTAGCGGTTGCCGGCGACCTGGGCCGGGGCGGCCTGCTGCGGCTCGGCGACCTCGTTGCCCTGGCGCACCAGCTCCTCTGCGCGCTGGACCTGCATCATGTTGGACGGGTTGAGCTGCTCCTGGGGATCGGCCTGCCGAGGCGGCGGGTCGTCGGGAGCAGCCGGCTCCACGGCGGCGACGGCATCGTCCGCCGGCGGTGGGGCCTCTCCCGGATCGGAGGCGACCCGCACCGTCACCGGCTTGTACTCGGTGGTCGTCGAGCTGGCCTCGGGGACGCGCAGCGCCAGCAGCGAGTCCTCGCCGGTGGCGGCCAGCGCCTCGGCCACGGCGTCCGTGTCGATCCACCCGCGCAGCTCGTCCAGCCGCGCCACCGCAGCCGGGTCGCCGCCGCCGTCGCTCGGCACCTGGGGCGAGGTCGGCACGCCGTCGTCGCCGACCTGGAAGTACAGCAGCACGAACGGCGGCGCCTCGCTGCGCAGCGGCGACGGGACCGGGGTCTCGTTGTCGACCGCCTCGGCCGAGACCAGCCCGCGGGCGCGGAACGCCGGATAGGACGATTCGTACACGAAGTGGGGCCGCGCGCTCTCCCGCGCGACGATCGGCGCCAGCGCCGAGTCCATCCGCCACAGCGACAGCCGAACGCTCTCCTCGACGGCGGCCTCGGCCAGCGCCTCGCCCTCGGCGCGATCGAGCTGGATCAGGCGCGCGGTCATCCAGCCCATCGCGGCGAGCACCACCGCGAGGCAGGCACCGACGATCGCCAGCATCCGCCACGATCGGCTCATCCACCCCCCGTCCCGCCGACGAAGCGGTAGCCCTTGCCGCGCACCGTGCGGATCACGCGCGGCTCGGACGGGTCGTCGCGCAGCTTCTCGCGCAGCCGCGCGACGTGCATGTCGATCGTGCGGGTCTCGACGATCGCCCGCGGGTTGACCCGCCACACCCGCTCCAGGATCTCGTCGCGCGACACGGCGCGGCCGGGGTTGACCGCCAGGTAGCGCAGCAGCTCCAGCTCTCGTTCGCTCAGCTCGGCGGCCCCGCCGTCCTCGAAGCGAACCTCGGCGGTGGTGAGGTCCACGCTCCCGCCGGGGAAGTCCAGCGCGTCGAGGTCCAGCGGCCGCTCGGCGGAGCGGCGCAGCACCGCCTCGACGCGGGCCAGCAGCTCGCGGACGCTGAACGGCTTCACGACGTAGTCGTCGGCGCCCATCTTCAGCCCGCGCACGCGGTCCTTACTCGGCCCCGCGCGCGGTGAGGACGATCACCGGCACGGTGGGCCGCGCCTTGCGCGTCTCGGCCAGGATCTCGAAGCCGTCGTGGTGTGGCAGCACCAGGTCCAGCAGCATCAGGTCGTAGCCGCCGGTCAGCGCCCGCTCCATCCCGGCGCGGCCGTCGGCGGCCTCGAGCGTGGCGTAGCCCTCGAACTGCAGCGAGTCGACCATCCCCTCGCGGATCGCCCCGTCGTCCTCGACCACCAGCACCGTGCGCCGTGCCATCGTCCGCCCCTCGCGCTCAGTAGGAGATCAGGATCGTCTCGCCGTCGACCACCAGCAGGATCTCCCCGGGCAAGGATACAACGCCGCCGCGCCCCTCGGCGGCCAGCGTGCGGGCCAGCTCGAGGTGCTCGTCGGAGCCGAACGCCACGGTGCGGGCCCCGGCCTCGGGGGTGTCCCGCTCCACCAGGCGGCTGTCGACCCACCGCTCGCCGCGCTGGAAGAAAGCCCGGTCGTTGACCTGCTGCACGGTGGTGACCTGCACCCGGTTCATGCTGGCGTCGTAGAACTCGTTGCCCGGGTTGAGCACCGACTGCTGGGCCTGGGCGTTGTAGTTCATCGACTGGTTGACCGCGCCCACGCCGGAGCGGGTCCCCATCGCGCGGGACTGGAAGTTGTGGCGCGCCTGGGCCAGCACCGCGTCGCGGTCGCTCAGGTCGGAGCCCTCGGTGGCGAGGAACGCGGTGTACTCGGTGAGGATCCCGTGCTCGGTGCCGAGCCGCACGATCTCGTCGACGAGCTCGTCGACGCGCGGGTCCAGCGCGACGGACGGCGTCACCGCGGCGGGGGACACGTACGCCGAGTGGATCGGGTAGCCGGCGGCGTTCAGCGGCACCGCCGTGGAGGCCAGCGCCACGGCCGCGGGGTCCGCGCCGAGCTGCCGGACCTCGTCGGCCAGCAGCGCGATCCGGCGGCTGGCCCACAGCCGCGGCACGAACGCGTTGCGGGTGGTCGCGGCGTCCAGCTCGAACTTGAACAGGAACGTCCGCGGGCGCCCCAGGTAGTCGCCGGTCAGCGTGGCGTGCAGCGGCTCGTGGCCGGAGTAGCGCCCCAGCAGCACCAGCTGGTCTCCGTCGAACAGGTCGGGGATCGGCCGCGGCAGCACGTCCAGCACCCGCCCGGGGGTCTCGCGCCCGGCGGCGTCGAGGAACCGCAGCTCGGTGCCGGCCAGCACGGGCCCCGAGAGGTGGCGGAACACCGACGCGACCTCGAGCTCGACGTCCTCGTCGGGGAGCACGTACTCGGCCGTGGCCCGCGACTCGCCGGCCAGCTCGTCCAGCAGCGGCGCGTTTACGTCGTAGCCCACGCCGAAGCAGAAGATCCGGCGCTCGTGGGCGTTGGCCTTCGCCACCGCCTCGCGGATCGCCACCTCGGAGGTGACCCCCACCGTGGGCAGCCCGTCGGTGAGGAACAGCACCATCGGCAGCACTTCGGGCTCGGGCTCGGGGCGCAGCGCCTCGATCAGCGCGTCGTGGAGGTTGGTCCCCCCCTGCGCGCGGATCGAGTCGAGGAACACCCGCGCGAGCTGCTCGGTCTCGTCGGACTTCTCCACCGCCTCGGCGGCGAACGGCGAGACGGTGTCGCTGTAGGCGATGACGTTGAACCGCTCGCCGTCGGCCAGCCCGGCGACCACCTGGCGCGCCGCCTCGCGGGCCTGCTCGATCTTGTCGCCGCCCATGCTCCCCGACTGATCGATCACCAGCGTGACCTCGCGGCGCACCGCCGTCCGTTCCCCGGCGCCGAGCTCGGGCACCCCGGCCAGCATCAGGAAGTACCCCCCGTCGGGCCCGTCGGGATAGGCGAACAGCGTCGCCGCGACGCCGTCCTGCTCCAGCAGGTACGACAGCCGCAGCGCCCCCGGCACCGTCCGCGCGCCCTCGGCGAGCTTCACCGAGACCCGCCCGCCGGCCCCGCGCACCGTGTCGATCTCGTGGCTCGGCGAGTACACCGTGGCGATCGGCTGGCTGGACTCGATCTGGACGTGCACCGTCCACGGCAGGTCGTGGGCCAGCGACTCGCTGCGGGGCAGCACGTAGTCCACCCGGTTGCCCTCGGCCGGCAGCAGGTGCTCGTAGGTCAGCCGCACCTTCTGCGTGCCCCCCGCCGGCACGGGGAACACCGAGCTGCGCACCAGGTCGTGGCCGGCGAACTCCAGCAGCGCCGGGTCGCGGATCCTCGCCACGATCGACTCGTACGTCGCGGTGGCCTCGGTCACCGGCAGCAGCCGCGCCGACGGCTCGGCCCCGGCGCCCTCGAAGTCGAACCCCCGCACCACCGCCCCGTCGGGCACCGGCACGAGCAGCTCCGCCTCCTGCATCCCGCCCCCGCGGTTGGCCAGCGAGATGTCCATCGTCGTCGTCGCCGCCTGGTCCTGGATCACGACCCCGACGGTGACGTCCGTGATCTCGATCTGCCCGACCCCCGACAGCGCGAACGCCCGCGACTGCGGCACGATCACGTTGGTCGCCAGCGGGATCGCGGCGACCGGGTGCGGCGCGTACGCCGGCACCGGCGCCGCGTTGCCGAGCAGGACCACCAGGAACGAGGCGAGGGCCAGGCGGGCGATGGCGTGGTGCATGGTCGAGTCCTCCCGGGGCGCGCGATCCCCGTGGACCCAGCGTAGGGTGCCGCCCGCCGGTCCCGCGTAACCGCAACGTAACGAGGGAGGGAATGAACCCCCACCGGGGGCGTACACTGCGGTGCGTGTCGGGCCCGACGGCGTGGAGAGCACGCCGTGGGGCCCCGGGAGGGAGCAGCCGTGAACGAGATCTCCGTCACCACTCCGATCACCCAGGCCTGGGAGCGGATGGTCCGCATCCTGTTCCAGCCGTTCGATCTGAAGAAGTGGTTCGTCCTCGGCTTCTGCGCGTTCCTGGCGAGCCTCGGGCAGGGCGGGGGCAACTTCAACAACCCCAGCCAGCAGAACCGCAGCAGCTCGATGCCGGACTTCGAGGGGGAGGTCTTCCCCTGGATCGAGGATCACATCGGGCTGATCGTGGCCATCGGGCTGGTCGTGCTGCTGCTGATCGTCGTGCTGATGGCGGTGTTCGCCTGGCTGCAGGCGCGCGGCACGTTCATGTTCATCGACGGCATCGCGCGCAACCGCGGGGCGGTCAAGGAGCCGTGGCGCGAGTACCGGGCGCTGGGCAACAGCCTGTTCGTCGTCAAGTTCGCGCTGGGGTTGGTCACGTTCCTGGTGATCGTGGCGATGTCGCTGGCGTTGCTGATGATGATGTGGCCGACGCTCGAGAGCGGCGCCGAGATCATGAGCATGATCGGCGCGATCCTGGGGTGGACCGGCCTGATCCTGCTCCTGGTGCTGGTGATCGGCGTGATCAGCTTCGTGATCGGCGACCTGATCGTGCCGGCGATGTACGCCAACGACGCGACGATCGGCGAGGCGTGGGGCATCGTCAAGAGCGACCTGCTGCCGGGCAACACCGGGACGATCGTGCTGTACGTGCTGATGAAGATCGTGCTCGGCGTGGGCGTCGCGATCGTGGCGATCCTGGCCACGCTGCTGACCTGCTGCATCGCCGCGCTGCCCTACCTCGGCAGCGTGATCCTGCTGCCGCTGAGCGTGTTCATGTGGAGCTACAACCTGTACTTCGTACAGCAGTTCGGCGAGCGCTTCCGGGTGTTCCGCTTCGAGGACGAGGCGTTCGGCGACGACCTCGACGAGCTCGGCGGCGGCGGCGGCGAGGCCTCCGAGGAGCCCTACCCCTACGATCATCTGTAGGACTCTGTCACACTCCTGATCCACATGACCTGGGAGACCTGGTTCGTCTTCGGCGTGCTGGGCGTTACCGTCGCCCTGTTCGCCCTGGACAAGCTCCGCCTCGACCTCGTCGCGCTGCTGTCGCTGATGGCCCTGCTGGTCGCCGGCGTCCTGTCGCCCGCCGAGGCGCTGGCGGGGTTCGCCGACCCGCTGGTGCTGATCATCGCCGGGCTGTTCGTGGTCGGCGGGGGGCTGCTGCGCACGGGGGTCGCCGCGGCGCTGGCGGCGGTCCTGGGGCGCCTGACGGGGACCCACCCGGCGCGGGTGACGTCGGTGATCATGCTCGTCGTCGCCGGGCTGTCGGCGTTCATGAGCTCCACCGGGACGGTGGCGATCCTGCTGCCCGCGGTGGTGGCGCTGGCGCGCAAGGCCGGGACGACGGCGGCCAGGCTGCTGATCCCGCTGGCGTTCGCGTCGCTGCTGGGGGGGATGCTGACCCTGATCGGGACGCCGCCGAACCTGGTGGTCAGCCAGGAGCTCGAGGCCGCGGGGCAGCAGCCGTTCTCGTTCTTCGCGTTCACCCCGATCGGGCTGGTGATGCTGGCGCTGGGGGTCGGCTACATGGCGCTGATCGGCCGCCGGCTGCTGCCCGACCGCGCGCCGGCCGCGGCCTCGGTGGCGCCCGGCGGAGCCGGCGGGGCCGAGCTCGTCACGGTGTCCGAGCTGGCGGCGGCCTACGGGTTGCCCGGGCACCTGTTCCAGGTCCGGATCGGGCCCGACTCGCCGCTGGTCGGCCGCACCGTCGAGCAGGCCGCGATCCGACGGCGCTACGAGCTGACCGTGGTGGAGCTGCTGCGCCGCCCGGTGGGCAGCCGCACCCCCCGCCCGCTGCCGGAGATCGAGCCCGGCACCGAGCTGCGCGCCGAGGACGAGCTGCTGCTGCAGGGCACCCCCGAGCAGCTGGGGCGGTTCTGTGACGAGCAGGCGGTGCTGGCGCTGCCGACCCCGGACGCCGGCGCCGCCGCCGCCGCGCTGGACGACGTGGGGCTCGCCGAGGTGCTGCTGCCCCCGCGCTCGCGGCTGCTGGGCAAGTCGCTGCGGCAGCTGGAGTTCCGCGACCGCTACGACGTCAACGTGCTGGCCCTGCTGCGGATGGGCACGCCCGTCGTCGGCGACGTCGCCGAGGTCCCGCTGCGCTTCGGCGACACCCTGCTGGTCCAGGGCGACTGGAAGCGGATCCGCACCCTGCGCCACCAGCAGCGCGACTTCGTGGTGGTCGGCGAGCCGCCCGGGGAGCGGGCGGGCCCCGGGCTGACGCCGCGGTCGTACGTGGCGATCGCGATCCTGGTGGCGATGCTGGTCGTGATGACGCTGGGGCTCGTGCCCACCGTGGTGGCGGTGCTCGTCGCGGCGGTGCTGATGATCCTGACCCGCTGCCTGACGATGGAGGAGGCCTACGGCTCGATGTCGTGGCAGTCGCTGGTGCTGATCGCCGCGATGCTGCCGATGGCCACCGCGCTGCAGAGCACCGGCGGGATGGACCTGATGGTCGAGGCCCTGATCGGCTCGCTGGGCCGGCTGGGGCCGCTGGTGGTGATGGCCGCGCTGTTCGCGTTCACCTCGCTGGCCAGCCAGTTCATCTCCAACACCGCCACGACCGTGCTGGTCGCGCCGGTGGCGCTGCAGACCGCGCTGCAGATGGACGTCAGCCCGCGCACCTACCTGATCGTGATCGCGATCGCGGCCTCCACCGCGTTCTCGTCGCCGGTGGCGTCGCCGGTCAACACGATGGTGCTCAGCCCCGGGGGGTACCGGTTCGCCGACTACCTGCGCGCCGGGATCGGGCTGCAGCTGCTGATCGGGGTGGCCACGGTGCTGCTCGCGCCCGTATTCTTCCCCCTGTGAGGGGGCCGGCCGGCACGATGCGACGCGACGAAGATATCGAGGCGATCCGGCGCTCGTTCCACCACCTGCCGTGCGGCGTGGTCGTGGCGTCCACGTCTGCCGCCGGCGAGGTGCTGGTGGTCAACGAGGAGTTCACCGCGATCACCGGCTACACGCTGGACGACGTCCCCACCGTCGGGGACTGGCTGCGGCGGGCGTACCCCGATCCCGAGTACCGCGCGGTGGTGATGGGCAACTGGGAGCGGGACGTCTCGCAGCCCGGGCGCGACGTGTACTACCGCGTGCGGTGCGCCGACGGCAGCGACAAGGAGCTGCTGCTGCGGGCGGGGCTGCTGGACGAGGACAGCATGGTCGTGGCGCTGCTGGACCTGTCCGAGACCCGGCGGGTGCAGCGCGAGCTGCGGCGCAGCGAGGAGCGCTTCCGGCTGATCGCCGCGACGGTCCAGGAGGTGTTCTGGATCCACGGCGTCGGCCCGGAGCGGATGGAGTACGTCAGCCCCGCGTTCGAGGCGGTCTGGGGCCGCCCCGTGGACGTGCTGTACGACGACCCCCACGAGTGGTCGGCGACGATCCTCGAAGAGGACCGGCCCGAGGTCGACGCGGCCTGGAGGCTGGCCCTCGCGGGGGGCGCGGATCGGGTGCGCTTCGAGTACCGCATCCGGCGGCCCGACGGGGAGATCCGCCACATCGAGGACAGCGGCAACGCGGTGCGCGATCCCGACGGTGCCGTGGTGCGGATCGTCGGGATCGCCAAGGACGTGACGGCCCGCAGGCAGGCCGAGGAGGCCCGCCGCGAGCTGCAGCAGCGGATGCAGTTCGCCCACAAGATGGAGAGCCTGGGCGTGCTCGCCGGCGGCGTGGCCCACGACTTCAACAACCTGCTGATGGGGATCCTCGGCAACGCGGACCTGGCGATGCAGCGGCTCCCGGCGGACTCCCCGGCGCGAGAGGGCCTCGAGGACATCGGCAAGGCCGCGCGGCGCGCCGCCGACCTTGCGCGGCAGATGCTGGCCTACGCGGGCAGGGGGCACGTCACGCCGTCGCGGGTCGACCTGCGGCGGCTGGTCGAGGAGTTCGGCCACCTGCTGGAGTCGATGGTGCCGACCAAGGGCGCGCTGCGCTTCGATCTCGGCGAGCAGGTGCCCGCGATCGAGGCCGACGCGACCCAGATCCGCCAGGTGGTGATGAACCTGGTGACCAACGCGTCCGACGCCCTCGGCGAGGGCGGCGGCGTGATCCGCGTCTCCGTCGGGGCGCGGGCCCTCTCCGCCCGCGAGCTGGCGCGGCTGGCCCCCGGCGAGGAGCGCTCCGAGGGGGTCTACGGGTTCGTCCAGGTCACCGACACCGGCTCGGGGATGGACGCCGAGACGCGGTCGCGGATGTTCGACCCGTTCTACTCGACCAAGTTCACCGGCCGCGGGCTGGGGATGGCCGTGGTCCACGGGATCGTCCACACCCACCGCGGCGTGATCGAGGTCGACAGCGCGCCCGGCGAGGGGACCAGCGTCCGCGTCCTGTTCCCGGCGGTGGAGGGCGAGGCGGAGGCCACGCCCGAGGGTCACGCACCGGTGGACCCGGCACCCGGCCGCCGGCACGGCACGATCCTGCTCGTCGACGACGAGCCCACCGTGCTCGAGGTCGTCTCGCGGATGCTGCACAGCTGCGGGTACGACGTGCTCACCGCCGCCGACGGGCGCGAGGCGGAGCGCCTGTATCGCGAGCACGGCGAGGGGATCGCGGGCGTGATCCTGGACTGGACGATGCCCGAGCCGGACGGGCGCGCCACGCTCCGCGCGCTGCGCGCGATCGACCCGGCGGCGCGGGTGCTGGTCAGCAGCGGGTTCGGCGAGAGCGAGGCCACCGAGCGGTTCGACGAGGACCGCCCCGACGGGTTCCTGCAGAAGCCGTACACCGTCTCGGTGATGTGCGACGCGCTGCGCCGGGTCCTCGAGGACCCGCCCCGCTAGCGGATCGGGTACGACCGGTCCCGGGTCCGAGACGACCTTTCGGGACCGCAGGGGCTCGCGTGTCCGCGAGCGGCCCCGGCGCGCCAGGCACCGCGCGGCCCGGTCCCCCAAATGCCCGGTCCGCCCCGGACCGCAGCATTCTTTCTTTGATTCCAACGGGTTACGACACAACGCCCCTCACCTACGTTCCTCCCCCCTCGCCTCGCTGGCACCGCTCCTGCAACCACCTCGGGCAATGAACGTGGGGCACGGAGGACGAGACGATGAAGAACACCTGGTTGATCCTGATCGCGGCGCTGGCGCTGCTGTGCGGGCCGGCGACGCTGGCGGCGGCCCAGGAGGGCGACGACGACTCCGCGGGCGACGACGACTCCGCGGGCGACGACGACTCCGCGGGCGACGACGACGTCGCGGACGACGACGCGGCCGACGACGACGCGGCCGACGACGACTCCGCGGGCGACGACGACGACTCCGCAGGCGACGGCAGCGGCGGCTGCAACTGCGAGAACAACATCGCCGGGACGGCCGCGGTCGCGCCCGGCGCGCTGGCGCTGCTGCTGGCGGGGACGGGGCTGGTCCGCCGCCGCCGTCGCTGAGCGTGGATCGCCCCGCGCTCAGTCGTAGGGGTTGGCCTTGAAGCCGTCCTCCTCGCCGCCCGCCGGGGCAGGCTCCTCGGCGGCGGGGGTCGCGGGCTCCGGCGTCGCGACCTCCTCCACGGGGGCGGGCGTCGGGGTGGACGGAGACACGCCGCTGGTGGGACGCGTGCTGCGGGCCCGCCGCATCGCCACCACCATCTCGACGCGGCCCTTCTCGACGTCGTCGCTGACGCGCTCGTCCTCGTAGCCCGCCTTGCGCAGCACGAACCCGAGCTCGTCGCCCTCGCGGTCCTTCTCCACCGCCAGATCGATCGACAGCGGCGTGGTCCCCAGCGCCATCTCCCCGCGCTCGCTGAGGTACGCCACCGAGGCGCCGTCCGGCGTGGAGTGCACGAAGATGTGGACGATGTCGAACAGCGCCGGGTCGGCCTCCGACGGCTCGACCGGCTCGACCTCGACGATCGGTTCCTCGGTGGGCACCTCGGTCCCGGCGTCGCCTCCCCCGGGCGGGAAGACGTACAGCACCAGCAGCACCACCACCAGCGCCGCCAGCCCGATGCTCAGCCCGATCGCGACGTAGGTCAGCGCCGGCGTGTTGCGCGGTGCCGGGGCGCCCCCGGAGCCCGCGCCGGCAGAGCTCGACTCCCCCGAGGACGACACCCCGCGCTGCGGCCCCGACGGCAGCTCCTCCGCGCCCACCACCCCCCTCGAGGGCAGCGCCCGCGTGACCCGCTCGCCGGTCAGGGTGTCGACGTCGTCGCCCATCCCGGTGAACTCCTCGGCGAAGCGGTCCCACCCCGCCGAGGTGGGCTCCGGCGGCGCGATCGGCGTGAACTGGCGGTCCGGCCGCCCGTCGCTGCCCGGCTCGTAGTCCTTGCCCTGGGTCGCCGCGAGGAACGCGTCGGTGTCCTCGAAGTCCTCGTCCTCGGCTTGCTCGATCTCCGGCAGCAGCCGCCCGACCACGTCGGCCATGTCGGCCTCGGGCGGGTACGGCCGGCCCATCTCCTGGATCGCCGCGAGCAGCTCGGTGGCGCTCCCGTAGCGGTCGGCCGGGTCCTTCTGCAGGCAGCGCTCGAGCACCGGCTTGCACCCCGGGAAGCAGACCTCGGCGGCGTCGAGCTGGTACTCCGGGACCTGCAGCAGGATGTTGTGCACCAGCGACGCCATCGAGTGGGCCGAGAACAGCACCCGCCCGGTGATCATCTCGTACAGTACGACCCCCATCGAGAAGATGTCGGAGCGCGCCGTGAGGTTGGGCTCGCCGGCGATCTGCTCGGGCGACATGTAGCGCGGCGTGCCCTTGATCATCCCGGTGTGGGTCGTGTTGAACAGGTTCGAGGCGGCCTTGGCGATGCCGAAGTCGAGGATCCGCGCGACCCCCTGCTCGTCGACGATGATGTTGGACGGCTTGAGGTCGCGGTGGACCAGGTGCAGCGGACCGCGCTCGGGGTCGCGCAGGCGGTGGGCGTACTGGAGCCCCTTGCAGATCTGGCTGGCCAGATCGACCACCACGAAGCGCGGCAGCAACAGCTTGCGCTGGCGGCACAGCGCCAGGATGTCGGTCAGCGTCGCCCCCTCGATGTAGTCCATCGCCAGGAAGTAGCTGCCCTCGATCTCGCCGAACTCGAGGATCCCCACCACGTTGGGGTGGTGCAGCAGCCCGCCGATCCGCGCCTCGTTGACCAGCGACTTGATGAACCGCGGGTCCTTCTTGACCAGGTGGGACCGGATCTTCTTGAGCGCGACCTTCTTGGTGAACCCCATCGGCCCGGGCAGCACGGCCTCGTAGACCCGCCCGAACGCCCCCTCGCCGATCTGGCGCACGACCCGGTACTTGCCGTACGTGACGCCGAGGGACGCCCCGGCTCCACCTGTATCGTCGAGCCCCTCACCCATGGCCGCGAAGTATATCAACCTACGGCTGGTCTCGGCCCCTCCGAATCGCCCGATCGCGGGCGACCGATCGCCCCCGGCACGGCCCGCACTTCGACTCCGCGCAGTGCAGGCACACCCGGCACTCCGCGCACGGATACCTGTGCGCCGTGCAGACCGGCGCCGGGTCGTAGATCAGCCCGCCGTCGGTGACCCGGAAGCGAACCCCGTCGACGACCTCGTGGCGGACCTCCCGCGACGGCGTGCGGCGGCGCATCCGTCACACCGTCGCGCACGAGGCGATGTCGACCCGGTGGTCGCGGGCGAAGTCGAGCAGGCGCTCCAGGGGGATCAGCGCCCGGCGCCGGACCTGCTCGTCGATCACGATCTCCTGGTCGCCGGTCTCGAGCACGCGCTGCAGGTTGCGCAGCCCGTTCATCGCCATCCACGGGCAGTGGGCGCAGCACAGGCACGTCGCTCCGATCCCTGCCGTGGGCGCCTCGACCAGGGTCTTGTCCGGCGCGGCCTGCTGCATCTTGTAGAAGATGCGCCGGTCGGTGGCGACGATGAAGGTCGGCTCCGGGCGCCGCTGCACGCTGGCGATCAGCTGTGTCGTCGAGCCGATCTCGTCGGCGAGCTCGAGCACCTCGGAGGGGGACTCGGGGTGGGCCAGGACCACCGCCTCGGGCATCCGCTCGTGCAGCTCGACCAGCTCGCGAGCCTTGAACTCGTCGTGCACGACGCACGCGCCGTCCCACATCAACATGTCCGCGCCGGTCCGCTCCTGGATGTACGACCCCAGGTGCCTGTCCGGGGCCCACAGGATCCGCTCGCCCCGCTCGTGCAGGTGGCGGACCAGGTCCAGCGAGACCCCCGAGGTCACGACCCAGTCCGCCCGCGCCTTCACCGCGGCGCTGGTGTTGGCGTAGACCACCACGGTGCGGTCCGGGTGGGCGTCGCAGAACGGCGCGAACTCCCCGATCGGGCAGCCGATGTCGAGGGAGCAGGTGGCGTCCAGCTCGGGCATCAGCACGCGCTTCTCGGGGTTGAGGATCTTGGCGGTCTCGCCCATGAAGCGCACGCCGGCGACGACCAGCGTCGTGGCCTCGTGATCGTGGCCGAAGCGAGCCATCTCCAGCGAGTCCGCCACGCAGCCGCCGGTCTCCTCCGCCAGCTCCTGCAGCGCCTGGTCCGTGTAGTAGTGGGCGACGAGCACGGCGTCCTGTTCGTGCAACAGCCGCCGGATCGCCGCGCGACGCTCGCGGTCCTCCTCGGCGGTGACGCCCGCCTGTCGCGCGGCGATCTCGCGGGCACCCGCGATGGTCCGCTGGAACGGGCGCGAGCCGGTCGTCGGGTGGCTCATGGCGCCTCCCTCGTCCTAGCGGATCCGATACCCGCGGCCGTCGTACTCGGCGTGGACGATCCGCCGCTCACGCTCATCGGATGCCATCTCCCGGCAGCGGTCGCAGTCGATCTCCTCTCCGGCCTCGACCTGCTCGACGCCGATATCGTCGCCGCACAACGAGCAGAACACGCGGTCATTGGTTTCGTGGTTGTCCATGGGCTCCTCCTGTCCCCCCCGGGATCGAGGCCCGTGTCCATGGACTAACGACTCTCTCGGTGCTCTGCCAGCGGGGTCGGCCGGTAGCCGGTCAGCCCACGACGTGAACCGGGCGACCTTCGAGGAAGCGGCAGATGTTGTCCGCCGTGGCCTCGAAGACCCGCTCGTTGGCCTCGCGGGAGTTGAACGCCAGGTACGGCGTGAAGACCACGTCGTCGCGGTTGAGCAGCATGTGGTCGAGCACGGTCCCGCGCAGGGACTCCACGTCCTGCAGCCCCGCCCGCAGCGCGTCCGCCGCCCAGTCGCGGTCGGTGTCGACGAGCAGCATCATGCGCCCGCCCGGTCCTCCAGGCCCCAGATCGACGCCGGCGCCAGCTCCACCAGGTTGCCCGCCGGATCGCGCACGTACAGGCTGTGCCCGCCGTCCCAGCTCGCCTCCTGCACCTCGACCCCGGCCCGCTGCAGCCGCAGGTGCCACTCGTCGAGGTCCGCGGCGGGTACCCGGAAGCAGACGTGACCGCTGCCGGTGGTCCCGTGGGCGGGCAGCTGTCCACCCTCACGGGTCACGTCCGGGTTGAACACCAGGAACACCCCGTTTCCGGCGTGAAAGAACGCGTGCCGCGGCGGCCGGAAGGCGAAGCACTCCAGCCCCAGCACACCCTCGTAGAACTCCCTCGCCCCGGCCAGATCGCTGGCGTAGAGGCATGTCTCCAGCACGTCCATGGTCACCTCGCCGACGCCGGATCAGTCGTCGATCTCGTCCTCCACCTCCTTGTAGATGGTCCTGTCCTTGCGGTCCCGGCGCGGGTCGTCCTCGCACTGGGAGCACGTCAGCTCGGCACCCTGGGCGACCTCGTCGCGGGTCAACGACTCGTCGCACCAGGAGCACACGATCTTGGTCATCTGGTGATGCACGGCGCACCTCCTCCCTTGGCCTTCCTTCGTCACGGCTAAGTTTGGCCTGGCAGGAACGCAAGCCTGGACGCGGGTCACTTCATCCCCGGTCTCTTGGCGATGCGATGGAGGTTGCTGCGGCCCGGCCGATGGCCCGGCCGGCGGCCCAGTTGCCGTCGGCGCGCTCGACCTCGCGGGCGATCCGGTGTCGCTGGGAAATTCCGGGGTCATTCCGATTCCGGGGTCAAGTCGCGTGATTCCGGGGTCAAGTCGCGTGTTGTGTAGTTGGAGCTGACAACTACACAACAC
>CAZOYV010000179.1:0-18394 GCA_964584075.1 uncultured Rickettsiales bacterium | reverse complement strand
CCCTGATCTCAAGGGGTTTCGCGGGTGCGTGTGATCAGGGCTGCGGAAGCCGGGATCCATCCGCGGCAGGAATTCGGATCCCAAGCTACTCAGGGACACCAGCGCGCCCGCGAGGAACAGCACGAACAGCGCCCCGACCGCGATCCGGTGGCGCAGGGCCTTGCCGAGGGAGCGGCCGTAGACCCCGGCCACGACGTGGACAAAGCGTTCGGACCTCGACGGGTGCGGCCGGGCCGGCGCGTGGCGCAGTAGCAGGGCCATCAGCATAGGGGTGACGGCGAGCGCATTGATCAGGCTGATGCTCATCACACCGGCGATGACCAGCACTAATTCCCGGAACAGGAGGCTCGCCAGGCCAGGGACCAGCAGGAACGGCAGGAACAGCGCCAGGAAGGAGAGCGTCGAGGCGATCACGGAGCTGGCGACCTCGCCCACGGCGGTGACCACGAGCCGGGCGGTGTCCATCTCCGGGTGCTCGCGCCGCAGGCGGGTGATGTTCTCGATCACGATGATGGAGTTGTCGAGATCGACCGCGATGGCGATCACGATCCCCCCCAGCGAGAAGATGTTGAGGGACAGCCCGGCCAGGTGCATCCAGGCGAAGTTGCCCACCAGGGTGAAGGGCAAGGCCCAGGTCATGGCCACCACCTGGCGCCAGTCGCCTAGGAACAACGCCATGATCAACACGAGCAGGATCACGGCCTCCAGCGCGGCGTTGCGCACCCCGTGTAGGGCGTCCTCGACGTAGTCCGCCTGGTTCTCCACGATCCCCAGATCGATCCCTCCGGGCAGCACCGGACCAAGCTGCTCCAGGCGCTCCGCGGTGTCGTGGGCCACTGCCACGGTGTTGGCGTCGGCCTGTTTGAGCACGCTGAGCTTGACGCAGGGCTGGCCGCCGAGGCGGGTGATGACCCGGGCCTCCTCGTGCCCGTCCGCGACGGTGGCCACGTCGCCGAGCCTCAACCGAGCCTCGCCCTTCCTGGACAGCACCACGTCGCGGATCTCGTCGAGGGACTGGAACTCGCCGGTGGTGCGGGCGATGTACTCCCGATGCTCGGCGGTGATCCGGCCGGCCGCGAGCTCCACGTTCTCCTGCGCCAGGCGCTGGACGATGGTGTCGACGTCCAGATGATGACGCTCGAGCGCCAGCGGGTCCAGGTGTACGCGGATCTCCCGTGCCAGGCCGCCGACGACCTCGGTCCCGGCGACGCCCGGCACGGCGATGAGCTGGTCACGGAGCCAGTTGTCGACCCACTCCCGGAGCTGGACGAGGTCCCATCGTTCCGAGCTCACCGTGAGCTGCATCACCGGGAGCTGGGACGGATCGGCCTTGATCACGACGGGCGGCTCGATGTCCCGTGGCAGATCCCGAGCGACCCGGGACATGGCAGCCAGTGCATCCTGGTATGCGACGTCCACGTCCGTGCCGTATCGGAAGTTCGCCTGCAGCGTGTACATCCCCTCTATGGACGAGGACTCCAGGTAGTCCAGGCCGTCCACCGTGGACATCTCGCGCTCGACAGGATCGGCGATCTGCCGTTCGACCTCCTCGGGGGTGGCCCCGCTCCACCAGATGTGGACCTTGATCAACGGGTAGGTGATGCTCGGGAGGAAGTCCACCGGGAGCTGGGTCAGGCTGTACGTACCCAACACCAGCACCACGAGGACCAGCGCGGCCGTGGACAGCGGACGGCGGGTGCTGAGTGCGGTGAGGCTCATCGCTGGCCCTGCTGCCCACAGGGTGTCGTCTCGGCGGCGGATTCGGTCGGGGTACGTCGCTCCCCGGGACTCCCCCGCTTGAGTGTCACCGCGCTGCCGTCACGGAGCTTCGCGGTGCCCCCGACGATGACCTGTTGCCCGGCATCGAGGCCCGAGACGACCTGCACGCGTCGGCCATCCTCGATGCCCAACTCCACGGCCTGGGCCGTCGCCGTCGAATCCTCGACCGTGTAGACGATGTGCCCGCCGGCGGGCGTCGTGACGATGGCGGACCCGGGGAGCACCACGGAATCGGTGGCCTGCTCGACCACCAGGCTGACACGCGAGAACATCCCCGGTACGAGTGCCAGGCCGTCCGGTACGGCCAGCTCGGCGGTCCGCGTGCGCAGCGTTCGATCGAGATCGGGATACAGGCGCTCGACGCTCACGGAGTAGACCGTGCCGGGGATGGCGTCGAACGTCACCTGGGCCTCGGCGCCGACCTCCACCGACAGGGCGGACGACTCGGGGAGGCCGACGCGGATGACCAGGCTCTCCGGGTCGAAAAGCTCCACCAGTGGCGTGTGCGGCGCGACGTAGTTTCCTTCCTGGACGAGGACGCTGGAGACGATCCCGGCCCACGGGGAGGTCACCAGGTGATCCGCGGCGCGCTGCTTTCCGGCGGCCACCGTCGCCCTGGCCCGCTCCAGCTCGGTGCGGGCGTCGTCGAGGAGCTCACCGGCGACGGCGCCTTGCTCCACCAGCCGGCCGATTCGTTCGAACTCGTCCTCGGCGTTGCGCAGGGCCTCGCGGTCGGCCTCCAGCCCAGCCCGAGCCTCCTGATCCCGCCCGATCACGACGACCGTCTGCCCGCGCTGGGTCCGGTCCCCCTCCCGCACCGCCAGCCGTGCGACGGGGCCCTCGGCCGGGGACGCCAGCCGGGCCAGCCGTGTGGGCTCGATGGTGCCTGCGAACTCAATCGTGCGGGAGATGTCTCCCTCCTTCGCCTTCGCCACCTGGACAGCGGGGGCCTTGCGGGCCGAGGCCGTCTTCCCGTCGTCCCCGGTGGTGTGGCCACACGAAGTGAGCGTGAGCCCGGGCGCGACCAGCAGCAGCAGGATCGCGGTGGCAGCGGCGAGGTGAGTCGTGCGGGTCATGGCTGTTCTCCCAGAGCCAGCGAGAGCGCGGCCAGCGCGATATGGCTGTCCGCCTGGGCCCTCGCAAGGCCGGTCTGGGCGTCGAGTAGGGCGGCCTGCGCGCTGAGAACGTCGGTGATGGTGTTCTTGCCCGCGTTGTACTTCTCGGTCTCCACGTCGAATACGGACCGTGCCAGATCGACGGCGGACGCTGCGACACCCACGCCGTCAGCGGCGGTGGTGTAGTCCAGAATTGCGGCCTGGACCTCGTTGCTCACTCGTAGCTCGAACTCTCGCAGCCGCTCGGAGGCCGCTCCGATCCGGGCGTTTTGTTCGTGGACCTCGGCCCGCACCTTCCCCCCTTCGAGGAGCGGTACGTCCAGCACGAGACCAGCCTCGCCGACGTCGGCGAGCGGCGTGGCGCCCTCGGAGACCAGCGTCGGCCACAGCGCCCACCGCATGCCGTACGAGCCCTTGAGCCAAAGCTCCGGGAGGTGCTCGGCGCGGGCCGCGGCCCCCTGCTCGGTCTCGCCGGCGAGGACGGCTTTCGCCGCCAGGTAGTCCGGTCGCCGTGTCAGGGCCTCGGCGACGGCCTCCCGCGCCTCGGGCAGCAGGGGCGGCGCTGGGGGGGACAGCGTCCCCACGACCTCGAGGGCCGAGTCCTGGCCGTCCCGGCCCAGCAGAGCGGACAGCGTCCGCTCCAGCGCCGAGAGCCGGTTCTCCTCCCGCCGCCGCGTCAGCTCCAGGGACGCGAGCCGCACCTGCACGCGCTGCCCGTCCACCGGCGCGGCCTTTCGTTCCTGGACCAGCGCGTCGATCTCGTCTCGCTGCGACCCCAGGGTGTTCTGTGCCGCGGTGATCGACGCACAATACTCCCGCTGCGCCAGGATCTCGTAGTAGAGCCGGCTGACCTCGAAGACGAGCTCGGCCTGCGCCCGATCCCCCTGATGACGCACTCCCTCCAGCGAGTGATCCGCCACCTGGACCGATGCCCGGGTCCGTCCACCGCGAAACAGCGGGACCGATCCCTCCACCTGCGCCCAGGCGAACTGGTGGGAGATGACCGTGGGAGCGTCGGGAGAACCCGGCGAGTAGATGCGCTGATCGCGCCGATACCCGGTGAATCCCACGACACCGTCCAGGGTCGGCCAGAGAGCCGAACGGGACGCGTCGCGGCGTGCGGTCTCGGTCTCCACGTCATGCCGTGTGGCAGACAGCGCCGGGTTGCTCTCCAGTGCCAGATCGATCGCGGCGTGGAGATCCACCTGCATCACCGGACCTGCCTCTGCAGGGTTCCCGGTGGGGGTCGAGAGGGGGGTGAACTCGTCCGGTCCGCCGGCCGTACCCGCCACGGCGACCATCGGGAGGAGTATTCCGATCACAGCGGCTACGGGGAGGGTCGAGGACCAGACCAGAGATCTCGTGGTCCCTGAGCGGCTGGTCATCCTGTCGTCCATCTCGACGTCCTCCATCGCGTGTCACGCTGTGTCCGGCCCATCCGGGTGCGTTCGTCGGGCCCCTGGTTTGCAGCAAACATGGCCATTTGTCAAGTTTGCCAAATATGAAATCAAAGCAATCGCCAGCGATGACCGTCCGTCGCGGCGTTCAGCTGGGATCACCCGGCCAGTAGGCTCCACAGCATCTTGCTGGCGACACCAAGCAGCACCACGCCGATGACGATCTTGACCTGGCTTCCCTTGAGCTTGTCGGTCATCAGCCAGGCGCCGAGCACGGCCCCGGCGGCGGAGCCCACCGCGGTGAATCCCAGCAACGGGGCGCTGATGGTGCCCAGGGTGGCGTGACCCAGGAAGCCGGACAGCGAGGAGAAGATGACGATGAACGAGGTGGTCGCCGACGCCTTCTTGGGGTGGATCCCCATCGCCACCAGGGCCGGCACGATGAAGTTGCCGCCGCCCACGCCCAGCAGGCCGCCGAGGAAGCCCGCCACACCGCCCACCGCCATCCCGATGCCCAGCGGCGGGCCCAGCCCCAGCTCCACCTTCCGCTCCCGGGGGCGATAGAACAGCATCATCGCGGCGGCGAAAAGCAATAATCCGACGAAGCCCCACAACAGCACGTCGCGGTTCAGGCCGCGGCTGACCCAGGCGCCCAGCGGCGCCAGGGCGGTGGCCACCACCAAGATCGGGATCGCGATCTTCCAGATCACCAGCTTGGCACGGACAAACTTCACCGAGGCGAACGACATCGCGATGGCGTTGAGCAGCAGCGCGGTGGCCATGGCCACGTGGACGTCGATGCCCAGCGCGATGAAGACCGGGATCAGGATGAACGCGGCGCCCACGCCGGCGATGGTCAGCGCCGCGGTGAACACCAGGGTCAGCAGGCCCGCGATCAGGGAACTGGTCATGGCTCACCTCCTCGCCGTGGCGCGGAGCCCGGGCCGGCCCCATCGACCTTGCCCGAGCTAAACCCGTGGCTGCTCGACGCGCCGGGCCTCAGTCCTCGGCCCCGGGCAGCAGCGCCTGCTGGCACGGGATGCAGACCTTGCGGTCGCCGTGGAGCCGGCCGTACGTCTCCACCACCATCTCGCCACAGCGCTCGCAGACGAAAGAGGCAAAGGCCTCCGAGGGCTTTGGCAGCTCGTGCTGGTGTTCCTCGCCGATGACCAGGATCTTGTCCTCGGGCGCACTCATCACCTGGTCGATAAGCGGCTGGACCACGTCCACGGGCACCTGGGAGGCCGGGATCCCCTTCTCGCGGTACTCCTTGAAGAACGGGGTCTGCTTGGTGGCGCCCTGGGCCTCGGCGCGCGGCACCACCCGCACCGCCCGGCCGCTGGCGCGGACCACCAGCGTCAGGCCGAACTTGCCGTAGCCGAGCTGCTGGATGTTGCCCTTGCCGAAGGTGCAGCCTGTGATCATCTGGATGCCGTCGGCGAAGCAGTGCGCGCAGTGGCCCTCGCCCAGGTCCAGCAGCGCCATCAGCTGACCGTCCTTGGCGCGTTCCACACCCAGCGCGTTCATCGCCGCCGCGCCGGCGCGCAGCCCCAGCGGCATCGCCGGACACTTGTGGCCGTGTAGTAGCTGTCCCGCCTCGAGGTACTCCTTGGGGTCGATCATGACGTTCTCCTTCGGTCTCCAGGTCCGTCCTTGGTTCCGTCTAGCGACCCACGATCGCCGCGGATCATGGCTCCAAGGTAGGGCGGCGCCGGGGGAGAGCATTGATCCGGATCAAGGGCGGGTGTTTCTCGGAGAGAGGGCTCTTCGTCGGCTTGGCCGCTACGGCATCAGGACGGAGCAGGGACCTCTCGACTCGGGTCATCGTCCCGGCCCGCCGCGATCCTCACGAGCCGCTCCGGCTCGAGCACCTGCACCCGGCCGGGACCCAGGCGATGCAAGATGCCACGGTCCACCAGCCGCGACAGAGTGCGCGAGAATGTCTCGGGCTGCACGCCGATCTCCTGCGCGAAGACGTGGGCCGGTCCCGGCAGCTCGACGATGGGGAGATCGGCGACGGTGGAGCCGGCAGGCAGCAGCGCAGCGACTGCCGCCGCGACCCGGGGTACGGCACCACGCTGGCCCAACTCGTCGATCCTCGTGAAGGCCTGGCGTAACCGCGTGCCGAGTGCCTGCAGCAGGACGAGCGACACTTGCGGATCATCCTGGACCGCCTGGCGTAGGGACGAGCGGCTCATCGTCCGCGCCTTGATGTCGTCCAGCGCCACCGCGGTAGCCGGGTACGCGCCGCCATCGAGGAATGGCAGGAAACCGAACACCGTGCCCGGGCCGAAGAGGTACAGCAGGGTCGAACCGCCATTGGGGCGCACGCGGAGGATCTTGACTCGGCCGCGGTCCAGCACCACCAGCCGGCCATCGACCTCGCCCTCGGTCCACAGGACGTGTCCAGCGCGGAACCTCCGCGGGCGCAGGTAGGACTGCAGCGGCGACAATGCGGCTGTGTCCAGGCCATGGGCGAGGTCACCGGGCTCCAGGTCCGTCATCAGGTGCTCCGATCACTCGTACCCCGAGCAGGGGATGCAGACGTGGTGCTCACCGACGACTCGCAGGTAGGCCACCGCGACCAACTCGCCACACTCCGCACATGGGTGGAGGCCCATGACTTCTCCGTAGTCCTTCCACGGGTGTGGCAGCACTTCGCCGACGGTCAGGACCTCCGCCTCAGGTGCGGTCCAGATCACGTCGATCATCGCCCAGGCCTCTTCCTGCGGGATCGCGGTCGGTGGTATCCCCTGGCCGCGCTTGCGCATGAAGGCCGACTCCGCGACCTGGCTGTGCCGGGTGGGTCGGTACGAGACGCGCACGGCTCGCTCCGCCTGCTTGTCCACCAGCGTCAGCGCCAGCTTGCCCCACCCGGCCCGCTCGACGTTGTCCTTACCCAAGGTACAGCCGGTGGCGAACTGCACGCCGTCGCCGAAGCACTGGGCGCCGTGGTTGCTTCCGGTCTCCAGCAAGCAGTGCAGTTCGCTAGAGTTCCCGGTCCGCTGCAGGTCGAGGGCCCGCAGCGCGGCCAGGCCGGCCCGCACGCCCACGGTGCTGGCCCAGCAGAGATGTCCATGGAACGCGAAGGCCTGCTCCAGGACGCTTCGATCGTTGCTCATCGTGACCTCCAAGCCGTCGACCGGCATATGACGGCGGTCGAGTTGTCTCCAGCGGAGTCGATTCTAGGTAGTATTTTGTTAGTTGACAAGTTTGCCAAAAGGGAATATTCCATCTCAAACAACCCGACAGGAGGCGCGCTGATGGGGAACCCCCGACCCCACGCCCGAGAGGCAGCCCGGCTACGCGAGATCCTGGATCTCGAAACGGATCCAGTGGCGGTATTTCTGATCCGCCGCGCTGCCAACGCAGATCTCTTTTTCGACTGGCCCAAGGTTCGCTCTCATCGGTATTGCCAGGCGTTGATGGAGGCCCGCCGGGGCAGGCCCATCCACCTGGAGCCCGAGGAGTTGGCCTGCCCCGCCGCCGCGGCCGCATTCGGCTTCAAACCGTTGCCGGGCGGTCTCGCGCGCGGCGACGGCCTGGTGGGGTTCGGGATCGTGAGAGAACCGGCCACCGGCCACGCGATGTTCGAGGGCATGCCGACCCTGGAATCGGACTCGATCTCGGGTCTGGCGCTCGCGCCACTGGCCGCGGCCCCGCGGCTTCCGGACGTGATCGTCGTGGAGGGCACGCCGGAGCAGCTGATGTGGTTGCTGCTGGCCGATCTCGAGATCGCCGGTGGACGGCGGCGGCACGGAAACACCGCGGTGTTGCAGGCCACCTGTGTCGACGCCACCGTGATCCCCTTCGTCGAGCAGAGATTGAACTTCGGCCTGGGGTGCTACGGCTGCCGCGACGCCACCGACCTGTCTCCGACCGAGACCGTGCTCGGCTTCCCGGGCGGCTCCCTCGACGCACTCGTCGCGGCGCTGGAGTACCTGGCGACCAAGGCCATTCCCCGCTCGCGCGCCAAGGGAGCGTTGGCACAGCTCCAGCAGCGAGAGACCGTGGTCGACCTGCAGTGAACGATGGTGTTCGCGTTCACGCAAGAAAGACAAGAAAGACAAGAAGGAGAATCAGCATGAGTACCACGGACCGGACCCCGATCGAGCTCCTCGAGGCCATCTACCCGATTGCAGCCAGGACCTACCTGGAACAACGCGACGCCGTGATGGGCAGCGATGATGTCCAGGCGCTTTCACGCAAGACCAAACTTCTGATCGGCATCGGTGTGGCTGCGGCGGCGCAATCAAGCCTGTGCACCCTGATGTGGACGAAGATGGCCTACAAGGCCGGTGTGACCAAGGAGGAGATCGCCGAGTCGATCATGACCGCCCGTCTGATGAAGGCGGCTACGGTCAACGATACTGCGGCCGAGGCGCTGGCCTGGCTGGGCAGCCAGCCGTCGGAGTGACCCTGACGTGGATGATGACAGCAGCCAGTTCCAGGGGTCCGTGGACGACGGACGTCCCCTCGAGGAGGTCGATCCGACTCCAGATCCGTTTGCCTCCCAGGTCCCCTGTGCCTGCCAGAAGCGGTTCGCGGACTCGCTGCCGTTCGTGCTCGCCGTCGCCGTGCTGGTTTGGGCGGGCGAGCGGGCGCTGACCTGGTGGCGACGGCGACGGCGACGGCGACGGTCGACGTGAGCGTGGGCGGACCAGGGCGGGAAAGTGCGTGATTGGACACCGGGAGCTTTACAAGTTGGCTAATTTGCCCTATAGGTCAAACCTATGAGCACCGTGACGAAGCCGAGATCGGTCTACAAGCAACAGGCGCAGGTGATGAAGGCCTTGGCCAACGAGTCGCGCCTGATGATCATCGATCGCCTCGGCCAGGGCGAATGCTCGGCGGGGGACTTGACGCGGCTGGTCGGTACCGACCAGTCGACGGTCAGCAAGCACCTGTCGATCCTGCGCGCGGCCGGCATCGTCGAGGACCGCCGCGAGGGCAACGTGGTGATCTACTCGCTGGTCACGCGCTGCGTCCTGAGCTTCTTCTCGTGTACGACGCAAGTGATCGAGGAGCGGCAATGAGTTTTTTTCCCTCAACTTTGTCAATTTGGCCATATAGCCAAGCTTCGAATGAAGCAAGGCCATGAGCGACCGCAAGCTGATCCTGCTGTTCCTGGGCGTGTTCGCCGCCTGCTGGTTCCTGCCCGTGGACAACGAGCGGTTCCAGGGCGCGCTCCACGAGAGCCTGGTGCTGACCCGCTGGTACGCCCACGAGCACTTCCTGCTGTGCCTTGTCCCGGCCCTGTTCATCGCCGGGGCCATCGGCGTGTTCGTCAGCCAGGGTGCGGTGATGCGCTACCTGGGGCCGAGTGCGTCGAAGTTCGTCGCCTACCCGGTCGCCGCCGCGTCGGGGACGATCCTGGCGGTCTGTTCCTGCACCGTGTTGCCGCTGTTCGCCGGCATCCACAAGCGGGGTGCGGGGCTCGGGCCGGCAACGGCGTTCCTCTACTCGGGTCCCGCGATCAACGTGCTGGCCATCGTGCTGACCGCCCGAGTGCTCGGCATGGAGTTGGGCATCGCCCGGGCCGTGGGCGCGATCCTGTTTTCGGTGGTCATCGGCCTTGCGATGCAGTTCCTGTTCCGCAAGGAGGAGGCCGACCGTGCCGCAGAGGGGGGCTTCGCGATGCCCGGAGCGGACGACGAGGGCCGCAAGCCCTGGCAGGACATCGTCTACTTCGGTGCCATGGTCGGCATCCTGGTGTTCGCCAACTGGGGCCGCCCCCAGGAAGGGGATGTCGGCATCTGGTCGACGATCTTCGCCGCCAAGTGGTACGTCTCTGGCGCCTTTGCCGCCGTGCTGGCCGTAGCACTGGTCGCCTGGTTCACCCGCGACGAGATGTCCGAGTGGGTGGACAACACCTGGACGTTCGCAAAGCAGATCTTGCCGCTACTGTTCGCTGGCGTGCTGGTCGCGGGATTCCTGCTCGGCAGCCCTGAGGGCGGTCAGGGGATCATCCCCGACACATGGGTCGAGCGGATGGTCGGCGGCAACTCGCTGAGGGCCAACCTGTTCGCGTCGGTGGCCGGGGCGCTGATGTATTTCGCCACCCTGACCGAGGTGCCGATCCTTGAGGGCCTGATGCGCTCGGGGATGGGCAAAGGACCGGCACTGGCGTTGCTACTGGCCGGACCGGCGCTCTCGCTGCCCAACATGCTGGTGATCCGCTCGGTGCTAGGCACCAAGAAGACCTTGGCGTTCATCGTCCTGGTGGTTCTACTGTCGACCGTGGCGGGGCTGATCTACGGATCGCTGTTCTGAGGAGTGAACGATGTTCGGGCAATTGATCGAGAACGCCGGGACCTACATTCAGACCAATCCCTGGCTGGCCATCGTGGCGGTCTTCGTCGGCGGTCTCTTGACCGCGTCCAACCCCTGCGTGCTGGCGATGATCCCGCTGATGATGAGCTTCGTCGCTGGCCGTAAGGAGGAGGGCTTCGGCACGCTGCGGGCCTTCCTGTACTCCCTGCTGTTCGTCCTGGGGTTGGCCCTCACGTTCACTGCGCTGGGGATGATCGCGGCCCTGGCCGGCAAGATGTACGGCGATGTCTCGGGCGTCTGGAACTGGGTCATCGCGGCGGTGTGCCTCGTGATGGGTCTGCACCTGATGGGGGTGTTGAACTTCACCATTCCGATGCCGATCAAGGTCCAGCCCAAGGTCCAGGGGCCGGTCGGGGCTTTCATCCTCGGCCTGCTGTTCGGGGTCGTCTCCGCGCCCTGCGCGGCCCCGATCCTGGTGGTCCTGCTGACCTACCTGGCGGGGTCGGGCGCATCGGTCGCCTACGGCGGCTTCTTGCTGCTGGTCTACGCCCTGGGCCACAGCCTGCTGATCCTGATCGCCGGGACCTCGATGGGCCTGGCCAAGAAGCTGCTGGAGTCCAAGCGGGCCACCCGCGCCACCGACATTCTCCGCCGAGCGGCAGGGTTCGTGATCATCCTCGTCGGAGCGTACTTCGCGTACGAGGGAATCGTGGGATAGGAGCAAACGATGCCGTCGAGATCGTGGCGAATCGGAAGACCTGGGTGGACGGCCTCGCTGGCACTGGGACTGCTCGTGCTCATACCGTCCATGACGGTTGACTCACAAGATCGGTCGGCAATGGACCGAGAGCAGCCTGCCCGCGCGATGGGGGTCTGCCCACCGTTCCAGTTGCTGGACGAGCAAGGGGTCCCGATCGATCCGGTCCGCGGAGAGAACGACACCGTGCCGTACAGCCCGCGGAAGACATGCGGGGCGACGGACTGCCACGACTACGCGCACATCGTCGAAGGCTATCACTTCCAGCAGGGAGCCGACGAGCCGCCGCCCGATCAGCATGCAACCCGTTACGCCTGGGCCTCGTCGCCGGGCAACTACGGGGGCCCTTGGTGAAGCCCGGCGCCGCTGTACCGCCAGTTGGCGGCTAAGGACAACGAGACGGCCCGGACCATCGACATGACCTCGTTCGACTTCGTGGTCTCCTGCGGTAAGTGCCACCCGGGAGGCGGTCCGCTCGAGCAGGACCGCGACGGCCTGCGCTACGACGAGCGAATGAAAGATCCTGCATCTGGCCTCACATCAGCGGGGGACAACGGTCTGGACGGCGACTACTATCGCGCGCGGTGGAGCGAGAGCGGCGTGGTAGAGGCGGACTGTCTGATCTGCCACCTCCGCGGCTATGACCTGCAGCAGCGTAACGCCCAGCTCGGTCGGTACAACTTCCGCTGGGCTGCGACTGCCGGCTCAGGCCTGGCGACCGTGGAGGGCTCAGTCAAGGGCGGGATCCCGGTCGAGGTCCGCTACGATGCCAGCCATTTCCAAGCCGATGGCACGTTGCGGTTGCCGATGGTTCGCGAGCCCCGAAGCGAGACTTGCCTGGGCTGTCACGCCAAGTCGGACTGGAAGAAGCGGGGGGCTTCATACGCTGCGCGCACCGACGTACACGTCGCCAGTGGGCTGCATTGCACGGACTGTCACACCGCCGGTAGCGACGCGGCCGACGAGCGGATCAGCGGACGGGAGACACACCAGATCGGAAAGGGCGACGATCCTGGTGGGTTCGTGCGTGACGACCTCGACGGCACGGTTCGCGACTGCGCCTCCTGCCACGCCGACGGAACGCTCGGAGCGCCGGTCGCCCGTCACGCCTGGCTGCCGCCGCTACACTTGGACGAGCTGTCGTGCCAGGCCTGTCACATCCCTTGGCGGCACGCCAAGGCGGCCCTTGCCCAGGCATCGGATGTCCACAACCCGGGCCCGTATATCACCCCCCCCGGCAAACGTATCTGGACGTTCTATGACGCCGAGCGCGACTATTGGAACCACTACGGCGAGAACGCCGTGTTTGGGATCGAGGCCCAGCCTACCGATCGGTTCCGGCCGACGTTGGCCCGCTACAAGGGCAAAATCTACCCGGTCAACCGGATCCATAGCTCGTTCGTCGGCCTCGAATTGGAAGGACAGCCGGGTCTGCAACAGCTGTTCATGAAGGACTTCTACGGCATGTGGGCCCGGCACCTCGCGGCGCCGCAGGAGGCGTACCCGACGCTAGGTGTGATCGTCGACGACGACCTCGACGGCATGATCGAGGTCAACCGGCCTGATGAGATCGACGCCCTGCTCTCCTCGGTCCGCGCCCACCTCGAAGAGACGGCGTTCCCGATGCAGGGCAAGCGCGTCGTCTACGTCGCCGACAGCCGTGTGTACGTCTCCGGGACGGAGAGCCGTGAGCTACCCCGCGAGTCCCACGAGGCCACGGCCTACGCATCGGTGTTCAAGTACTCCCACGACGTCGCGCCGGCTCGGGCGGCCCTGGGAGCTGGCGGCTGCATCGATTGCCATGGAGCCCGGGGGGACTTCTTCACCCGGCCGGTGCTCGACCGGCCCTTTGGCGAGGACGGCGCACCGGTCTGGCGCCCCAACCACGAGCTGCTCGGGCTGTCTGCTGCCTGGGTCCGGTTGGGCGAGTTGCGCGAGGAGCGGATCAAGCCCGCGCTCCACGTCCTGCTGGCCCTCGTTGCGCTGCTTGCGGTGGCCCTCGGTGCCCGGTTCGCGCTCGCCGGTCCGCGATTGGTGCAGTCCGCGGCCCTGGCACGCTGGTTCCCCTGGGCCGTGGTCCTCGCCGGGATTGCAGGGGGCGCGCTGGTCCTGGGCGTGCCAGGGCTCGCCGAGTACATGTTGTTCCCCCGGCGAACCCTCGACGCCAACCACTTCCTCGAGGCGCTCGGGGCGGTCGCGCTGGCCTCGGCGTTGCTACACGCCGCGCCTTCCCAGTCCGGGTTCCTCCGCGCGGCCCAAGTCTGGCTGGCCCGCGCGGGCTGGCTAGTAACGGCGCTGATCGCGGTGTTCGGGGGACTGATGCTGTTCAAGGTCGAGGCGCTGGCCGCCACGGTACGGTTCGCCTACACCGGGTTCGACGGCGGGCTGGTGGTTCTGCTGTGCCTGGCGGCCTGCTCCGTCGCGACGAGGCTGATGGCTCCGGTACAGCGCCGGGGCGAGCCTGAGCAGGACGGGAGCACCGCGACCAGTTGACGGAAAGGAGAGACAAGCATGCCTATACAAGACCACACTTCCCCGATGGCCCTATGCGGAACAACCAGCTCGCCGTGGCGGGCCATGCTATTCGTGGTGCTTCTTTCGGCCACGGCCACGGTTGCCACAGCGGCCGCCGGGACGGGCGACCCATCACCCGCCGGTTCGGACGATCACACGGCGGCGGAGGCCGCTGTGGACTGCTGTACCCAGGCGGCCAATGAGTACCTCTCGACGACTCCAGAGGACATGCGCCTCGTGCTCCCCAGATGGCTCGACGAGCAGCTGCAATCCGGTCCACGCGAGGATCTGGTGTTGCTGGACTGCCGGCCCAAGGGGGCCTTCACAGCGGGACACATCGCCGGCTCGAGGCACGTTGATTTCCGAGAGGTCGCCAGGGAAGAAACGCTTTCGAGGATCCCGGATGAGAGTCTTGTCGTGTTGGTCTGCACATCCGGGCAGTCAGCATGCATGCTCAACGCGGTGCTGAACATATTGGGCTACCGCGCCGTGACACTCAAGGGAGGGATCAACGCGTGGAGAGAGGCCGGATACGGGCTGGTGGAAGAGGCCGACTCCGCGGGAGACCGACCGTGATATGGCACGTGGCCCGTTCCGATTGCGGCGCCAGAATCTATCCCTCGCCCCGCTGTCCGTCCGGGTCTTCAACGACCTGGAGGCCAACCACCACAGGAGCGGTGACCAGGAGGCAACCTATGCCGCAAAGCTGTCGATGCGATTCTGAGCGGTACCCGTCCGCGCGGACCGCTGCGTTCCTCGTCCTGTTGATCGGTGCTCTGGCACTCCTCGGATGCAAACCCGCTCCGAGCGGGCTGCTCCCCGAATCCGAGCCCGCCTCGGAATCCGTCACAGCGGAATCACCGGCAGAAGCATCCCCACCCCAGGCGCAGGCGACCGTCGCCCGCATCGTCTTCGTCGGCCAGCAAGAGGCCTGCAAGTGCGCGCGTACCCGGATCGACGTGACCTGGAAGGCGCTGCAGGCGGCCCTGGAGGGACGCCCGCCGGTCCCGGTGGAGCAGATCACGATGGACCAGGACGAGGACGATTTCGACCGCTACGACGAGATACAGTCGTTGATCGTGCCTCCCGGGATCTACTTCTTCGACGCGGACGGCGAGCTGATCACGCTGCTGCAGGGGGAGCAGTCGAAGCAGCAGATCCTGACGGTCCTGGACCCGGGGGCGGGCTGAACCCGAGATGACGTTCCGGCTCCCATCGTTCGTCCTCGTCCTGTGCTGCCTGCTGGTGCACCCGGCCTGGGCTACGGACGAGGCCGACACGGGGGCGGACGCGGATGAAGGCACGGACACCGTGGCGCCGGCCCCCAAGGCACCGTCGTACCCGGTGCGAGTCAGCGGCACCGAGGCCGTCATCGTGCGGTACGTGGGGGACAACGGGGACGACAACGAGGGGATCTACGGCGACGACGACCAGTTCGTCACCGTGCGAAACCTGTTCTACTTCCGGGCCAACAGCCGCCACCTCGACGCGGGCGTACGCTTCGACACCACCTTGTTCGGCAACCCGCCGCACGAGGTCGGTAAGGACGCCTTCTACTGGGGGCCAGGAGCCAGCGGCTACACCCTGCTGAACTACCACAACGACGTCCGCTTCGAGCGGCTCTACGGCATCCTCAAGATCGGTGATCTACGTGTCACCGGCGGGGACTTCCACGTCACCGTCGGGCGGGGCATGGCGCTGTGCCTGATCAAGCTCGACGACGTGGGGCTCGACAACGCCCTGCGAGGAGGGCGGCTGGAGTACAGGGCTCCCCGCGTGTTCCGGCTGGACCTGTTCGGCGGGATCGTCAACGCCAGCAACGTCGATCCCTACACCCACCAGGTGCTGCGGGAGGACCCCAAAGACCGGGTCGCCGGAGCCCGTGTGGCGCTGGAACTCACGCAAGCGCTGACGCTGGGCTTTCACGTCGTCTACCTCGAACCTCGGTTCACCGACGAAACGGCCATCGATCCGGACCGGATGTTCATCGACCAGGGGGCCGGGGTGCGGGCGATCAACGGTGGTGGGTCGGTAGAGCTGCACACCGGGCGGCTGTCGGTCTACTGGGAGGGCAACGTCCAGGAGCACGACAACTACCGACCCTACGGTGCCGAGCAGGACGTGGAGAACGAGCCGGGGGTCGCCACGCTGGGAGAGGTCTCGGTGGACCTCGCGCCGTTCAACGTCAAGGCCGAGGGGATCTACTACCGTCGGTGGCTGATGGAGGGACCGCTCCGGGGCTCGGCGTCGAACATCGCCGTCACCCAACCCGTCAGCTACAACAACCTCGTCACCCTGGAGCCGATGTGGGCCGTCAACCGCTCCCTCGGCAACGAGTACGGCGGACGGGTCACGGGGGATCTCTATCTGCACAAGAGTCGCAGCCAGTTCGTGCTGTCGGCCAACCTGTTGAAGTACGAGGGCGGTCTGATGCCCCAGGGGGCGTGGGACGACCACGGCGACATCGCCTCGACCCACCCGACCTTGCAGGTCATCCAGGACCTCGGGGCCCGTGGCCACCGCATCACCGTGGAGGGCGGCTACCGGCACGAGTGGAGGACGGCCGGCGAAGCAGGGACTGGCCACCTGTGGGGAGTCCGGGGGGACGCGGCGCTGCCGATCCACGGTCGCCACGGCATCTCCGTCGTGGCCGAGGTCCGCCGCCACCAGCTCGAGCTGACCGAGGGCGGCAAGCCCTACTGGTTGTTCCTGGCGTCGGCGGGCTACAGCGTGTCCAACCTGCTCGGGGTGACGGTGCTCTACGAGTATTGCGACCAGACCGAGGGGCAGGACGCGAAGATCGGGAACTGGACGCTCCCGTTGCCCCGCCGGCACTACCTGTCCCTGCTGGCGTCGTTCCAGCCCCCGGCGCCACTGGACGGGCTGACGATCCGGGCCCAGTTCGGGACCCAGCGGGGCGGGCACAAGTGCGCGGGCGGCGTGTGCCGCGACTACCCGGACTCCGTGGGATTCACGGTGGATGGGGTCTACAGGTTCTGAGGATGGGAGAGCGCATGAGGTCGAGACATCCATGGTTCTGGTTGCTCCCCGCGGCGTTGCTCGTGGCCTGCGATCAGACCGAGATCGAGCTGCCCCAGAGCGAGACCGTGACCGGGGAGTGCGGGGCCTGGTATCCGGGCGGGGACGACGCAGAAGCCGACTACGAGATCGTCGAAGGGGGGACGTTCCCCTGCCTGGTCTGGGAGTCGGTGCGGACCGACCACGAGGACACCTGGCTCAATATCGGCGAGCTGTTCCTGGGGGCCGAGCACGGCGCCCACGACGACAGGGCACTGGTCATCGCGCTCACCGGGGCCGACTGCACCGGCTGCGTGGAGCTCACCACCGCCCTGGGGGAACGCGAGGCCGAGTTCGACGCCGTGGCGGAGATGCTCGCGATTTGCCACGGCTACCTGTGGTCCAACGAGCTGTTCACCCTCGACGAGACCGAGGCGGCCCTGCTCGAGGAGGGCGGCTGGCCCTCGGCGTGGCCCGTGACCAACGACGCCGAGCTGCACATGCCGGTGGAGCAGTTCAACGGGCTCCCCTGGACCGTCGTGGTCCGGCTGAGCGACATGGAGGTCGTTGTCAGCTCCAACCTGGTGTACTCCGCCAGCAACGTGGACGAGTTGCTGTCGTTCGTCGAGCAACTGTAGGGGGGACCATGAATTCGACAGGATCAGGCCGGGATCACAGAGGGATGGCGCGGATTTCGTTCCTGGCGATCCTCATGGCTTCCACGTCCGCCATCCTGCTCCTCTCTCCCTCCTGTAATGAGAGCGACGACGACTCGCTCCCGGACACCGATGACGACACCGCTGACGATGACGACACCGCTGACGATGACGATACGGAGTCCGATCCAGATTGCTCCGGCTGTTCGAGTCCGGTGTGTATCTCGACACTCGTGGGGACGGTCCTGGATGAGAGCGATGAGCCTGTGGACGATGGGAGTCGCGTGAGGATCTGCCTCCCCGAAGGCTGCATGTTCCTTCCGGTCGAAGACGGTGTCTTCGAGACCACGATGCCGACCGAGACCGGATGTATGGGGTTCGACTTCGCCTCCGATCCGACCATCCATCTCGTCGTACCCCTGTACCAGGATGACCAGTACGTCCAGTACGTTGTGGGCTACGCACCGACCCAGGAACAGGTCTCGGACGAGGGGGCGGATGACTACGTGTTCGAGATGGGCACCCACCACCGCTACGACCTGCCGACGGAAACGACGGCGTATACGGCGGAGGGTGGTGCCTCCGTGGACACCTCCGGAGTCCATTTCGAGATCGCTCCAGATCAGCTCGGCGAGGAAGACATCGACATCCGCGTCCTCGAGTTCCCCGGTGATGGATGGTTGCCGCCCTTCGTCGGCAACCCGTACTCGGACGCCACGATAGCTGGCCTCGATGTGCTCCATTTCATCGACCCGTACTGGACGCAGGTGAGCTTCGGGGACGGCGTCGTCTACGACATCGACCCGCCCGACGGGTGGACGGAGTTCGATGGGGCGCATCGGCCGAAAGGGGGCGCTGGTAAAATCGCGCCAGGTTTGACGTAAG
>CAZOYV010000178.1:0-18412 GCA_964584075.1 uncultured Rickettsiales bacterium | reverse complement strand
TCGTCGTCGCCGGTGTCGTCGTCGCCGGTGTCGTCGTCGCCGGTGTCGTCGTCGGCGGTGTCGTCGTCGGCGGTGTCGTCGTCGGCGGTGTCGTCGTCGCTGGCGTCGTCGTCGTCCGGCTCGTCCGGACAGCCGATCATCGGCGCCACCGCGGTGGCGAGCAGCAGGGCCAGCAGAAGGTGCAGGGTTCGCAACGTGTTCACGGGAGACCTCCCCTCACGGCAGCCGGGTACGCGCGCGACCGGCGCCTGGTGGCCGGCTATCGTACTCGGATGGCCGCTGCGATCAAGGGAAACGGCCGCGCGGGGGATCGCGTGGAGGCGGGCCAGCGCGGCGCGAGCGGGTGCGGCGCTATGGATCCAGCCAGGCGATCGGCGCGCCGGCCACGGCGATCTGGAGCTTGCCACCGGGGCGGCGCAGCACCGCGAACTCGCCGCTGGCGTCCACCTCGCCGAGCTCGCGCACCGACCAGCGGGCCGCGGCGCCCTCGCCCTCGCGATCGCAGCGATACAGGTGGGTCACCCCGGAGGCCAGGATCTCGCGATCCCCGTCGCCGTCCAGGTCGCGGGGGACCACTCGCATCACCGCGAACTGCCCCGGCAGCTCGTGGACCAGCTCGGTGCGGTAGCCGCCCGCCGCGGGGTCGTGCCACGCCACGTTGAGCCGCCCCTTGCCCTCGTCGCGGTACTTGAAGTGCCAGCCGTCGCCGAACACCAGCTCGTCGTCGCCGTCGCCGTCCAGGTCCGCGGCGGTCAGCGCCCGCACGCCGCGCACGGTGGTCACCGGGACCACCTGGTCGCCGTCGTAGACGGTCAGGTCGCCGTCGCTGCGCGGCAGGTCGCCGTAGACCCGCCCCACGGCCAGCTCCGCGCTGCCGTCGCCGTCGAGATCGCCGCGGACCCGGGCCATGCCCATGTGGATCGTCCGGGGATCGGCGAGCGTGCCCCCCGGCTGCACGAACCCGCCGGTGACCTCGTACTTGCTGACGAAGTGGGCGAGGTACAGCTCGGGGCCCCACACCGCCGTCACCTGGGGGCGCGGGCCGGTGGTCTCGAACAGGGTCCGGACCCACCAGCCGCCGCCGCCCGGCTCGGCGTCCAGCTCCAGCACGCGGATCGGCGCGGTGGCGAAGCCGCGGCCCATGCCGAACGCGATCACCAGCTCGTCCTTGCCGTCGCCGTCGCGGTCGCCGCTCCACGAGGCGTTGAGCAGCCCGGTCCCGGTGACCTCCAGCCGGGGGCGGAAGCCGTCGCCGTCGGCGCCGAAGACCGTCACCACGTTGGACCGCGCACAGATCAGCTCGTCGGCGTCGTCCCCCACGAGGTCGGCGGCGCGCAGCTGCTCGCAGGTCGGCGCCGGCACCGCGGTGGCGCCGGCGAACGTGTCCTGGACCCGCTCGGCGGGGTACCCCTCGTCGCCACCGGGCGTGGCGGCCTGTGCCGCTGTGGCGTCCCCCGCCGCGGTGGGGTCCTCCGCCGCGGCGTCCGTGGTCTGCTCCTCGGCCCCGTCCTGTGCCGGGCCCTTGCAGGCCACCAGCGCGAGCAGGACCACCCCGACTCCGGTCCATCGTTGGCTCATGACCGGCGATGATCGGGAACTTGCCCGCGGTGCGCAAGGGCTCCATGATCCCCGGCATGCAGCTGCAGGTCGCCGAGGTGTTCGCCAGCATCCAGGGGGAGGGCCGCGCCCAGGGGCTGCCCTGCGCCTTCGTGCGCCTCGCCGGCTGCCCGCTGCGCTGCCGCTGGTGCGACACGGCGTGGGCGCGGGACGGCGGCACCCCGGTGGCCGTCGACGAGCTGGTGCGCCAGGTCCTGGCGTCGGGGCTTCCGCGGGTCGAGATCACGGGCGGGGAGCCGCTGCACCAGGCCGGCACCCCGGCGCTGGCGCGGGCGCTGCTCGACGCCGGGCTCGAGGTGCTGTGCGAGACCAGCGGCGCGTTCGACATCGGCGTGCTCCCCGACGCGGTGGTCCGCGTGATGGACCTCAAGCCCCCCGGCAGCGGGGAGGACGGGCGGATGCGCTGGGACAACGTCGCGGCGCTGCGGGCGCGCGACGACTGCAAGCTGGTGCTGGCCGATCGGGCCGACTACGAGTGGGCGCGGGGCGTGATCGCCGAGCACGGCCTGCTGCGCCGCTGCGGCGTGCTGGTGGTCCCGGCCGAGGGCCTGCTCGATCCCGCCGAGCTCGCCGCGTGGCTGATCGCCGATCGCCTCGACGCGCGCCTGCAACTGCAGCTCCACAAGCAGCTCTGGCCGGGGATCGAGCGCGGCGTGTGAGCGTGCGCGTGGCCGTTGACCGCCCCCGGGGAACCGGCTAGTCTCGGCGCCGCGAATCCAGGAGACGCGATGTACCAGACCAACGAGTTTCGCAAGGGCCTCAAGGTCGACCTCGACGGCGAGCCGTTCCTGATGGTCGAGGCCAACTTCGTCAAGCCCGGCAAGGGCCAGGCGTTCACCCGGACCCGGCTGAAGTCGCTGATCACCGGCAACGTCATCGACCGCACCTACAAGAGCGGGGAGAAGGTCCCCAAGGCGGCGGTCGAGGAAGCCACGATGCAGTTCCTGTACATCGACGGCGACGACTACTACTTCATGGACATGGGCTCGTACGAGACGATCTCGATTCCCAAGGAAAACCTGGATGATGCGTGGCGTTTCCTCAAGGAGAGCATCGAGGTCCAGGTGCTGCTCTACAAGGGACGCCCGATCAGCATCGAGGTGCCCAACTTCGTGGTGCTCGAGATCACCCACTGCGAGCCCGGCGTGAAGGGCGACACCGCCCAGGGCGCGACCAAGCCCGCCGAGCTGGCGTCCGGCCACACGGTCCACGTCCCGCTGTTCATCGAGCAGGGCGAGTCGGTCAAGGTCGACACCCGGACCGGCGACTACGTCGAGCGCGTCAAGACCTGAGGCGGACCCTGGGCGCGTCCCTCCACAACCTGCGGCGTCGCGCGGCGATCCTCGCCGACGTGCGCTCGTTCTTCGCCGCCCGGGGCGTGCTGGAGGTCGAGACGCCGGTGCTGGTGCCCAGCCCGGGGGTCGACCGCCACATCGACGCGTTCGCGGTGGGGGAGGGGCCCGAGGGCTACCTGGCGACCTCCCCCGAGTACCACATGAAGCGCCTGCTGGGGGCCGGCGCGGGGCCGATCTTCCAGCTGACCCGGGCGTTCCGTCACGGCGAGCGGGGGCCGCTGCACAACCCCGAGTTCACGATCCTCGAGTGGTACCGGCCGGGCTGGGACCACCGCGCGCTGATCGACGAGGTCGAGGCGCTGCTCGCCGGGCTCGCCGCCCGCCACGCCCCGGGCTGTGCGCTGGGGCGGACGCCGTACGACCGCACGACCTACGGCGAGGCGTTCCGGCGGCACGCCGGGATCGATCCGCACACCGCGGCCGGGCCCGAGCTCGCCGCGGCGGCCCGGGGCGCGGAGGACGCGCCCGCGCTGTCCGACGACGACCGCGACGGCTGGCTGGCGTACCTGCAGGCCGCTCGCGTCGAGCCCCGGCTGGGCGCCGAGCGCCCCACGTTCGTCGAGGACTACCCCGCCGATCAGTGCGCGCTGGCGCGGATCCGGCCGGGGGATCCGCCGGTCGCCGAGCGGTTCGAGCTCTACGCCGCGGGGCTCGAGCTGGCCAACGGGTTCCACGAGCTGGTCGACCCGGTCGAGCAGCGCCGCCGGATCCTCGACGAGAACCGGGCGCGGACCGCCCGCGGGGCGGCGCCGTACCCGGTGGACGAGGCGTTCCTCGAGGGGCTGGCGGCGATGCCGGCCGCCGCCGGGGTGGCGGTCGGCGTCGACCGCGTGCTGATGCTGCTGCTCGGGGGCGCGAGCGTCGACGAGGTGATCGCGTTCCCCGGCGCCCTGGATCCGCACGATCCCGGAGCCTGACCGGATTGGCGCCCCTCGCGCGCGGTGATACGCTCGTCCCCACATGCCTCGCCCGACACCCGACACGCCGATCGACCAGCTCTCCATCGCCGTGATCGACTTCGAGACCACGGGCCTGCACCCGTGGGGCGGCGACTCGGTGATCGAGGTCGGGGGTGTGCTGATCGACGACCTCGAGGTCTCCCCGGGGCCCCACCTCACCGCGCTGATCGACCCCGGGCGTCCGGTGTCGCGTTCGGCGTTCGAGGTCCACGGGATCCCCGACGCCGAGCTGTCCGGTCAGCCCGCCTTCGGCGAGGTCCTCCCCGATCTGCTGGGGCTGCTCGACGGGCGCGTGATGGCCGGCCACAACGTGGGCTTCGACCTGGGGTTCCTGCGCTCGGAGATGCGGCGCGTCGAGCGGGACCCGCCGCCGCTGCCGGTGCTGGACACCGCCCTGCTGGCGCGCGTCGTGATGCCCCGCAACCCCGGGGGCTACGGGCTGGCCCACGTGGCCCGGGGGCTCGAGGTCGCCCAGGGGGGTGACCAGCCCCACCGGGCCCTGCCCGACGCCCTGCGCACCGCCCACGTGCTGGTCCACCTGCTGCGCGCGATGATCGACGGCGGCCACCGCACCCTGTGCGACCTGCAGCGCCGCTGCGCCGAGGTCGCGGTCTCGTCGGGCCGCTGCAACGGGCACGTCGAGCCGGGCGTGATCGACTGCGTGATGGACGCCATCCGCGGCGGCGGGCCGGTGGAGATCACCTACGTCTCGCCCCACGGCCAGCGCACCGCGGCGGGCCGCTGCCCGCGGGAGACCCGGCGCGTGATCGAGCCGGTGGCGCTGCGCGGGCTGTGGGTCGACGCCTACTGCCACCTGCGCCACGACCTGCGCACCTTCCGGCTGGACCGGATCCAGCGCTACTCGACGTTCGAGGAGGGGTAGGGGGGTCAGCCGCGGAGGGCGCGGCGGCTGGTGCGCTGGCGGCCGGGGGGCTTCTGGCCGAAGCGCTTGGCCGAGGGCGTCTCGAGCTGGAACTGGAACCAGTCGTCGCCGAACGGCTTCATCTTCATCCGCTCGCGGTTCTGCAGGCGCGTGATGTTGGTCTTGATCGCGTCGCTGTCCGGGCAGCCCTCGGCGCCGCGCTGCAGCACCTCGAGCGCCGCCTCGCGGCGGCTGCCCTTGTCCAGCATGTAGGCGTACAGGCCCCAGGCCAGCGCCTCCTTCTTGGCGTGCTTGACGGCCTTCTCCATCGTCTCGACGGCCTCGTCGAGCCTGTGCCGCTTGAAGTGGATCACGGCCAGCATCCCCAGCGCGGTCCACTGCCGCGAGAACGCCTTCTCGAGGTACGGCGTGGCCTCCTTGAACTTGCGCTGCATGAACAGGATCGCCCCGATCTGGGCGTTGATCTGCGAGCGCACCAGGAACTGCCAGCGGTCGTAGGCGAAGGCGGTCTCGAGGATCCGGATGCCGTTGTCGATGCGGTTCTGCTGGATCTCCTTGGAGGCCCGCTCGACGATCCCCTCGACCTTCTTGCCCACCCGGCGCGCCAGCAGGAAGTAGGTGCCGATCGACACCAGCAGCAGGGGCAGCCACGCGGCAATCAGGCCCAGGGGCGTCACGGCCACGATGGCGAACGCGACGATCCCGGCGGCCAGGGCGATGATCAGGTTGTACATCGGCGCTCCTCGCGGGCGCAGTCTAGCCAACCGTGACATCGATGTCGCGGTTCGCCTCTCGCGTCCTGCGGGCGTCTCGCCGGCATCCTTCCCCTGGATTCACGGAAAATCGCATGATTCCAATCAGATAGAATCGAATCGAGGTCGTTCTGCGGGGAACGCCGCGGGGACATCGAGGACCGGGCAGGTTCGTGCCCGGGCGACCCGATCGCGACATCGATGTCGCGGTTTTTCATCCAAACGAGCGCTCGAACGGGCCCGATCGGGGGCCAGAGGGGGGTGTCTTCGAACAACTCGATGATCAAAAAATACCAATCAAGTCAAAAACTTGTATCATTATCCATGATATATCGAATCATGATCATGTCGGGTGATGGCACGGGCCTTGCTTCCAGCCGACGGAAGCGCCGTAGTGCGTCGGTGGGTTCCTCTACGGGCCAGGGGAACCATGGTTCGGCCGGCAAGCTCCGGTGGATAACCCTAGGGAGGATCGAAGTCATGAAGAAGCTTATGTTCCTGCTGATCGCTCTGGCCATGTTCGCCGGTACCGTCACCATGGTGGGGTGCCCGACCACGGACGACGACGACAGCGCTGACGACGACAGCGCCTGATCGTCTCGCGAGAGCCCGTCGCCCGTGATCCTGCAAGCGTGCGGGATCACGGGCGAACTCGTCTCTGGGGGTGTTGACTCTGCGATCGGCATCCCCTAGACTCGGCCCTGTGGGAGCGCGCCGATGTTGGCGCGTTCTTCCCACGAACCACCCCGGATCCAGTGGCGGACCGGGACACGGAGGATAGGAAGATGAAGAAGCTGATGTTCCTGCTGATCGCGCTGGCGATGTTCGCCGGTACCGTCACCATGGTGGGGTGCCCGACCACGGACGACGACGACAGCGCCGACGACGACAGCGCCTGATCGTCGGACGAGATCGAGGACGGGGCCGGACCTCCGGGTCCGGCCCTCGTCGTTCTGGGGGTGGATCAGCCGTCGATCGCCGCCCGGGCCTGCGCGGGATCCCGCACCACGGCCCCGACCTGGGCGACGGTGGCCGCGCCGATGCGAGACGCGATCTCGGCGCAGCGGGAGGGCTCGAGGCCCCGGTCCAGCCCGTACAGGAAGCCGCCCGCGTAGGCGTCGCCGGCGCCGGTGGTGTCCACCGCCTCGACGCGGGTCGCCCGCACCTCGTGGCGGCGCCCGTCCCACAGCACGACGCTGCCCTGGGGCCCGAGCTTGAGCGCCACGATCGGCACCCGGCGGGCCAGCGCCTCGGCGGCGGCGACGGGGTCCTCGGTGTCGCCCCACAGCTGGGCCTCCTCGCGGTTGAGGAACACCACGTGGGCACTCTCGACCACCGGGGCGAGGCGATCGCGGTGGGCCTCGATGACCCACGGATCGGCGACGTCGAACGAGACGCGCACCCCGTGGCGCCGGGCCACGGCGAGGGCCTCGTCGGCCACGGCCCCGATCGGTCCTCCGGTGAACAGGTAGCCGGTGCAGTGGAACAGGTCGGCGCGCCGCAGCGAGTCGCGGAACAGCGCCTCGGCCGGGAGCTCCATCGCGCAGCCCAGATCGGTGAGCATCGTGCGCTCGGCGTCGGCCGCGCTGATCAGCGACAGGCACTTGCCGGTGGGCCCCTCGTCCCCCTGGCGCACGTGGTGCGTGCCCAGCAGCTCGGCGGCGCCCGCGGCGTAGATGTCGCCGAACCGATCGGTGCCCACGTTGGCGCACAGGTCGGCCTCGGCGCCCAGCGCGGCGGCGGTGACCATCGAGTTGGCGCACGAGCCGCCGGGCGAGAACGCCACGCCGTGGGGTTCGACGGCGTCGAACGCCTGCTGCCAGCGGGCGTCGTCGACGAGGTGCATCGTGCCGCGCCGCAGCCGTAGCTGCTCGAGGACCCCGTCGTCGGGGATCCGGACCAGCGCGTCGACCAGTGCGTTGCCCAGTCCGCAGATCATCTCGGCTCCTCTCGTGACCGCGGCGTCGAAGCGTACCAAATGTGTATGATGGGCGCGTCGAGAGGGACGCGTGATGGCCGCTCGCTGGTGGATCCTGCTCCCGCTCGGCCTGCTCCTCGCCGCGTGCGGGTCCGGCAAGAACGACCGCATCCGCGAGCTCGAGGAGCGCGTCGAGCAGCTGGAAGACGAGAACGCCCAGCTCCGCAAGGGCATCGTGCCCCCCGACGCCGCTGCCCCCGCGGTCCCGGTCGATCCGGGCGACGCGCCCGCCTGGGGCGCCACCCCGGGCTCCCCCGAGGAGGACGTCGAGGAGGCCCCGCCGCCGGCGGACATCGTGCCGGTGACCCCCGGCGCCGCCGACGGGGAGCCGGCCGCGACCGCGCCCCCGGCCGCCGCCGAGGCCCCGACCCCGGCGCCAGCAGCGCCCTCCAGCGGGGGCGGGGACGCCGCGCTGGTGGTCTACCGCGCGGCGATGGCCCGCGACGTGGCGGATCGCCAGCCGGTCGGCGAGGCGACCTCGTTCCCGGTGGGGGCGGGCAAGGTCTACTGCTACAGCGAGGTCGGCCCGGCGCCGGGCGTGGGCCAGACCGAGCTGATCCACCACTGGTACCACGACGGCGAGTCGCTGGGCGCGACCCGGCTCCGCGTCGCCGGCGACCACTGGCGCACCTACAGCAACCGCACGCTGACCGCGGAGCGCCGGGGGTCGTGGCGCGTGGACCTGGTGGACGAGCACGGCAACGTGCTGCGCTCGCTGCCGTTCACGGTGGAGTGATCAGCCCGGCGCGCGGCTGCCGCCGGGCTCGCGGACCTGCTCGGCGAGCCACGCGAGGTACTCGGGGAGCCCGCCGTCGATCGCCAGCGAGACGACCTCGGGCACGTCGTAGGGGTGGGCGCGGCGCACGCGGTCGATCACCGACTCGACCCGCTCGGCGGTGGTCTTCATCACCAGCAGCGCCTCGTCCTCCTCCTCGATCTCGCCCTTCCAGCGGTAGACGCTGCGCACGCGGGGCACCACGTTGACGCAGGCCACGACACGGGACTCCACCAGCCCCCGCGCCAGGGTCTCGGCGAGCTCCACCGGAGCGGTGCACAGGATCACGCGCATCGGAGTACCTCCCCGGCAGACCCTAGCACCCCGCGGGCGACGGACAGAAGTCCGGCGGCACGATCAGCACCTCGATGGCGCCGGTGCCGTGCTGCGGGTGGGCGATCTGCACCGTGCCGGGGCCGGTCCGATCGCCGCCGTACAGCACCCCCGCGTCGTCCACGCCGGCGTCGTCGGGGATGTTGGGCCCGTCGCCCTCGTGGTCCGGGTACGAGACCCCGGGCTCGAACGACCAGGCCAGCTCGCCGGGGTCGAGGGCGCGCAGCAGCACGTCGTCGCCCCACCCCCCGTCGGCGATCCCGTCGGGGCCGACCCACAGCACGCCGGCGCGGATCGGCCGCTCGGTCTGGTCCGGCATCCCCCCGCCGGCGATCCGGACCCAGGGCAGGCACATCATGTGGACGTGGCCCTGGTCGGGCACGTCGACCCCGTCGAGGCACAGCCGGTTCATCTCGTCCTCGGCGAGGATCGGGCCGAGGTAGGTCACGCCCGCCGGGTCGGCGACCTCGAGGGTCAGCGGGGCCAGCGTCCAGCGCTCGGTGGCGTCGACGACCCGGACGGTGAACGGGTAGGCGCCGATGCCCAGCGGCTCGCCGTGGAGCGTGCCGTCCTCGTCGAGCACCAGGCCCGCCGGCAGCGCGCCCTCGTAGAGGTGGACGTAGGCCGGCTGGTGCGCGCCGCGGATCGTCAGCCGGGCCTCGTAGGGTGCCGCCACCGTCGCGGCGGGGAGATCGTCGGCGACCTCGATCTCCGCGCAGGCCCCCAGCAGCGCCAGCGTCAGCGCGGCGAGGAGGAGCGCGGCAGTGGGGGCGTGGGACGCCACGCGACCCAGGATAGCACTCGCCGGGACCCGCGCCGGCATTGGTCGCGGACGCGTGCAATGGCTACAATGGGGGCGGTACACGCGGTGTCTCCAACCACCCGATCGATCAGGGGGCCCTTCGTTGAGCGACGGTGACCGGACCAGGCTGCTCAAGCTCGGCGTGACCGTGGGCTCCGAGTTCCTGTACCGCGCCTACTTCGTGGCGCCGTCGCTGGTCACGGTCGGCACCGGCGAGCGGGCGACCCTGCGGATCCAGGACGAGTCGGTGCCCGAGCTGCACGAGCTGTTCAGCATCCAGCCCGACTCGTGCCTCGTGCAGTTCAAGCGCGACATGAACCTGGCGTTCCTCTACGACGGGCTGTTCCGCCGCCCCAACTTCCTGATCGACGAGGGGCTCGCGTTCCGGCGCGGGCGCAACTACGTGCTCAACCTCGAGACCCGCGCCCGCGGCACGCTGAACTTCGGCGCCACGCGGATCCTGTTCAAGCTCGAGGTCACCGACCGCCCCTCGATGCGGCGGATCCCGCTGCCCGAGTTCGAGGGCCAGAGCGTGCGCTGCGCGGCCTGCGGAGAGCACCTCCAGAACGTGCTGGCGGTGCCGGGCTGCGTGACCCGCTGTGACTTCTGCAAGAGCCTCAACCGCTTCGAGGGGCTGACCGGCGAGGTCGCCACCGCGGAGCTCCCCGCCGAGCCCGAGCCGGCCGCCGCGGGGGCGGCGAGCCTCGAGGAGCCCTCGGTGGAGGAGGTCGGCTCCCCGCTGCTGCTGACCAGCCCGATCCAGACCGCGCCCAAGGCCGCCACGACCTCGATGGAGGAGCGGGCCACGGTGCTCGACGCGGGCGTGATCCACCAGGACCCCGGCGGTCCGTCCCGGGTCCACCTGCCGTCGCCGACGTTGCCCGGCGAGCCGGACGAGGCCGAGCCGCCGTCGCCGGCCCAGATCGCCGAGAAGGACACGCTCGTCGGGTCGCGCGCCGGGCTGAGGACCCCGGAGCCGAGCGTCTCGGCCACCTCGGCCCCCACCGCGTTGCCGCCCAGCATCTCGTCCGAGGCGCCGACGCCGCCGCCCCAGCAGACGATCCCGCCGCCCGTGGCGCCGCCGGGCCCACCCCCCGCGACCCCGGCCCCCCAGGCGACCCAGCGGATGCCGTCGGGGGAGCAGCTGCGGGCGCTGTCGGACCCGGGCGTCGCCCCGGCGCGCGCCGAGCCCAACTGGGAGGCGCCGATCGGCTCCGACGAGCTGCCCGCCACCCCGGCGCGGCAGAGCGGGGGCGTGACCCCGATCCGGGTGCAGCGCCGGCGCCGGCGGAATGCGTTCAGCTCGGCGCCCCACGCGGCGATCCCCGAGCCCAGGGACAGCGGCCTGCCCGACGAGAACTACGCGGCGAGCAAGCTCGCCGACCGGCTGACGTTGCTGATCGTGACGCTGGCGCTGATCGCGCTGCTGCTCGCCGCGATCCTCGGCGCGCTGCTGATGCAGGGGGCGATGCGCCGCTGGACCGCCCCGCCGGCGCCGGCGCCGGCCACCGGCGAGCTGCACGTCGAGGAGGTCGGCGGCGGCGATCGCGACGCCTGACGGACCCGTATGCGCTCCCTCGCGCCCCACCTGATCGCCTGGATGACGATCTTCCTCGCGACCTGGGTCGGCATCTCGCTGCTGGCGGCCAGGCCGGCGCTCGGCTGGGCCGTGCTCGCGTTCGCCGTGCTGCGGCTCGGGCTGTGGATCCGCCAGCTGGTTCGCTCCCGCCGCTGATCCCCCGCGTTGACGTTTCCCCCCCGCCGTTCTAACGTCTGGTCGCGGAGCGAGAGGTGACCATGCGCGCACGACGCTGGAGTGACTGGATCGGGGCGGTCCTGCCGGTGCTGGCCCTGCTGTGGATCGGCTGTCCCACCGAGGACGACGACGACGCCGGGGACGACGACACCTACACCGGCCCGGCCGAGGCGACGATCAACCTCAACGTGCTCGGCACCGTGGGCGGCGAGGACTACACGCTGCTGTCGATCTACGCCGGCGGCGAGGTGACCTCGTGTGGACCCTCGGGCGGCCAGTTCGAGCTGATCTCCGACGCGGGGCTGGTCGACACCGACGGCCAGCTGTCGCTGCAGGCCGGGGGCTGGCAGGAGGACCTCACGGTCAACCCGTCGCAGTCGCTCAACGCCGGCGAGGACGGCGGCACCTGGCAGATCACGATCCCCGAGGCCACCGGCGCGCCGTTCGAGTACGACAGCGGCAACTGCTTCCTGTTCGTCCAGTCCGAGCCGGAGAACTGCCACGACAACCCCTCGATCCCGTTCTGCGGGAACTTCTCCTGCGGGACCGACGAGACCCCGATGCTCAACGGCTCGGGGGACGGCGTCCGCATCACCGGCACGTACAACTGCTACCAGTAGCGTCCACCGCGCGATGACCGCCCCCGTGCTGGCCCGTGCCCTGCGACCGGGCGCCACGCTGGCGCTGGTGGCCCCGGCCGCGCCCTACGATCCCGAGCGCTACCGGCGCGGCGTGGACCGCCTGCGCGGCCTGGGCTACGACGTGCGGGCCGGCGGCCCCCACCGGCCCCCGGGGCACCTGGTGGCGGCGACCGTCGGGGAGCGGCTCGAGGAGCTGCACCGCGCGTTCGCCGATCCCGGCGTCGACGCGGTGCTCGCGATCCGGGGCGGGTACGGCTCGATGGGGCTGTTGCCGGGCGTCGACTGGGCGCTGCTGGCGGCGCACCCCAAGCCGCTGATCGGGCTGTCCGACCTCACCCCGCTGCTCAACGCGGCCTACGACCGCGCCGGGCTGGTGACGTTCCACGGGCCGATGGTGGTGGGGTTCGGCGGAGACACCGACGACGGCTCGATCGAGCGGCTGGTGGCCGCGCTGACCGACCCGGCGCCGCTGCCCGACCTGGTGGCGGACGGCGACGCCGCGGCCTACCGGCTGCGCGGCGGCGTGGCGCGGGGCCGCGTCGCGGGCGGCAACCTGGCGATGCTGGCCTCGGTGCAGGGGACGCCGTTCGAACCCCGGCTGGACGGCCGCGTGCTGCTGCTCGAGGACGTCGGGGAGCCGCCCTACCGCCTGCAGCGCGGCCTGGTGCAGCTGCGGCTGGGCGGGGCGTTGGACCGCTGCGCGGCGGTGGGCCTGGGGGAGATGGTAGGCTGTGCGGTCCCCGACGGGGCGCGCTACACGCTGCGCGAGGTGGTCCAGGACGCCCTGGACGGCCTGGCGGTCCCGGTGCTGTGGGGGCTGCCGTTCGGCCACGGCGCGCGGAACTGGACCTTCCCCGTCGGCGTCCTCGCCGAGCTGGACGCCGACGCGGGGAGGGTGCGGTTCCTCGAGCCGGCGGTCGCCGCGGCGGACGAGCGATGACGAGGAGACGATGAGCGACACACCGACCCCCGGGCTCGGCGCCCGGCTCGACCTCCCCGAGCCCCCCGCCGAGGGCGAGGAGTACGACTCGACGCTGTGGCGCCAGTGCGACGGCTGCGGCGAGCTGCTCCACATCCCCGAGATCGCGAACAACCTCGAGGTCTGCTACCTGTGCGGGCACCACTTCGCGATCCCCTCGATGCAGCGCCTCGAGGCGATCGTCGATCCCGGCAGCTTCGAGGAGCTCGACGCCGACCTCGCCGCGCTGGACCCGCTGGAGTTCGTCGACAGCAAGCCCTACCCCGAGCGGCTCGCCGCGGCCCGCGCCAGGACCGGCCGGCTGGACGGCTTCGTCTCCGGCTCGGCGACGCTGGACGGTCGCGCGGTGGAGATCGGGACGTTCGACTTCGCGTTCCTCGGCGGCTCGATGGGGTCGGTGGTCGGCGAGAAGGTGGCCCGGCTGTTCGAGCGGGCGCTGCGCTGGCGGCACCCCGCGATCGTGATCTGCCAGTCGGGCGGCGCGAGGATGCAGGAGGGGCTGATCTCGCTGATGCAGATGGCCAAGACCTGCGCGGCGCTGTCCAGGCTCGAGGACGCGGGGCTGCCCTACGTCGCGGTCCTGGTGCACCCCACCACCGGCGGGGTGGCGGCCAGCTTCGGGATGCTCGGTGACGTGATCGTCGCCGAGCCGGGCGCGCTGATCGGGTTCGCCGGTCCGCGGGTCATCGAACAGACCATCCGGCAGAAGCTGCCCGAGGGCTTCCAGCGCTCCGAGTACCTGCTGGACCACGGCATGCTGGACCGCATCATCGACCGGCGGCAGCTGCGGGTCGAGCTGTCCCGGCTGGTGGGGCTGCTGACGGATTGAGCCACACCGCCGAGACGATCCTCCACGAGCTCCAGGCGAGGGGCATCAAGCTCGGCCTGCACAAGGTCCGGCTGCTGCTCGCCCGCCTCGGCGAGCCGGCGGCCGGCGTCCGCGTCGTCCAGGTCGCGGGGACCAACGGCAAGGGCTCGGTGGTCTTCGGGCTGGAGGCGATCGCCCGCGTCGCCGGGGTCCGCACCGGTACGTTCATCTCGCCCCACCTGATCCACCCCGGAGAGCGGGTCCGGATCGACGGCGGCGACCTGCCGCTGGTGGAGTTCGAACGGCGGGTCGTGTCGCTCGCGGCGCGCCTGGGGGAGTGGGCCGCGGCCGACCCCGAGCTGGGCCACGTGACCTACTTCGAGTTCGTGTTCGGCCTGGCCTGGGAGGTGTTCCTCGAGCAGGGCGTCGAGCTGATCATCCTCGAGGTCGGGATGGGCGGACGGCTGGACGCCACCAGCGCCGCGCGGACCGACCTGGCCTGCATCACCTCGATCGACCTCGACCACGAGGAGTACCTCGGCGAGGGGCTCGCCGCCATCGCCCGGGAGAAGGTCGGGATCGCCCGCGAGGGGGTGCCGCTGGTGGTCGGTCCGCTCCCCGAGGCGGCCGAGCGCGCGGTGCAGGTGCGGGCCCTCGAGGTCGGGGCCCCGCTGCGGGTGGTCGCGCCCCGCGACGACCTGCGCAACGGGATGTGGGGCGCCCACCAGCGGATCAACGCGGCGCTGGCGTGGGCCCTGGCCGAGGAGCTGGGCCTGCCCACCGACGACGCGGCCCGCGCCGCCCTGGCGCTGGCCCGCGTCCCGGGCCGCTGCGAGCGGTTCCCCGGTGTCCCCGAGATCCTGATCGACGGGGCCCACAACCCGGCCGCGGCGGTGGCGCTGGCGGCCACCCTGCGGCGCCATCCGGCCGACGGCCCCACCGACCTGCTGGTCTCGGTGGGCCGGGCCAAGGACCTGCGCGGCGTGCTGGCCCCGCTGGTCCCGCTGTGCCGCAACGTGCACGTCACGGAGTACACCTCCGGCCGCCCCCCGACCCCGGCCGCCGAGGTCGCGGGCGCGGTGCTGGACCTGGGCGGCGCGCCGGTGGTGCACGTGGACGCCGCCGCGGCGCTGGAAGCGGCCCGGGCGGCGGCGACCCCCGGCGAGCGACTGCTGGTCACCGGCTCGCTGTTCCTCGCCGGGGAGGTCCGCGCGCTGCTGCTGGGGGAGTCCCCGGGATGAGCCGCGGCCGGGGGAGGGGCCGGACCGCGGCGGTGACGCTGGCGCTGGCCCTCGTCGCCCTCGCGGCCCACCCCGCCGACGCCCGCCGCGGGCGCCGCGACGCGCCCGAGCGGGGGCAGGAGCTGCGCGCCGTGGGCGAGGTCGCCGGCGCGCTGCAGGAGCTGCTGATCCCGGTCTCGGGCGAGATCGTCGTCCACGCCGGCGAGGCGAGCTACGACGCGGACGCCGGGACGATCGATGCCCGCGGCGGCGTGGCGGTCTCGTTCGGCGCGGCGCGGCTGCGCTGCGACACGGTGCGGGTCGACCTGCAGCGGCGCACGGCGGCCGGGGAGGGGGCCTGCGTCCTGACCCACGGCGGCACGACGGTGGCGTTCTCGCGCGCCGAGCTGGACCTGCAGACCCTGGACGGCGTGGTGCTCGACGCAGAGGCCGAGGGCCTCGCCGGCCGCTACCGGTTCCGCAGCGAGCGCCTGCACCGCACGCCGGCGGGGGACGTGTTCGTCACCGGTGGCTGGTTCACCCCCTGCGGCTGCGACGGCCGCGTCCCCGCCTGGGGCGTGGAGGCCGGCCACGTGCGGATCCGCCCCGAGGGGCGGGTCGACTACCGCCGCGGCTGGCTGCGGATCGGCGATCGCCGCGTGGTGCCGCTCCCCCCGGGCCGCTTCGACGCCGTCACCGGCCGGGCCTCGGGGCTGCTGATGCCCCGGCTGACGATCGGCGGCAACCAGCCGTTCACGCTCGGCCTGCCGGTCTACCTGGCGACCAGCCGCAACACCGACCTCACGCTCACGCCGGCCTGGGTCGACACCCGCGGGGTACTGCTCCAGGGGGAGCTGCGCTACGCGATCGGCCCCGGCCAGGGCGGCCAGCTGTCCGTCGCGGCGATCGAGGACCGGGCCCTGCTCGATGACCTGCGCACGGCGCACAGGGTGGTCTACCCCGAGGTCCAGGCCGCCGGCTACGCGCCGGTGCGGTTCTGGGGCCGGTGGCGCCACCTGCAGCGTGCCGACCACGCCGTGTTCGGCGCCCACCTCGACGTGCTGCGCGACGAGCGGATACTGCAGGACTTCCAGGAGGACTACGAGGTCCGGCGGACCCCGTACCTGGCCTCCCGGATCTGGGGCGGGGCCCACGCCGGGCGCGGGCTGCTGCGCGCCGAGACCGAGTGGATCGACGACCTCACCGACGTGCGCAACGCCGCGGCGCTGCACGGCGTGCCCCACCTGCGGTGGTCGGGCACGCGGTGGGGGCCCGCCCCCCGCGGCGACCTGCGGGCGAGGATCGACCTGGCCGGCGAGGCCGAGTGGCGGGTGGCGTTCCCCGACGCGTGGCACGGCGACCTGGCCTACCGGGGGCCGTACGACGACGTCGGCAGCGACGGCCTGTCCGCGGCCCACCCCGCCACCGACGGCGCGGACCCCGACGGCAGCGAGGCCAGCGGCCACTACGAGCACGGCGAGCCGGTCCGCCGCACCCTGCGCGCCGGCGGCCGGCTGCGCGCGTCGCTGACCTGGACCCCCGGCGGGTGGCTGTGGCTGCGGCCGTGGGCCGAGGGCGAGGCCGCGGCGTTCGGCGCCCACCGCCACACCGACGTCCCCGGCTACCGCGCCACCGCCGCGGGGGGGGCCGAGCTGGGCACCGCGCTGTTCCGCGACTTCGGTGCGGAGGAGGGCGGGTGGCGCCACGTGATCGAGCCCCGCGTGGCCTGGGAGTCGCGGCCGTTCGTGGCCCACACCGACCACCCGGTGTGGCGCTACGACGACCTGCGCCGCCCGCACCACCGCCTGGACCTCGAGCTGATCAACCGCCTGCAGCGCCACGGCGGCGATCCGCTGCTGTCCACCCAGCCCCGGCGCCAGGCCCTCGAGCTGCGCGTCGCCACCGCGGTGGAGCTGCACCCCGACGCCCGCTTCGACCCCGATCGGGCGCTGGAACCGCTGCGGGTCCGGCTGCAGGCCCGCCACCGCCACGCGCGGCTCACCGCCCACGCCGTGGTCGCCTGGCGCCGCGAGCCGCTCCAGGTCGCCGGGGTGTGGGGCACGCTGCACCACCCCGCGGGCAACGGCGTGGTGGTGGCCTACGACTGGGTCCGCGGCGGCGGGACGCTGCTGTGGGCCGACGGGTGGTGGTACCCCGTGCTGCACGGCACGCCCGCCGAGGGCGCGATCCACCAGGGCTTCCTCGGCGTCACCTGGGTCCCGTACACCTTCGTGCAGGCCTTCGCCCCCGACCCGAAGCGGGTCGCGCGGGGGCTGGCGATCCACGCCCGCTGGCGCGTCGACCTGCGCGGCGATCTGCCCCGCGAGCGCTCCCGGCTGCTGAACCACGAGTACGGCGTGACCTACACCTCGCCGTGCTCGTGCTGGCGCGCCGGGATCGACCTGCGGTTCGCCTCCGATCTGGCCGCGCCGAGCTTCGGCGTCCGCTTCGATCTGCTCACGCGCTGACGTCTCGCGCTATCCTGGAAGGGCAGGAGTGGAGAGACCGATGCACCGAACGACCTCCGCGCCGGCGCTGCTGATCCTGGTCGGCGCGCTGGCCGCGACGCCCCCCGCCGCCGCGCAGGACTACCACATCGGCGGGACCAGCTCGTCGTGGACGATGACCGACTACTACCGCGGCCACGTGTTCGACTGCTCGGCCGACGTGGTGCTCGACTCGTTCGAGCAGTACCTGGGCCGCAGCGGCACCTGCGCCGTGGACTTCTACCTGCACCAGGGCACCAGCGCCACCGGTCCGTGGACCGTGCTGTGGTCCGACACGGTGTGGGTCGGCAGCGGGACCAGCCACGTCTCGTCGGGCAGCATCGGGGTGACGCTGACCGCCGGCTACCACTACGAGATCGGCATCGGCTGGAACTGCTCGGCGACCTACTACGGCGAGTACAACGGCTGGGTCGGCGACTTCGCCGGGATCGGCACCTTCGTCCACTCGTCGTGGGACAACGGCTACCCCGGCTACAGCCCCAGCTACGCCGCACCCAACACCGGCAGCGGCTCGATCGCCTACGACACCTGGATCCACGTCAGCCCGCCGGTGACCGACGGCGACGGCGACGGCTGGACGGTCCAGGCCGGGGACTGCAACGACGCCAACCCGTCGATCCACCCCGGCGCCGCCGACGTGTGCAACGGGGTCGACGACGACTGCGACGGGCAGGTCGACGAGACCGACGCCGACGGGGACGGCTACACGATCTGCAACGACTGCAACGACGGCAACGCGGCGGTGCACCCGCTGGCGATCGAGGTCTGCAACGGGATCGACGACGACTGCGACGGCAGCGCCGACGAGGACGGCGACGGCGACGGCTACGGGGTGTGCGACGACTGCAACGACAACAGCGCCGCGATCCACCCGGGGGCCGCCGAGCTGTGCGGCAACGGGGTCGACGACGACTGCGACGGGCAGGTCGACGAGGGGGTCGACGCCGACGGCGACGGCGTCAGCACCTGCGCGGGGGACTGCAACGATGCCAACGCCAGCGTCTACCCCGGGGCGCCGGAGCTGTGCGGCGACGGGCTGGACAACGA
>CAZOYV010000177.1:0-18426 GCA_964584075.1 uncultured Rickettsiales bacterium | reverse complement strand
GGACTCAGCAGCATGATTGGAGGTCCGAAATGCCCCCTCTCGGAGGATGCGCCCTGATGACCGCGGCCGAGTTGGCCGGCGTCGGCACGCTGGCCCAGGCCGCGCGGTTCAAGCCCCACGTCTACTGGGCCGACGGGCTGGAGCAGGTGGAGAAGGGCAAGGACACGCGGGGTCAGCAGCTCGATCTGCTAGAACCGATCCGGAGTGCAACGCCTCGCGGTAGCTTGACTCGGCCAGAAGTTAGGGCAGCTCTCGGTAGAGTGTTGCGATCAAAGTTCCACGTTGTATTAGCTAATCCGCCCTATATTGTCGAGACAGATGAGGCTCGCAAGGCATATCACCGTGAGCGCGTGGGTGGGCGTCGTCGTTACCTATCAGCCCACGCGGAATACAGCTTGGTTGGTCCGTTCATAGAGCGCTGTAGTTCTCTTGCGATGCAGGAGGGCTTCGTTGGCGCAATCGTCTCCAATGCATTCACACGCAAACCCACTGGGAAGCCACTTGTTGAAAATGTACTTGCCTTCCTTGATCTTACTCTAATAGTCGACACATCTCAGGCGACTATTCCGCATCATGGTACGCCAACGGTTATCCTCTTCTTCCGACAGCGACAACCGACGGCCGAACCTGTTTGTGTCGTGATCGGCAAGCGATCTAGCCGGGAGAGTTACTCGTCCGACGGCCCATCTGCTGCCTGGTTAAGTCTCGTCAAGGCTGCATGCGACTCAACTTTCGAGGATGAAATGGCTTGCAGCACGAGAGTAGACAGAGAATCGATTGGTTCTCACCCATGGTCTTTCAGTTCCGGCGATGAAGCTTCTGTGAAAGACGCCGTCGAGAGAATCGCAGAAAGAACTCTTGCAGACGTTGGTGCCGAAATCGGCCGAACCACCGTGTGTGGGGCTGAACCCGTCTACAGCCTCACCCCGGCCGAAGCACGGCGTCTTGGGGTTGGCGATCTACTTGTCCCCGTCGTTGCTGGACACGCCGTTCGGGACTGGTCTGTGAACCCAATTGGAACTCTGCTTTATCCCCACAAGGAACTTGGAGGAGTCCCGATCGACGAAGGCCATCCCGCAGTTCGAGGCCACTTTTGGCGTTTTCGCTCTATTCTGAAGGCCCGAAGGCACTATGGCAGGACACTCGAGGAACTCAATCGATCATGGGTGGAACATATCCAACATCAGGCGGATCGTGTGCCTCGCCGATTCGCTCTGGCGCAAACATTTGTTGGTACACATAACCATTTCTCATACTGCGATACCCCTCAGCTATACATGAAGACAGCTCCCGCACTTCGTCTTGCAGAAACTGCTCTGGAAGACGACTACTTGGCTCTACTCGCTTTTTTGAACTCCTCTACGGCATGTTTCTGGATGAAGCAAGTCTTCCATCCCAAGGGAGCGACATCCGCAAACCGAAACCACCCAGATCCAGAACGATTCGCGCACGAATTCACGGCAACCGGACTCGCCAAGTTCCCCGTTTCCGATCCTGGGAAGCACCGAGACAGCCTGGTTCGAATCACACAAGCACTCCATGCTCTAGCGACGAGACGAACCCACCAGACTAGTAAAGACTCCTGGTCGGGACACCTGACCTCACCGGAGGACTTGGTAGCCGCTCTGAAAGCCCGCTGGCTCGAGCACGATGATCTGCGCCAGCAGATGATCTTCTTGCAAGAGGAGCTCGACTGGCTGGTCTACCACCTCTACGGACTCGCCGATCGCTGGCTTCATTCACCCCCGGACGGTCCTGCGAGGCTGCCCAGAGGGCAACGGGCGTTCGAGCGCCTCAAGGGACATCGCAGCTTCATCCGGGAGCGGGGAGACCTCGTTCCACCGGACGAGTCCGAGGTCGAGACCGGTTCCACGGCACTCCCTGATGAGTACAAGAGCGTCACAGCCGAACGCGAGCAGGAGATCAGGACCAACGACGCCATAGGGATTGTCGAGGCCTATCTCTACAAGCGGTTGTGGCGGGACACCGAGGACAACACCCGGGAGGTCGAGTACCGCAAGAAGCTGGACCAGCAGCAGCTCCTGGACTGGCTGACCGAGCGCGTGGAGTCGGCCACCAGGACCCGCGGGAAGACCGTGTCGGCCGAGCGGATCGCGGCGGACCTGCAGGATGACCCGGAATTCCAGACCGTCGCTCAGGTCTTCGTGGCTTCACCGTCCTTCGACGTCGTGGCCATCGTCCGAGACATCATGGCCGCCAATGCCGTCCCCCATCACCCGTCCCACGTCTACACCGACGCGGGTCTGTCCAAGCGCGCGGCCTGGGAACGGGTCTGGGATCTACAGCGCCGCGAGGACAACGGGGAGGCGGTCGGTGAGATCCCGGTTCCGCCCGAGTACAGCCAGGGCAGCCGCGGCAAGTCCAAGGACTTCGTCCGCAACGAGTACTGGCAGCTCCGCGGCAAGCTCGACGTGCCCAAGGAGCGGTTCATCGCGTTTTCCGAGGTCCCCGATCGCGAGGGCTCGGACACGCTCTACGGCTGGGCTGGCTGGACGCCGCTGCAGCGGCTGAAGACCCTGCTCGCCATCGACGAGGAGCTCGAGGACGCGGACGTGCCCCTCGCCGATCGCATCGGCGTGCTCGACAGCGCCTGGCGCCTGCTGCCCGACGTGGCGCGCGAGGACGCCACCGCCGCCGGCCGCCTCAAGGCCGAGCTGCAGGCCCTGGTCGGCCCCGACGGACCCAGCCCCGAGCTGATCGAGGAGTGGCGGAGACGGTTCCCGCCGCCGACGGCTCGGGGCAAGCGTGGGAGGAAGGCCCGATGACCGCCGGACCCACACGACACCGAACCTTCGACCTCCGCCCGAGGAGGACACCATGATCCCGAGCGTCACGAAGATCCGCGTGGCGGGCTTCCGCTCGCTGCGCGACGTCACGCTGGAGCCCGGTCCGGTCACCGTGCTGATCGGACCCAACGGCAGCGGCAAGTCCAACCTGCTGTGGGCCATCGAGATGGTGCGCCTGCTGGCCTTCGAGAAGCTCCAGCTCTTCGTCGGCGATCGCGGGGGTGCCACCTACCTGCTGCACTACGGGCCGCAACAGACCCCGGCCATCGAGCTGCTGCTGGAGTTCGCGACAGAGGGTGGCGAGAACGCGTACGAGGCCCGGCTGGCGTACGGGGCGGACGAGAGCCTGTACTTCGACATGGAGCGCGCAGGCTTCCGCCGAAATCCTGGCGAGCCCTGGGGCTGGTACGACCTGGGCTCGGGTCACCGGGAATCCCGGCTGCGGGCCGAGGCCGACCAGCACGCCACGCCGAGGACCGTCCGGTGGCTGCTGCGCCAGATCAACTTCTACCACTTCCACGACACGTCGCGGCGGTCGCCGCTACGCACGCGGGCGTTCAACGACGCCGCGGACTTCTACCTGCGGTCCGACGGCAGCAACCTCCCGGCGTTCCTGCTCGCGCTGCGCGACGGTCCCGCCGAGCACCAGGCAGCCTGGAAGCGGATCACCGGGCTCGTCCGCCAGATCGCCCCGTTCATCGAGGACATCGATCCGCGCGAGGACGCCCGCGGCGTGTCCCTGAACTGGAAGGACGAGCGAGGCGAGGTCTTCGGCCCGGCGCACCTCTCGGACGGGACGTTGCGGGCGCTGGCCCTGATCACGGCGCTGGGGCAGCCCGCGGGGCTGCTGCCGATGCTCGGCTGCATCGACGAGCCCGAGCTGGGGCTGCACCCGGCCGCGCTCGAGCTGGTCTGCGCCCTGGTGCGCAGCGCCGCGGCGCGGCGCCAGGTGGTCCTTTCCACCCAGTCGACCTCGCTGCTCGACCGCTTCGAGCCGGGCGACGTCGTCGTGACCGAGCGGCAGGACGCCTGCACCGTCTTCCGCCGGCCCGATCCGGCCGACCTGGCGTCCTGGCTCGACGAGTACCGCCTGTCGGAGCTGTACGAGAGCAACCTGATCGGGGGGCGGCCGTGACCCGGGTGCTGGCCGTGGTCGAGGGAGCGACAGAGGAGCGCTTCGCCCGGAGCGTGCTCCAGCCGCACCTGGCGCAGCGCGACATTGACCTCCGCGCCATGCAGGTCCTCCGCGGGAGCGGAGCGCGGGGTGGTGGGTCGAGCTGGCAGCCCTGGCAGAAGCACCTCCACCATCTGTTGACGTCGGACCGCACCGCGTGGGTGACCACCCTGATCGACCTCTACGCCATTCCGGACGACACGCCCGGATGGTCGCCGCCCGGCGCTCCCGGTCCCCAGCGGGCGGACCGGATGCTGCAGGCCATCGCGGCGGCCTTCCCCGGGCAGCGCCAGCTCCTTCCCTACATCCAGGTCCACGAGTACGAGGCGTTGCTGTACTCCGACCTGGAGGTCGTTCGCGTCACCGTGCTGGACAAGGTCGACGAAGGAGACTTCGCGAGCCTGGTCCGAAACGTCGCCGGCCAGCCGCCCGAGGACATCGACGACGATCCCGTCTCGGCGCCCTCGAAGCGGCTGCTCCACGCGGTGCCGGGCTTCTCGAAGGACACGGACGGCGTGCTGGCGGCCAGGGAGATCGGGATCGACCGGATCCGGCAAGCCTGTCCGAGGTTCAACGACTGGCTCGGCCAGCTCGAGGCCCTGTGAGGGGAGGGACCGTGACCAAGCTCACCATCTCCGACGTCTTCGACCTGCCCCGCAAGCAGGACATCCGGGCCATGGGCTTCGTCGTCAAGCTGCGCGAGGCCGAGCCGAGCTCGGACGAGGTCCGGCAGCTCGTCGAGGACTACGTGATCACGCCCGCCATCGCGCAGGAGCTGCCACGCATCCTCGACGACATGAAGCAGGTCTTCGACCGCGGCGAGGAGTACGGCCGCTTCGTCCACGGCAGCTTCGGCAGCGGCAAATCGCACTTCATGACCATGCTGGCGATGCTGCTGGAGAACGTCGAGGTGGCCTGGGACAAGTTCAGGCCGCTGATCCGGGAGCACCGCCGGGCGCTCGCCGAGCGTGGGCAGGACGCGGGCGACCCCGAGAGCTGGCTGCCGGGGGCCAACCTGCTCGTCGTGCGGATCCACATGCTGTCGGTGCGCGGCCGGACCACCGGCCTGGACCGCGCCGTCTACGACGCCTTCAACCAGGCGCTGCAGCGGCGCGGCAAGCAGCGGTTCGAGTTCCTCCACGTGGACGGCATCTTCGACGAGGTGCGGAGGGAGGCGGACGAGTACGGCGACATCGTCTGGAAGCGGCTGGAGACGGCGGGCATCGTCGGTGGGCGTCAGGACTTCGAGGCGCTGGCCCGCGGCTCGGCTCGCGCTCGCGAGCGCTTCGCTCGCGCCTGGCTGGAGCACAAGGGCCGCGACGCGTCGCAGGCCGGCATCGATCCGAACTGGAGCGAGGGCCTGCGCCGCATGAGCGAGCACGCGCGGGCCCAGGGTTTTGGCGGCATCGTGCTGATGATCGACGAGTTCCTGCTGTGGCTCGCCGAGAAGTCCGGCCAGGAGTTCGCCCGCGAGATCAACGACCTCAACGTCGTGGTCGATCACAGCACGGGGCAGCGCGCCGCGCCGGTCTTCGTGTTCGTGGCGCGGCAGCGCAACCTCCAGGAGTTCTTCCCGGACCTGGTGGACGAGGGGAAGATCCACGAACACCTCGACCACCACGCCAAGCGCTTCGAGGTCACCCGGCTGCAGGACGTGGAGCTGCGGCACATCGTCAAGGGGCGGGTCCTGCGTCCCCGGGACGCCGATGCCGTCGCCCGCGCGGTCGACGGGCTGTCAGGCCGGCACAAGAAGCTGCTCCCGGCGCTGCTGGCGGGAGCGGATCTGGAGTACCTGCGCGACGTCTACCCGTTCCACCCGGCATTGATCGAGATGCTGGTGGACGTCACCTCGCTGATGCAGCGGGAGCGGTCCGCGCTGCGCCTGCTGTACGAGCTGCTGGTCGTCCACTACCCGGATCTGCCGCTGGGCGAGTTCCTGCCGGTGGGCTCGGCCTTCGAGGCGCTCTTCCCCGAGTCCGGCGTCGAGGCGAGCAAGAAGGTGGAGCTGATGCAGGACATCCACCACCAGTACCACGCCCGCCTGGCACCGGCGATGGCGAAGATGGAGGAGGACACGGCCTCGGAGTTCGACGCGGAGCGCAGGCACGCGCTGGACCAGCTCGTCCGGACCGTCCTGCTCGCCGAAGTCTCGCCGAGGCTCAAGCAGAGCGGGCTGACCATCGAGCGCCTGGTGCAGCTCAACTCCGTGGACGTGGAGGGGGAGACGTTCCGCGGCCGCATCCGCGTCGCCGAGACCGACCTGCTGGCGCTGTCCCAGCTGGTGCCGGACCTCCAGGTCGCCGGCCAGGGCAAGACCGCCATCGTGCGCTACGTGCTGGGCCGCGTCAGCCTGGGAGAGGTCCTCGGGCGCGCTCGTTCCAAGGTCGACAGCCCGGCACAGCGCTTCAAGGTGTTCTGGGCCGCCCTGAAAGCCGCTCTGCAGATCGCACCGCTGCGGGGCTTCGAGGAAGGGGGCGCCAACGAGGGTGAATGGGAGCTGCTGTGGCGCCGGACTCGGCGCAAGGGCCGCCTCAAGCTGGGCAACGTGCGCGAGATGTCGTACGAGGACTTCGATCCGCCCGCAGGCGCGTTCTGCGTCCTCGTGGACTATCCGTGGGACGAGCCCGGCCACACCGTGGACGAGGACCGCCTGAGGGCGACCAACGTCCGCAAGAAGAAGGGCACGCTCCACACCGCCTGCTGGCTGCCGCGGCACATGACTCCCGGCGAGCTGGGCGTGCTCACCGAGCTCGCGGCCGTCCGCTACCTGATCAGCGATGCGGGCCAGGAGGACCTGCTGGAGACCCTGGGGCCCCAGGACCGCGCCAAGATCCTGGACCAGGCGAGCATCCGGCAGAAGACCCTCGAGGGGCAGCTCGGCGAGCTGCTGCGCGAGGTCTACATCCGCCACGGCGAGTTCCAGGCCCTGATCTCCGACGTGGACCGCAGCCGGCCCCGGGAGACCCTGGCCGAGAACCTCGAGCACATCGCCACGCTGCTGATGGACCGCCGCTACCCCCAGCACCCGCACTTCGGCGCCGAACCCCGCAAGGCCGACCTCGAGAAGCTGCTCGACTGGATGGTCCAGGCCGGAGAGGCCAACGTCTCGGTCGCCTACGACGAGGGATCGGGGAAGATCCTGCGGACGCTCGGGCAACCGCTCGAGCTGGTCAACCTGGGCCAGACCAAGGCCTCGCTGCGCCTCGACTCGAGGTACATCAAGGATGTGCTGCAGCGCGCCGACCAGGACTCGCTCCCCTGGGCTCCGATCGCCGAGTACCTACGAGACACCTACGGACTGCAGCCCCTGGTGGTCGATCTGTTCTTGTGTTTCCTGTGCCAGCGCGGTCACCGCGCGCTGCGCGAGCTCGACGGCGATCCGGTCGATGTCGCCATCGGCATGCCCACTGCGACCCGGATCCGCCTGCAGCGGGGCAAGCTCCTGGGCGCGGCCGACTGGCACCGCTTGCGGGACCTGGGCAACCACCTGTTCGGAGTGCCTCGTCCGCCGGCCCACCGTTCGCTCCAGGGCCAGGATCGGTTCGCGGCAACACTCCAGGGGCACGGCCAGGAGAAGCGGACCGTGCTTCAAGGGCTGCACCAGCAGCTCGTGAGCCTGGACGTAGACGAGGGAGAGCGGCTCGCGGAGCTGGCCTCGGCGAACGGGCGACTCGCTCCCCTCGCCCAGTCGAGCACGGACAGCTTCAAGGTCCTCTCCGAGCTGCTGGGGCAGTGGCCCGACGACTCCTCGGACCCCCTCCGCTCGCTGGTCCAGGGCGCGGAAGCGCTCCGCGATGCCCTGCAGGAGTTCGACGAGACTGCCCGCCGGAACCTGCAGGCCGGCGCGAACCACCCGGTGATCGGTGAGGAAGTGCGGGCCCACCTCGGGACGCTGGCGGGGCAGCTCGCCGCTTCCGAGAACGTCAAGCCGCTGACCACCGCGTGGATCCGGGACTGGAACAAGAAGGCGTCGGGGCTCGTTCGCCGCCTGATCGAGCAACCGCAAGCGCCCCCTGGTGGAGGTGGCGCCACGACGGCGCAGACCGGTCCTACGGTGGGTACCGGCGGACCGGTGGAGGGGACGGCGCCACTGGGTACGACTCCGACGACCAGGCCGGTCCCGGATTCCAAGATCCTGTGTGAGCGGCAGCTCCGTCCGGCCGATCCGGACCAGGTGAGCGACTTCCTCGCCGAGGTCAGGAAGACCCTGTCGGGGCTCGAGGACGACGACGTGCTCGTGGCGCTGATCCGGAAGGAGCCCGAGGCGTGAGCGCGGCCCAGCTCCTGCTGCGGAGGCTGCTCGACCAGGCCGGTGGCGCGGCCGAGACCGGGTACGTGCTGGTGATCGATGGCGAGGGGCTCGAAGACCTCCCGCCGCAGATCCCGACTCCCCGAGGTGCGTACACCGTCCACCGGGTCGGGACAGAGATCGCCCTGCGTCACCTGCTGTGGAAGGTCAAAGGTGCGCCGCTGATCGCGGTGCTTCCCGAGGATCTCGCCATCCGCATCCAGCAGGCGCCGGACCTGCTGCGCCGGGCTCGTAACCAGCGCGTTCACGCGCTGTCGGTCAACGATATCCTCGAGGTCGTGCTCGGCGTTCGGGTGATCGGCGCCGAGGCACCACATCTCCAGCAGCTCGCCCTGGAACACCTGGACAAGCTCGGGCTGGCGCTGAGCCAACGAACCCTTCCCACCGTCGTGGACCGCCGCCTGCTCACCGAGCTGCTGGTGGATGCCAGCGTGGGCGAGCAAGTGCGAACCCGCAGCCCAGCCGACCTGCTCGCGGGCTGGATCCAGGACCCGCCGGCATGGTCCAGCGCGGTCGGCCAGCTCGTTCGCGACGCGCTGCCTACGCTCCACGGCGACGAGGGCCGGTTGCTCGCCTGGGCGCTCGCCGCTCCGGAACGAAGGCCGCGGGAGCTGGTGGTGCATGGTGCCGTGCTGACCGTCGAGGCGAGCGAGGTGCCCAAGCCGGCCTGGGGCCCGCTGTGGCAAGCGGCGTCGGCGCCGCCGATCGAGATGGACCGCCGGATCCTCCGCCGGGCGGTTTCGCGGCTCGCGGAAGACACGCTGGTCGTGATGGGCGATGTCGCCGGTGATCTCCTGGTCGAGGCGGATCGCGTCGGGCGCGAGACCTTGACGCCGATCGCGCTCCACACCAGCCGCGTTCTCCCCCTGGCATTCGATGGTCGTTGCCACGCCCTGGTCAACCAGGCTGCGGAACATGAACCCATCTCGGCGGCGGACATCGCCTGGCTATCCTCGCACCGAACGGCTGCGATGCACCGAACGGAGCTGGCCGTCGTCGAGGCGCTGGCCCGGTTGTCCCGATACCTGGACCAGCCCCCCAGCGCGCGCCTCGACGTGCGCGACCAGGTGGCGGCCTACCTGAGCGACGGCGCGTTCGCGGACCTGGCCACCGTCCAGCTCCGTCGCGCGCTGGCGAGTAGCGACCGCCACCACGCGGAGGCCAACAAGGTCCTCGCTGCCGTCCAGGCCAGGAGAGACGGCGAGAACCGGCAGTTCGCCGAGACGCTCGCCAGAGGTTACGAGGCAGCGCTGCACCGAGAGGGGATCACGCCGCTGCATCGGTTGTGGAAGCGGACCGTGGCTCCGCTGTGGCAGCGGCAAGCCGATGCCCGGCTGTACCTCGTCGTGCTCGACGGCTGCAGCTACCCGGTGTTCCTGGATCTGCTGTACTCCCTGGCCCAGGACCGGACCATGCCGCTGGGCATCACGCCCGATGATCAGGGCCGTGTCGCGGGACAGCCCGCGCTGGCTCCCCTCCCCACGGTGACCAGCCACGCGCGGGGAGCGATCTTCCTCGGCGAGCTTCCCAGCGACCCGCTGGTCGCGGAGACCGTATTCCGGGATCAGGAAGAAGCCAAGACGGACCGGGCGCGGTTCAATCAGAACGCGGCGCTGGGTGGGCGGACCAAACGGCTGTTCCTCAAGGGGGACCTGGCGGACGGTGGACAGGGGCTGTTCCAGGCCCTCGCCGATCCGGATCTCGAGGTCGTCGCGGCGGTGTTCAACGCCGTGGACGACCTGATCGGATCGACGAACACCGGCGCGACCGTGCGCATGGCCCCCGAGGACATCACCGGGTTCAAGCCCAGCCTGCGGGCCGCGCTCGACGCCGGCCGGCGCGTGCTGCTGACGGCCGACCACGGTCACAGCCCGTTCGTCTCCAAGGTCCTGCGCGCCGGCGGAGGCAAGGCGGCACGGTACGCCGCGCTCGAGCCCCACGAGGCGCCGCTCGAGGGGTTCATCGAGATCGACATCGGCGCACTCGGCGGGACTCCCGAACGCCGGGCTTTTGCCTGGCGCGGCGGGGTCTACCTCGGCAATCCCCAGGTGGCCTTCCACGGCGGCTGCGGGCTCGAGGAGATGGTGGTGCCGCTGGCCTGGATCGAGCGCGACGGGCTGCACGCCGACGAACCCACCTGGTGGTTTGGCGAGAGCGTGCTGATGGCCCCGTCGGTCTCGCGTCCAGCGGAGCCGCCGCTGGTCACCCCGGTCCCGTCCGAACCGGCCGCGAGGAAGCCGCACACACCGCTGGCCCTGCCGTTCGATCCCGCCGACCGGGCCGGCTCGCTGGGCCTTCCGCCGGCCGTGCTCGAGCACCTGACGCGCGAGCACCTGGCCGTGCTGGTGCTGCTGAAGGAGAACGGAGCGGCGCGCGCCAGCGAGCTCGCCTCGCAGCTTCGCAAGAACCCGGGCCGGCTGAACGGTCTGATGCGCACGCTGCGCCGGGAGCTGCACGAGCGGGGCCTGGTGCTGTTCACGGACGAGGTGCTGCCCAGCGGTGAGACCCTGTATCGCTACCAGCGGGCTCCGTCCGATCCGGGAGGATCATGATGGCCGCCGTCGCCGAAGCAACTGCCATCATCAGCGCGCTGCGCAGCGGGCTGGTCCCGAGCCAGGGGCTGCATCACCTCGCCACCGGGCTCGATCCGCTCCGGGACGCCGTGGACCAGGAGCTCGATTTCGTATCCGGCGGAAAGGGCCTCTCCAAGTGGATCCGGGGTGAGTACGGAACCGGCAAGACCTTTGCCGCGCGCTACCTGTGCGCCCACGCGCGCCAGCGCCGGTTCGCCACGGCCGAGGTCCAGATCTCGATCAACGACACGCCCCTGCACCACCTCGAGACGGTGTATCGGCGGTTGATCGAACGGCTCGAGACCGCTGCCGATGGTCCCAATGCGTTCCAGGCCATCGTCGAGGGATGGCTCTACCAGGTCGGCGACGAGGTGATGCGGCTGCGGGGTATTGCCGAGGACGATCCCGCGTTCCCCGATGCCACCGAGCAGCGGCTCGAGGACAAGCTGGCAGACCTCTCTCGTCGCAACCCGGCCTTCGCCCAGGTCCTGCGCGCCTACCACCGGGCCACGCACGAGGCGGACTTCGCCTCGGCTCAGGGGCTGCTCGCCTGGCTCGCCGGCCAGCCGCACACCGATCGCTCCGTGCTCCACCCCGCCGGGGTAAAGGGCAAGGTGGACGGACAGGCCTCGCTGACCTTCCTGTCCGGGTTGCTCCAGCTGCTCCGACAGTCGGGATACCTGGGGCTGGTCGTCGTGCTCGACGAGGTCGAGACCATCCAGCGCATGAACGCCCAGACCCGTGAGAAGTCCCTCAACGCGCTGCGCCAGATCATGGACATGCTGGCCAAGGACGAGCTTCCGGGGCTGTACCTCGTGGTGACGGGCACGCGGGACTTCTACGAGGGCTACAAGGGGCTCAAGGGCCTGCCGCCGCTACACCAGCGCGTCCACGTCAACTTCGACGAGGAGACCCGCTTCGACAACCTCCGCGCCCCGCAGGTCCGCCTGTCCCCCTTCGACGAGGGGCGGCTGCTCACGGTGGGGAAGAAGGTCCGGGATCTCTACCCCGCTGCCGATGAGGATCGCATCGCGAGCACGGTCGACGACCGCTTCCTGCACGCCCTGGTCCGCCAGATCACGGCGGGCTTCGGGGGCTCGGTGGCCATCGCACCGCGCCTGTTCCTGCGCGAGCTGGTCGACGTCCTCGATCGCGTCGATCAGCATCCCGACTACGATCCAGCGGCCCACTACAAGCTCGACCTGGAGGACGAATCCCGGCTGACAGCGGAGGAGCTCGCCGCCAAGCACGGCCGGTCGGTGGATGGGGCCCAGGACGCGTCGGACGAAGAGCCGCCGCCCGAACGCAAACCACGACGTCTGGATGGATGATCCATGTCGGCGTTCGATCGGCTGCACCCGCACCTGCGGCATGCCATCGTCCACGATCTGGGATGGCGCGCCCTGCGTCCGGTCCAGGACCTCACCATCGACGTGGTCCTCGACGGCAGCAACACCGTGGTGCTCGCCCCCACGGCAGGGGGCAAGACCGAGGCCGCTCTCTTCCCGGTCCTGTCGACGATCCTCACGTCCGAGGCCCCGCCCGTCGCCGCGCTGTACGTCTGTCCCATCCGGGCGCTCCTGAACAACCAGGAGCCCCGGGTTCGACGCTACGCACAGATGGTCGGACTGGACGCGTTCAAGTGGCATGGCGACGTGGGGGAGTCGAAGCGAGCACGGTTCCGCCGCTCCCCATCGCACGTCTTGATGACCACCCCCGAGTCCCTTGAGGTGATGCTGATCTCCGAGAAGACCGACTCGGAGGCGCTGTTCCGCCACCTCCAGTTCGTCATCGTCGACGAGATCCACGCCTTCGCCGGCGACGATCGCGGAGCACACCTGGTCAGCATCCTGGAGCGCCTCGTGCGCTTCTGCAGACGGGATCTCCAGCGCATCGGCCTCTCCGCGACGGTCGGCAATCCAGACGAGATCGGCCGCTGGCTTCGCGGTTCCAGCGAGCGCCCGTTCCAGCTCGTCGACCCGCCCCAGCCGCCGGCGCAGAGGTCCCTCCACATCGACCACGTCGAATCGATCGACGAGGCCGCTCTCGGCATCGCCCGGATCGGTCGGGAGAAGAAGAGCCTGGTCTTCGTCGAGAGCCGCTCCCAGGCCGAACGGGTGGCTCGCGCTCTGCAGGGCCGTGGAGTCGAGGTCTTCGTCCACCACAGCGCGGTCAGCCGGGCGGACCGGACCCTGGCCGAGGAGCGGTTCGCCGAGGGGGGCAGCAACGCCGCCATCGTCTGCACCTCCACCATGGAGCTGGGGATCGACGTCGGTGATCTCGACCATGTCCTGCAGGTGGACACCCCGGGCTCCGTCGCGTCGTTCCTGCAGCGCCTCGGCCGCACGGGGCGACGAGAAGCGACGGTGTCCAACTGCGCCTTCTTCTGCCTTCGTCCGGACCTGCTGCTCCAGGCGGTGGCCGTCGCGCGACTGGCCCACGACGGCTGGGTGGAAGACGTCCGTCCGTCGCGACGGGCGTACCACGTGCTCGCGCACCAGATCCTCGCCCTGGGCCTCCAGGAAGGCGGGATCTCCCGACATCGCATCCTGGACTGGCTGAGCCAGGCGACCCCCTACGCCGACATCGCGGAAGACGACCTGCAACTCCTCGTCGAGACGATGCTCGAACGGGACATCCTCTACGAGTCCGACGGGGTCCTCTCCCTCGGTCAGCAGGGCGAGAAGCTCTACGGCCGCATGAACTTCTTCGATCTGTACGCCGTGTTCTCCTCCCCGCCCGTCTTCCACGTGCTGCACGGCAAGGCCCCCGTCGGCACGATCCAGGCCGACTTCGTCCAGGGCCACGATCCGCAGAGCGGCCCCATGCTCTTCCGTCTCGCGGGCCGCCCCTGGGCCGTCACCCACATCGACTGGGACCATGCTACGCTCCACGTCGTGCCGGGTGACGAGGGCAAGGTCCCGTCCTGGCGAGGTTTCCCGTGCCTGCTCTCCTTCGCCATCTGCCAGGAGATGAAGCGCTCGCTCCTTGAGCCGGGCCCGGAGTCCGACTGGCTCTCGCGTTCTGCAGCACTCGAACTCGATGACCTACGGTCTGCCTACGATGGCCTCTTCGACGGCGAGGCTGCGCCGTTGGAGGACGTCGATCAGGGCGTCCAGTGGCATACGTTTGCTGGCGGAGCCATCAACCGTTTGCTGGCCAAGGGCCTGGAACGTGTCACTGGCGAGCACTGGGTGTCCGGCAACCTCTCCCTCACCTGCAAGGAGATGGGGAGGGTCGCGGCTCGTCAAGCTATCCGCGAGCTCACCGCGCTGGACTGGTCCGAGCTGGCCATCGAGGCTGCTCGACCTCTGGCAAGAGGACGGATCAGCAAGTTCCAGCCCTGTCTTCCGGAGCAGATGGAGAATCGCCTCCTGGTGGACCGACTGCTGGATGTCGAGGGGCTCTCGAGGTTCCTGGAGCGGCTCGAGTTCGCTCCGCAAGAAGTCGGGGGCCACCCGAAATGACCAGCAACCGGGCGAGACCGCCCGAAGAGGTGATGGCTGATTCGCCAGACGCGTCTGGCGAATCGCGAGCCCGAAAGGCCGACATGGCGTTCCTCCCGTCCCCTACCCAGATGCGCAATCCCCGTGTCGTGCGGTGGGTGCTGCACCGGCTGGAGCAAGCCCAGGAGGCCGACGACGAACTGCGAGCGCGGGAGCTCGCCGCCCTCCTCGACGCGCCTGCGCTCCAGTGGCTGCTCGGCTCGGAGCACGAGATGCTCGCGACCGACGCGCTGCGCCTGCTCGACGCCGATCACCTGGCTCCCATCCAGGAGTGGCTGTTCGAGCGGTGCAGCACGTTGCCGGGCAGCGTCGCTCGCTGGGCGTCCGTCCGGATCGCGGAGCTGGCTCCGGAGGCGTATCGAGAGTCCGTCTCGGCGGCCCTCGATTCCGGAACCACCCAGGACCAGCTATGCGACTCGCCGGGGCTGCTGCAGGGCCTCGCTGGCATGGGACGCGCGGCCGGACCGATCGCGACCCGCTTGCTGGACGGGATCCAGCCAGCTTCGCTGGCGCCGTGGCGTCTGGAAGCGGCGGTGGTCCTGTCCGTCGAGGCGGGTACGCCGCACGCCGCATCGTTGATCGCGGCCACCCTGAAGATACGCTCCTCGGACGAGACGGTGGCATCTACCATCCTCGGAACGGCGTACCGCACCTTGACCGGCGGGCTACCCTACTTCACCCACTTCGAGGACGTGGTCGAGGGCGTGTCGAAGCAACGCCTCGCGGACGTTCCGGAGCTCTTCGACGAGCAGGCCCCGCTCGCCGAGCTCGACCAGGCGGCCCGGACGCGCCGCGGCAAGCGCCTCAAGGTCGCCCGTCGCCTCCTCCAGCAGCGCGAGGGACGCAAGATACCGGCGTCTTCCCTGGCCCTGACCGTGCTCGAGGAGCTTGGACGGGGGAAGGTCGGCCCGGAAGCCGGGGATGCGCTGGCCTCCTTCTGCCTGGCCGCGGTGGCAGCGACCCACGCGCGTGAGGTGCTGAACCTGGAGTCGGTGGAGACGCCGGACCTGCTCCGTCTGGTGAGCGCCGATCTGGCCCGGCCGCCCTTCCGGGAACAGCTCGCCGAGGAGATCTCCCGCAGGGACGCCGACCAGACCACGCAGGCGATCCTCGAGCTGCTCGACCATGGCCGCGTCCCGGGCGACGGCGACAACCTCGTGGAGCTGATGGCCAGCCTGCGCTCGTACCGCTTCGTCGATCCGCTCATCCGGACGCTGGCTGGTGGCTGGGCCGACTACCTCAGCGATCGAGCCGTCCTCGCCCTCGGCCGCTTCGGCGAACACTCGGAGGCGGCCATCGTCGACCAGTGGGACCAGCTGGATCGGACCCAGCGGATCTATGCCTTCGACGTGCTCGAGCGGGTCGGCGGAGATCGCACCGTCGAGCACCTGCTGCGCATCCTCCCGGACCACCGGGCCGCCACCGACCGCCTCGAGATGTGGTGCGCGCTCGCCGAGGCCGTGCCGGATCCACGCCTCGTCGACGCCCTGCTGCCGGAGCTCCGGCGTGCCCATCCGGTGGTCGACCGCTGCGTCGTCACCCTGTGCGATCTGCTGGACCTGCACCCGGAGGGGCTGGACGAGGCGGAGAGGCGCAATGCCGCCCACGACGAGCGGGCCTTCCGCGGCATCGAGGCGCTGCGCGAATCGGCAGAGGCCGCCGCGGGCGACGAGACGGTCCGGATGGACCTGGCCTGCCCGGAGTGCGGAGACGAGAACTCGTTCGCGGTCAGAAGGCTGTACCTCGCGGCCGAGGATCCCAAGACCGAGCCGTACATCGGGGACGACCTCACCTGCCCCTCGTGCGGCTTCCAGGGGGTGTTCCGCTCCACGCGATCGGCGAACCTGTCCATCACGGGCCTGCTCCTGCGGAACCTGATACCCGGCCTCCGGAAGAGAGACGGCTCCGGCCCCCTGCAGCTCGTCAAGGGATTCGTGGCCGACGGCAAGCAGATGTCCCCGGCCGCGGCGATCCAGTACTACGAGCGACGTCTCGCGGCACAGCCCGACGATGCCGTCGGCCTGCTCGCCCTGGGGAACACCTACCGCACCCTCGGTCCGGAGCGGCTCGCCTTCGACTGCTACCGGCGATGCCTCGCCCTCGATCCCGCGTGTGTCGAGGCGGCCTACGGCCTCGCCGACCTGGAGGCCGACGCCGGGAACCACGAGGTTGCCTGGTCGCTGCTCGACCGGGCGTGGACCGTCCGGCAGGACTGGCGCTTCCACCGCCTGCAGGGCGTGTCCCCCAGGGAGTTCGAGGAGTCCTTTATCGAGGCGCACGATGCGCTGGCCCGGAGGCTGGGCCAGCCGCTCATCGGCGGGGGTCCGAGACGAGGGCCCGCACCCGCACTCGAGCCGCCACGCCGCTCACCGCCAGCCCAGCCAGCGGGCAAGCGGAAGATCGGCCGCAACGAGCCCTGCCCGTGCGGCAGCGGCAAGAAGTACAAGCGCTGCTGCCTGCTGACGGAGCGAACGTAGTCCCGACAGTCGTCAGAAGGGAGTTCATGATGCCGAGGTACCTCGAGTTCGATGTGGCCCTCCAGGAGATCCAGCCGCGGATCTGGCGGCGGTTCCTGCTGCGAACGACGTCGTCCTTTGCCCACCTGCACATGGCGATCCAGGAGAGCTTCGGATGGCAGAACTACCACCTGTGGGAGTTCCGCATGCCGACCTTCGAAGGCCGACCCATCGCGGGTGTGCCTACGGACGGGGACGAGGACTACGGCCGCCCGACGCCCGACGGACGTCACGTCAAGCTGATGGACTACTTCTCCGGCAAGCGGGTTACCGAGTGGTGCGAGTACGTCTACGACTTCGGCGACGGCTGGGTCCACGACGTGAAGCTCGTGCGGGTCGTCTCCGACAAGGATGCGTTCAAGCGGCGACTGCTCGGCGGAGAGCGTTCCGGCCCTCCCGAGGACTGCGGCGCCACGCCGGGATACCAGCGCATGGTCCACTTCCTCGATACCGGGGAGGATCTCTACGACGATCCCGGTGTCGATCTCCGGGCCTGGCTGGGCGATTGGCGGCCCGACGCGTTCGATCTCGATGCGACGAGGGCTGTGTTCGACCGCTGAGGACTCGTCCCTGCAGTGGGACCGACCGGGAGGGATGCGGAGATGAAGATCGAGGAGACCAGGCAGGTCGTGAAGGTGGCCGTGCCCGGCGAGGTGAGATCGAAGCGGGACGAGCGCGTTGCCACGTTGCAGGCGACCTTCGACTCCCACGAGATCCCGTTCCTGATCTGGAAGACCTGCTGCGCCAACCCGGACTGTCCCTGTCGAGAGGTCGTCCTGGACTTCATCGAGCGCGAAGCGTCGAGCGGGGATCCGATCTACTTCCGTGTCCTCCTGGACGTCGACACGTGGAGAGAGGTGGAGCCGAGGACCAGAACCCATCTCGTGCAGCAGGTGATCGACGAGTTCATCAGGGAGCTTCCCGACGAGACCAAGGACGAGTTTCGCGAGATGCTCGAGTACCGGAAAGCCCATGCCCGCAAGGCCGGGACGTTCACCCTGCCGGTCGAGGACGTGCTGTCCGGCAAGATGGTTCCCTACTCGGAGGTGTTCACCGACATCGGCAGCGTGCTCGAGGGCGGCCGGGGATCGAGCTTCACCTTCACCCATGACGGCGTGAAGTACTACATCGAGGACACGTACTGCCCCAATCCGGACTGCCACTGCAACTCGGTGCAGACGGTGTTCCTGCGGGAGGACGGCAACCGCGTCGAGGAGGTCTTCGCCATCACCGTCTCCTTGAAGGGCAAGGTCGAGGAGGTGAAGGTCGCCGGCGTGAGCGAGAAGGAGGCCCGGTATATCCACCGCGCATGGCTCGTAAGCGATGAGGATCTGCTGAACGAGCTGAGGCATCGCTACGCCGAGATCAAGGACATCGGCGATCGAATCCTCACGGAGGAGTTCGAGGAATTCGACGGCGAGATCCCCGTTCAGGACAAGCCGGTGAAGAAGGTCAAGATCGGCCGCAACGAGCCATGCCCCTGCGGCAGCGGCAAGAAGTACAAACGCTGCTGCCTGCTGACGGAGCGGGCCTGATGGCAC
>CAZOYV010000176.1:0-18429 GCA_964584075.1 uncultured Rickettsiales bacterium | reverse complement strand
GAAATCCCCGCCATTGCTGAGTTTGCGCGGATCTATGTCAGGAGGTCTGGAGTCAGGACTGCGCAGCGCCCTGCTGACAAGGGGCGACGACCGAGCAGTCCCCGAGGCCTGTGAGGAAGGAGCGCCGCCGAGGTGAGCGGAGCGAGCCGTTCAGCAGGGATGATGCGCCGTTCTGACGACGGGAGGGGGTAGATTCACGAGCTCTCGAGGCAGCGGTGCTCGATGACGCGGTAGTTCTCTCGGTAGGCGTTCTCGCCGCGAGGGGTGGCGACGACGTCGTCCTCGTCGCCGCGCTCCAGCTCCCGCTCGGCGAGCAGTAACAGTATCTGGCCGAAGGACAGCTCGGGGTCCCCCAGCCGGGTCCGGACCTTCACCGCGGCGCGCATCAGCTGCTCGTAGTGGTGCTTCTCGAAGCGGATCGTGGCCCAGGCGTACTCGAGCACCTCGAGGTCCTCGTCGCGGAGGTCCGGGGGCGCCTCTCCGGGGCGGCAGCGGGAGACGAGCTCCTCCAGCTCCCGGCTGGTGGTCTCGGCGGCGAGGCGGAGCCACTCGTCCTCGTTGTCCGGGGTGGCCACGGTGACCACGGTGCGGACCTTGGTCCAGCCCAGGGCGCCGAGGGCGAAGGCCTGGTCGAGCTTGGGGAGGTCGTGGAGCTTCTCCCCGGCACGGGCGAGCTGCTGGGTCTTGCGACATGCGAACCCGAACTCGGCTTCTGCATATTCCAGGAGGCCTGCGTAGCCTAGCTCCCGGTAATATTGGCTGGACTTCATCTTCGCGAGCCCATGGGCGATCGTGTGCATCGCCCGTCGTTCCGTTCGGACAGCGACACAGATGGCGCGGTGCAGGCGCGTGGCCTGCTGCTTGTCTACTAGATTATCGGACATCAATCCCCTCGAGCGACGATGTTCTACATTGTATATTGTTACAGATCTGACGGCAAGTATATGGTGCTTCAGTAAATGCTCTTTGTACTCGGATATCTCCGCTGTAGAAACGGCACCTCGAGGCGCTATCGAGGCGGCGGAAGCTCGATCGCGAGGGGGCCCAGGTCGTAAGCGGTCCCCGGGGGGACGAGCCCGAGCTCTTCCTGGCGCTCGGGGGTCCGAGCGGGGCTTCCGACGAAGCGGTGGCCGTCTTCCGCGAACAGCTCCAGGTTCTCGGCGGTGAGCGGGTCGACGACCGGCAGGGACGGGTCCCACGATCGAAGCTCCACGAGCGACTCGGCGACCCGGCCCGTCTCCCGGCGGTAGCGGGCATCCGCGACCGCGATCTGGACCATCCGCATGCGGGCGTCGTGCTTGGTCAGCATCGCGTCGATCCACTGCCAGTCGAGGCCCGGCTGGAACGGCTGGGAGCCGAGGTCGGCCGAGCGGGCGTCGTAGATCGCGGCGCGCTCCGGGTAGGGCCGATCCTGGATCGCGAGCATCGACGACCAGTCGTCCAGGACATCACCGTGCCAGGTCTCGAACGTCAGACGCTCGACCGGACCCTCCGGGCGATCGGACAGGAAGTCGGTGGCAGCGGGTGGGACCGGTGCACCCTGGTCCGCGACCCACAGCGCCGAGACGGCCAGGTTCTCGCCCTCGATGACGGTTCGCATCGAGGGTAGATCCCGGCTCACGTAGTCGAGCTCGGCTGCGAGCTGGGCCAGGTCGTCGTCTGGTACGGAGTTTCTCCAGAGCGCGCCGAGGATCGAGGAGAGGATCTCCTCCTGGACCCACACCCCCGGCGAGATTCCCAGGATCCCGGCTCCCTCGCTGAGATCGGCACCGAATCGCAGGAACGTCGCGAATTCGTCCACCGCACGGCTCGGTTCCCCGGTCTGCTCGGCGATGTAGGCATCGATCCGTGCGAGCTGGGCCATCCGCCGTGCTCGCATCCCGACCGTCGCGACGTGGCCGATGTCCTCGGACCGCGGGTCCCAGACCGCGATCGGGCTTCGGCGTTGCTCTTGGCGGCTGGCCTCGGCGACCCGCTGGAAGTACGGGCGACACTGGGCGAGCTCGTCGCACAGTCCGGCCTCGAGCTGCGCGACGATCGGGTCCAGGGGATCGTCCGGGAGGCCCAGCGCGAGGCACGCGGGGCGCACGGGGTTGGTTCCGGGTGCGACCGGGGGATTGTGGGGTGCGATGGGCTCCGAGGGACCCGAGGTGGCTCGTCTCGCGCGATGCAGCGCGAATCGATCGCCGCTCCAGGTGGGGCAGTGCTCCAGCGCCTCGGCATAGGCGTCGGCTGCCGCCCCGGGCTGGATCTTCCAACCGGGCGTGTCGGGATCCCGCGTGTGCTTCTGGCCTCGAAGCGCCTCCGCGTGTTCCGTGTAATAGGCCACGAGTCGCTGCTTCTCGCGGTGATGGTGGACCAGCAGGGCGACGACCGCGGCCCCGGCCACGAGGACCGCTGCACCCACCAGCGAGACGATGATCTTGGCTCGACGTTCGTGGACCACCGGCGTCACCCCCGGACGTCCGGACTACGAATCCCCCCGCCGCGTATTCCCGGGGCTACGAGTCGTCCAGCGACGGGGGCACGAAGGACACGGCCGGCACGAAGTTGGCCAGCAGCACCAGCGGCTCGTCGCCGTCGTTGCGCAGGCCGTGCTCGCTGCCGTCGGGAGCGTAGATCGAGGTATTGGGGCCGACGGCGACGTGCCGGCCCCGGACCAGGGCCTGGCCCCGGCCCTCGAGGATCACGAAGCACTCGTCGAGCCCGTCGTGGGCGTGGGGCGGGATCTCGCCGCCGCGGGGCTCGAGGCGGACCCACATCTGGCTGAACTCGTCGGGCTGCAGGCCGCCGTGGGCGATGCGGACCTCGACGCCCGGGAAGCGCGGGTGCGGTCGCCAGTCCTTGGCCTCGACATCGACCACGACGGTGTCGGCGTACATCGCGGACCTCCTACATGCGGCGGAACACCCGCCGGATCACGACGGGCTCGGCGCCGTCGATGGAGACCTCGAACTGCTGGATCAGCGTGTCCGGGTCTTCCAGGAAGCGCCGCGTGGTGTTGTGGATCGGCTCGCCGTCCTTGCCCGTGGTGTCGGACTCCATCACCAGCACCGTGCCGCACTGCTCCCAGCGGGTACGGAGCGTGCCGGCGCCGAAGTGGTGGTCCTCGAACGCCACGGGCTGGTCGTCGGCGGTCAGGGTCTGGGTGCTGGTGCCCATCGGGGCCTTGACCGTGACCGTCACCTGGTCGCCGTCGCCGTCGATCGTCAGCTTGGTCTTCATCTTGCGCATCACGGCGACCATCGCGGCGTTGAGGTCGACGATCTGGGCCATCAGCGACGGGTCGTCGCTGGCCTTGGGGTCCAGCTGGTAGTCGCCATCGAGGTGATCGCTGGCCGTGACGGCGGAAGCGAGGCCCAGGACGAGGGCGAGGGTCGTTCCGATCAGGGCGGTCCGGATCATGCCGTCCTCCACGTGCTCACAGGGTAGACGCGCGATGCCATCGTTCTGGTCACGCCTCGCGCCTCATCCGCTCGATGATCCCCTGCGAGAAGTAGTCCGACAAGGCCATGATCGGCTCGTGGGGGTTGACCCGCGTGCCGTTGGGCATCACCGAGGCGTCGCAGACCCACAGGTTGCGCACGTCGTGGGCCTCGCCGCGCGAGTCCACCACCGAGGCGTTGGGGTCCTCGCCCATCCGGCAGGTCCCGAACAGGTGCGTCGCAGCGACCACGAGCTGCTTGGCGGTGATCCTGCCGGGCTCGAGCAGCTTCAGCTCGCCGGGGTCGCGCAGCTCGGCAGGGAGGCCGTGGATCCCCGGCAGGATCGCTTCGGCGCCGGCGGCGAAGAACATCTCGCCGACGGTGCGCAGGCCCTTCACCATCAGGTCGGTATCGTGCTGGTTGAACTTGAACCAAACCGTGGGGTTGTTGCCCGAGTAGGTCAGGATCCGCCCGGTGGAGGTCCCGCGCACCACCGCGTCCCAGATCGCGATGTGCTTGAACCGCGCGAGGTGCTCCTTGAGCGCCAGCCCGAAGCCGGGCAGCCGCACCGCCATCGTCGCCAGCGGGGCCCACAGCACCTCGACCTTGGTCGTGTCGTCGAGGAACGCACCGTAGCCCTGCGTGGAGCCGATCCAGGGCTTCACCTCCTCGGGGAACACGCCGAACATCGCCCCGCCCGGGTGGGCGTGGAGGTTGCGGCCGACCTGGCCCGAGGAGATCGCGATCCCGCTCTTGCGCAGCACGATCGGGGTGCCGAACACGCCGCCGGCGAGCACCGCACCGCGGCAGCGGATCCGCATCCGGCCGTGTTTCTTGTTTCTGGCGTCGACGAACGTGCCGAGCACGCCGGTGACCCCGCGCTCGGCGGCCAGGATCTCGTCACAGCGGCAGCTGTGGTACAGCCGCGCGCCGGCCCGCACGGCGGCGGGGACGTGGGAGATGTCGGTGGAGTTCTTGGCGCCGATCGGGCACGACGGCATGCACTCGCCGCAGCCCTTGCAGCCGGTCTTGGCCAGCGCGAATGGCTCGGGCTCGAGGCCCACCGCCTCGGCACCCTTGGCGAACAGCGTGTTCTTCGGGCCCAGCTGCTCCGGGCGGGCCGGGTGCTTGTCCGTGGCCTTCTCGACCCGCTCGTAGCTGGGCAGCAGCACGTCGTTGGTCAGCCCCTCGACGCCGTACCGGTCCCGCCACTCGCCGAGCACGAAGTCGGGGATCCGGAACAGGATCGCCGAGTTGGGCAGCGTCGAGCCGCCCACGCAGCGCCCCTGGATCGTGGGGGTCGCGGTGGGCCCGATCATCGTCCGCAGGCCCGCCTCGTAGAGGATCTGGCCCATCCCGATCCCGCAGTTGCGCGAGACCTCCTCGGGACGGACGAACGGTCCCTCCTCGAGGATGATCACCTTCAGCCCCGCCTCGGCCAGCTCCTTGGCCGCGACCGCCCCGCCCGCGCCGGTGCCGATCACGACCACGTCGCACTCCTCCCGGACCGTCTCGCCGTGATCGTCGAGGCCGAGCACCATCCCGTCGCCGCGATCCTCGGGCGTCAGGTGCGTGGTGGGGGTCGGCTGGCATGCCTTGCGGTCCGCCATCCCCAGCGCCTCCTGGACCCGGGGGTGATCGAGGTAGGCGAAGCTGAAGATCATCCGCACCGAGGTCAGCAGCGCGCGGCGGTAGTAGATCGAGCTGTCCTCCCAGCCCGCCAGGTACCGCGTGCGGGCCTCGACGGACAGGCCGGAGAACCGCCGCAGGTGGAGCCCGAACAGCAGCGGCCCCTGCTCGATCAACAGCATCAGCAGCGTCATCAGCACCCGCTGCTGGCCGGGCAGCCCGGCGAACCACTCGTCGAGGTAGCCCGGCACGTCGACGTCCTCGGCGGACGGCTCGAGCTCGCCTCCGGCGGGGAACAGCGCCTCGCCCCCGGCCACGACGAACGCGTGCGACCACGGCTTGAGCACCTTCAGCTCGCGCTTGGGCTCCGGGTACCCGGCGAACAGGCGCAGCAGCAGCAGCCCGAGCAGCACCACCGGGATCAGGATCCACACCAGCGACATCGACTCCTCCTAGTTCCCGGAGATGGCCTGCTCGACGACCGCCACCGCACCCCGCAGCAGCCGCTCGGCGCGGCGCCGCAGCTCGGCGGCGTGGCGGTCGCGGTCGGGGGCGCCGCCGCTGGCGCGCACGGCGGCCACACGCGCGACCCAGGCCTGGTGCGCGCCATGCATCCGGGCGTGCCGACGGGCGATCGCGGCGGCGAGGTCGCCCGGGAACACCGGGAGCTGCAGGCTGCGGATCTCGTCGTACGACAGGTTGGGCGGCCCCACGCCGTTGATCAGGCGGTGGATCTGGAGCCACACCGGACGCACCCGCAGCGTCAGGACCGCGACCCGCGGGTCGTAGCCCTGAAGCGTGACGCGGTCGACGAAGCAGTCGACCACCGCCGGACGCTCGTCGAGGAACAGCGCCATCAGCCCGCGGGCCAGGGTCGCCACGCCCGAGCGCGGGATCAGCAGGTCGCCCCGCCGAAGGCGGTAGCGCGGGCCGTCCCACGCGCAGCCCTCGGCGATCGTCTCGCACGCGGTGGGGTCGAAGCCGGTGGGGCGCACGGCGCGCTGGGTGACGTACAGCGGGCCGGGCCCCGCGGGGGGCTTGCGGCCCGGCTGGATCCGGCCGTAGGTGATGCCCTTGGCCGGGATGAAGTCCCCGAGCTCGGCCACGGGGACCGCGCACGCGGCGAGCGGGTCCCGCAGTGCCGGGTCCCAGAAACCCGGATCCCAGCGGTGACCGAGCAGCTCGGTCTCGGCGACCCACATCGGCGCGTCAGGCTTCACGGGCCCCCTCCCCCGCAAGCGCTCCGCGGACCTGTGCGAGCGCCTCGTCGAGGCGATCGAGCCGCTCGATGCTGTGCAGCAGGGTCTGTCCCGCGCGGCGCCCGTCGCCGTCGGCGTGCTTGCGCAGCAGCAGCGTCACCGTGGCCGCGCTGGTCCCCGAGCGGCGGAACGTGCCGCGGGGCAGCCCGATCACGCCCAGCACGTGGCAGTTGCGCTGGACCCAGTTGCGCACCGGCTGCAGGCTGCGGTTGGCCGCGACGCCCTCGGGCAGCACGATGATCACGTGTCCCCCGGGGCGGCACAGCTGCACGAAGCGATCGAGGAACGCCAGCTCCACGGGGTAGCGCGAGAGCTGGTCGAGCACGCCCGCGGACAGCGGCGGCGCCTCGTCGTCCCCGCCGAGCAGCGAGAGCTGTCCGCTGGCCTCGAGCTCCGGGTCGCGGATCGTCCGCCGCCACAGCGTGTAGTCGGCCGCCAGGGTGGCCGCCAGCCGCTCGGCGCGCAGCCGCTCCTCGTCCCCGCCGCCGCCGCCGTCGAGACGCGCCAGGCAGCGCAGCCCGTCCCCGTGGTACGGCGGGTTCCCGACCACCAGGTCGAAGGCCTCGCCGGCCGGGGCCAGCAGGCCGTCGTCGACGCGCTGCTCGCGGCCCTCGCCGCCGCCCTCCCACAGCTCCCCCGGCTGGGGGTAGAGGTCGACCCCGACCACGCGCTGCGGCGCCGGCTGGACCACGTCGAGCACCGCCTCGAGGAACGTCCCGCTGCCGCACGCCGGGTCGATCACCGAGCGCGGGGGGGCCTCCCGCAGCGCGGGGGAGAGCTCGCCGAGCAGCTCCACGAGGAACCGCGCCACGTCGGGCGGCGTGTAGAACTGGCCGGTGCGCCGGCGGCGCTCGGCGGGGGCCTCTGGCTCGGGCATCGTGTCGAGCCTACTCGATCTCGTCGCGACGCAACAGGGAGCGACCCAGCGGCGACATGTCCACCCGACCGGTCTCGACCAGCGCGTCGAGCAGGGAGCCTCCGAGGCGGGTCAGGTCGAGCAGCCGCTTGATCCGCCGGACCTGGAGCTCGGCCCGCTCGCGCTCCGCGGGGTCCGCCGAGCGGGCCCGGTTGCGGGCGTGGGCCAGCGCCTCGGCGAAGGCGTGCCGCGAGTCCTCGATCAGCGCACGCTCGCGGTCGCGCAGGACGCGCGTGATCATCTTGAACAGATCGGTCTCGGCGGCGTAGGTCTTGGCCCGGCCGTGGGTCTCCCGCTGGTGCGCCACGCCCCACTGCTCCAGCTCGGCCAGCGTCATGCTGACGCTGCCCACCGAGATGCCGAGCCCCTCCTTGAGGTCGCGGGCCGTCAGCGGCCGCTCGCTGAGGTACAGCGTGGCCCAGATGCGCCCCATGTTGGCCCTGAAGCCCCAGAACGCCATCAGCCGGCCGACGGCGTCGGCGACCAGCGTCTGGGACGGCCACAGCTCGTAGGCGTCGCGGGTCACGGGGACAGGCTACCAGAGGCGCGGCGGCTCAGTGGACCAGCGATCCCACCAGGATCGAGACGGTCAGCAGCACGCCGAACTGCGCGTGGACCTGGGCGCTGCGCACGTCGATGTCGGCGAGGGCGTCGCCGGTCCGCGCCTGGCGCCCGACACGCGCGATGTTCTTCAGCGCGGCGGGCAGGGCCAGCACCACGGCGATCGACCACAGCGGCAGCACGCCCACCACGATCAGCGCGGCGGAGGCGCCGAACGCGGCGAGCACCATCGCGCCGTACCACACGCGCGCGGCCGGGGCGCCGATCAGCATCGCGATCGTGCGGAACCCGCTCTGGCGGTCGTCCTCCAGGTCGCGGAGGTTGTTGCCGTGCAGGATCGACATCACCAGGAAGCCCACCGGCAGCGAGATCCACAGCGTCGCCCAGTGGAACGCGCCGGTCAGCACCAGGTCGGCGCCGATCACCATCAGCGGCCCCATCAGCACGAACACCATCGGGTCGCCCAGCGCGACGTACTTGTAGCCCACGGGGCGGCCGGTGTAGGCGTAGCCCCCGATCAGGCCCAGCGCCCCGAGCAGCGCGATCGGCCACCCGCGCAGCGCGATGAACCACACGCCGAGGGCCAGCACCACGGCGAAGCAGACCAGCGCGGCGCGGTTCGTCTGGCGGGACGTCAGCTGCCCGGAGACGATCATCCCGCTGCCGCCGAGGGTGCCCTCGCGGTCGACGCCCTTGTCGTAGTCGTGGGTGTCGTTGAACAGGTTCGTGCCGGCGTGGACCAGCACACCGGCGATCAGCACCGGCGCCAGCAGCGGCCACGCCACCGCGTCCTCCGAGGCGAAGCCGGCCAGCGCGCCGACCAGCACCGGGATCACCGACGCGGTGAACGAGAACGGCCGCGCGGCGAGGAACCACAGCTTGATCCCCGACGGCGGGGCCGCGGTGGTGGTGTCTTCCTGGGTCATGATCCCGCTCCTCCCGGCTGCTCAGTGCTCCCGGACGGTCAGCGCCGCCGCCACGAGGCGCAGCACCTCGGTGGCTGGCCCGTCCGGCAGCGGCGCCAGCGCCTCCACGGCGCCGGTCAGCTCCCGATCGATCTGCTCCCGGGCCCGGGTCAGGCCGCCCGCCCCGCGGATGCCCTCGACCACCGCCGCGAGCGCCGCGCCGTCGGCGCCGGCCCCGTCGCGGGCCAGCCCCTCCAGCTGAGTCCGCAGCGACGGCCGCCGGCGCACGGCGTGGATCGCCGGCAGCGTCAGCTTGCCCTCGGCCAGGTCCTGCGCCAGGCCCTTGCCCAGCGCGGCGGCGTCGCCGGTCAGGTCCAGCACGTCGTCGCGGATCTGGAACGCGCGCCCGACGTGCCGGCCGTACCGCCCCAGCGCCTCGATCTCGTCGTCGCCGCCGCCCCCCGCCACGCCCCCGGCGCGGGCACACCACAGGAACAGCGACGCGGTCTTGCGCTCCACGATGTCCTCGTATCGCTGCAGGTCGGCCGCGAAGCGCCCCTGACCCTCGAACTGCAGCACCTCGCCCTGCACCAGCATCGAGACCGTGTGCATCAGGTCGCGCAGCACGCCGGGGGGGCCGGCTCGCTCCACCAGCTGCAGCGCCTGCACGAACAGCAGGTCCCCGGACAGCACCGAGATGGTGTTGCCCCAGATGGTGCGCGAGGTCGGTCGACCACGCCTCGTCCGGCCGTCGTCGATCACGTCGTCGTGGAGCAGCGTGGCGCTGTGCACCAGCTCGGCGGCGACGGCGTGGGGCACGGCCGCGGTGGGGTCCCCGCCCACGGCCCGCGCCGCCAGCAGGGTCAGCAGCGGGCGGACCGCCTTGCCCCCGCCCTCGACGAGGTGCAGCGCCGAGGAGGACGCCGGTGCGGGGTGCGTCCCCGCCAGCTCCCGGACGCGATCGCGCACGAGCATCAGCTCGCCGCCGAGCAGCGTCTGGGCCCGACACAGCACCGTGGCGGTGTCGATCCCGTCGCCACGGGCGGTGGACACGTGGTGGAGTCGCTGCAGCGCCTCGGCTTCCATGCCTGGCCTCCCCGGGACCGGGCGAACTGTAGCATCGCGATCCTCGTCTTTCAATTATGAATGAAATTCATATCCGATCCGGCGGGGGCGGCCCGGAAAAATGGTGAATGAACAGTCATTCACTCTTCACAGCGGCGTCCGATGTCTCTATGCTTCTCCTGCGAAATGAATACCTATTCAGAAGCAACCCAGCGGGAGGAATCACATGGCTGGTGAGTACACCGTCGACATGCGGGACATCCACTTCAACCTCTACGACGTCCTCGACATGGAGAAGCTGAGCGAGTTCCCGAAGTACTCGGAGCTCAACCGCGAGCTCTACGACATGGTCCTGGAGGAGGCCCGCAAGTTCGCGGTCACCGAGCTGGCGCCGAAGAACAGCGAGTGGGACAAGATCGGCGTGCGGCTCGAGGACGGCGTGGTCCACACCCCGCCGGGGCTCAAGGAGGTCTACCAGGCGTTCTGCGAGGGCGGCTGGGTCGCCCCCGCGGCCGACATGGAGATCGGCGGCCAGGGGCTGCCGCTGCTGATGAACCTGGCCACCTCGGAGATGTTCAGCGGCGCCAACCCGGCGTTCCTGATCTACAACGGGCTGACCGCCGCGGCCGCCGATCTGCTGGTCCACTGGGCCGACGAGGACTCCAAGGCGCTGCTGCTGCCCAAGATGCTCACCGGGGAGTGGGCGGGCACGATGTGCCTCACCGAGCCGGGCGCCGGCACCGCGGTGGGCGACAGCAAGACCATCGCGACCCCCACCGACGAGCCGGGGATCTACGACATCGAGGGCACCAAGCTGTTCATCAGCGGCGGCGACCAGGACTTCACCGACAACATCATCCACCTGGTGCTGGCCTTCACCCCGGACCGCAAGGACCAGGGCGCCCGCGGGCTGAGCCTGTTCATCGTCCCCAAGGTCCGCTACGACGCCGGCGGCAACCTCGGCGAGCCCAACGACGTGGTGTGCGGCGGGGTCGAGGAGAAGATGGGGATCCACGCCTCGGCGACCGCCCTGCTCAACTTCGGCACCAACGGCGGCTGCCAGGGGCGGATCATCGGCGAGGAGGGCGACGGCATCAAGATCATGTTCCACATGATGAACGAGGCGCGGAACGCGGTCGGCCTGCAGTCGATGGCGACGGCCTCGGCCGCCTACCACTCCGCGGTGTCGTACGCCAAGGAGCGGGTCCAGGGCGTGGCGTGGGACAGGATGAAGGACCCCGAGGCCCCGCGGGTCGAGATCATCGAGCACCCCGACGTGCGCCGCAACCTGATGATCATGAAGTCGAAGGTCGAGGCGATGCGCGCGCTGTGCTACCGCATCGCGTGGTACCAGGACATGGCCACCGGCACCGGCGAGGAGAAGTACCAGAACTTCATCGAGCTGCTGACCCCGATCGTCAAGGCCCACAACTCGGACGTCTGCTTCGACGTGTGCGTCACCGGGATCCAGGTGCTCGGCGGGTACGGCTACTGCGGCGAGTACCCGATGGAGCAGTACGCGCGCGACGCCAAGATCTACTCGATCTACGAGGGCGCCAACGGGATCCAGGCGCTGGACCTGATCGGCCGCAAGCTGACGATGAAGTCCGGGATGCTGTTCATGATGTTCATGGGCGAGGTCACCGAGCTGATCGGCGCGGCCAAGGAGATCCCGGGTCTGGCGGACGAGGTCGAGCTGGTCGAGGAGGCCCAGCAGAAGCTGGTCGAGACCACGATGGCGCTGGGCCAGAAGGGCATGATGGGCGACCGCCTCACGCCGGTGTACAACGCCACGCCGTACCTGGCGATGTTCGGCGACGTGATCTTCGGCGTGCTGCTGCTGCACCAGGCCGCGCTGGCCCAGGTCAAGCTCGAGGAGCTGGCCGAGGGCGGCGACGTCGACGAGCTGTGCGAGAACAGCGACGCCGCGCGGTTCCTGTACAACAAGGTCGCCAGCGCCAAGTTCTTCGCCCACGAGCTGCTGCCGCGGGTCCACGGGCTGGCGATGGGGATCAACGACGACGACAAGACCGCGATCGACGCGAAGCTCTGAAACGCTGCGACGCCGAGCGTCGCAGCGTTTCAGGCCAGGTTTGCTGCTGACGACGTAGGTCGTCGCAGCAGAAACCTGGCGTTCGGGTTCAGGCCCCTTCGAGGGGGCCTGACTTCGCCCCCTCCTCTGGCCGAACCCTTGCTTGATCTCCGCACCGCCGGATAGAACGGCGATGGAGGTCGATCCATGCGCGACTGGCGATTCCTGGTGCTGCTGGCCCTCGCGGCCGGGCTGCTGGTGCTCAGCTGTACGCAGTCCGAGGACCCCGAGGACGACGACCGCGGCAACACCGAGACCGGCGAGGACCTGGACCCCTCGGAGGTGGTCGAGGTCGGCGTGCGCCCCACGCTGATCCAGATCGACGCGTCCACCGAGCTGGGGATGAAGGCCCACGCCGCCACACGCGACGGGGGCTGGTACGACACCATCGGCGGGACCTGGGCGGTGTCCGACGAGAGCATCGCGACGATCGATCAGAAGGGCGCGCTGGTCCCGCAGCAGGAGGGCGAGGTCCAGGTGACCTACACCTGGGAGGGCTTCGAGTCGGAGCCGGCGACGGTGCAGATCGTGCCACCGGGGACGATGGAGGTCACGCTGGTCGACTGGGTCACCGGCGCGCCGGTCGTCGGGGCCGCCGTGGGGGTCAGCACCGGCGCGATCTTCCTGGCCCAGGGCGAGACCGACGAGCAGGGCCACGTCACGCTCCAGGGCCCGTTCTCCGGCAAGGTCCACGTCACGTTCTTCGGCGACGACGACCACCGCCGGCAGACCCTGGCCGACGTGGCGCCGCGCCAGGTGGCGTTCCCGGTGGTCCCGATGCCGGGCCGCTGGGGGACCGGGAAGATGCACGGGGTGGTCTCGTTCGACGAGGACGACCAGGAGCCCGGGACGATCGGCGTGGCGCTGGTCGTGCCGGCGCTGGCCGAGTCCCCGATCTCGATCTCGGCGGGCGAGCTGCTGGGCGAGAACCGCAAGCTGCAGGGCTACAACCTGGCGTGGGAGATCCCCGAGAACGTCCAGATCCAGGGGATCGCCGACACCTTCATCGGCAACGTCGACCCCGGGGAGCGGGTGGTGTTCGCCGCGGGTGGGGTCTACGACCTGGGCGTGGCGCTGGAGCTGGCGTTCAACATCCAGGACATCGGGATCGGGGCGATCTTCCCCACCATCACGGGCAACATCGAGCAGCTGCGGTTCGGGGCCAGCGAGCCGATCGAGTTCCCGTGGAGCCGGCTGACCAAGGACATCGAGCTGGAGTGCACCACCGAGCTGCCGCTGGAGAACTGGGTCGACGTCGCGCCGCCGCCGGCGGGCCACTACTGGCCCGAGCCGATCCTGGTGCTGGGCTGGCGGCCCCACGCCGACCACGGCCTGGTGGCGGTGGGGTTCGGTACCGGCAACCACCCGTACCTGCCCGAGGGCGATCCACCGGGGGACGACGACACCGGCGACGACGACGACGCCACCGGGGCGCAGGTGGTCGCCGCCGAGCTCGAGGAGCGGGTCTGGGTCCCCGTCCGCGAGGTGGCCCGCGACGGCGTGTTCGAGGACGTGGGCACCCGCTACTACGCGTTCATCCAGGAGAACGGGATCGAGGGCGGCAACCGCGGCACGGCGGTGATCTCGCCGCCGACGACCCAGGTCCGCACCAAGCTGCCCGACTTCCTCGAGCTGATCGAGTTCCTGGAGCCCGAGCCCGGCTCGTGGGTCTACGAGCTGCAGCCGCCGGTCGGCACCGACATGATGCAGCTGCTGGCCAACCCGGAGTGCAACCCGGACTACTGGCTGGTGACGGGCCCGACGATGACGTCGTTCCGCTTCCCGCAGGGGCTGCCGATGCTCTACGAGGAGCCGTGCAACTCGTCGGACGGTCCGGGCATGGTGTTCGCCCCCGAGGCGTGGTCGCTGGAGCGGGCCAGCTACCAGTCGCTGATCAACATCCACGACGAGCCGATGCGCGAGCGCTGGACCTACGTCAACCGGCGGACCTACGCCGCGCAGTGGGTGCCCGACGTGGAGTTCCCCTGACCACGGGCGCGGGCGTGCGGCGCTTTCCCCTCCCCCTCCCGCGTGACATGCTGTGCGTGGAGGCGCGATGGGCGAACCCCGCCAGCTGATCCTCGGTGCAGCGGTCGTGGCGGTGGCGTTGCTCGCCGTGGCCTGGCCGTCCCCCGGCGACGACGGCGAGCAGGCCCCCTACGGGTTCGCCTGCAACCCGGAGTTCGTCGAGAGCGACCAGGACGGCGACGGGTACAAGACCCCCACCGACTGCGACGACGCGGACCCCAACGTGCACCCCGGGGCCGCCGAGATCTGCAACCTGATCGACGACAACTGCAATGGCCTGGTGGACGAGTTCACCGTCCGGACCAGCCCGTTCGCGATCATCGGCCGCGCCAACCGCGCGCCCCAGCGGTACGACTTCGACAGCAGCGGGGACGCCGAGGATCCGGAGACGATGGTCGACCTGGCCGCGGGGGACGAGGCCGCCGGCGTGGTGCTCGCCGACCTGGACCTCGACGGGATCAACGAGGCGGTGCTGCAGTCGGCGGACGAGGGCTGGGTCGCGGCCTACGCGCCGGACTGCGAGGGCGGCTTCGTCAAGCAGGTGCTGTTCGACACCGTGGGGGCGTACCGCATCCGCGGGGTCGGCGACATCGACGGCGACGGCGACCCGGACCTGGTGACGCTCAACACCCAGACCTGGATGGGCGGGGTGTGGACCAACGACGGGGACGCCGGCTTCACGAAGCAGTCCACCGAGATCGACTGGGGCGTGATCGGCGACCAGATGGAGGCCCAGGCGGCGCTGGCCGACTCGCAGGTGCTGCTCGACCTCGGCGGCGACGGCTTCGACGACTGGCTGATGTGCCTGGGGCGCTACGGGAAGACCTACTGCTACGTCTCCGAGGGGCGCCCCGACGGCTCGATGACGACCCCGACCCACCTGGTCACGGTGACCACCGTCGAGGCCAACTCCGCGACGCTGGGGTTCTTCACCCAGGACGACTACCCGGACCTGATCCTGGGCCTCAACCGGGTCGGCCCCAGCCAGTCCGCGTCCGGGGAGAACGAGTGCAAGGTCTACAAGCTCGACGGCGTCGCCGGCGGCGGCTTCGAGAGCTCTCCGGACTACCTGTTCGACATGGCGCTGGAGGTGGTCGGCACCGCCTGGGGCTACGACCCCGACGGCGTGCTCGACGGCTGGCTGCGCACCGTGGACATGGACCGCTCCGACGAGGGACGCTCGGAGATCCTGATCCTGCTGCAGGCGTTCAAGGACGACCAGAGCGGGATGAGCCTGCTGTACATCAAGGATCCGCTCGATGTGGACCCCAGCGAGGGGGCCCAGCACAAGGAGATCCGGCCGCTGGTCAAGGAGCTGGTCGACCTGACGACCTCGGCCGACCCCTACCGCTCGTCGGTCGTCGCCGGCGGGTTCCCGGTGGAGTGACTCAGCTCATCCAGTAGAACGAGCTGGCGGCCAGCACCTCGTCGGTGGCCGCGAACAGCTCGTCGCGCTCGCCCGCGTCGAGGGGCTCGAAGTCCAGCAGCGCCTCGATCGCCTGGCTCAGCTCGCGGGCGCTGTCGAGGCCGATCACCATCGTCGGGACGTCGAGGCCGGCGGTGTAGCGGAACGCCAGGTGGCGCCGCTCGTCCAGGCTGCTGGCCAGCGCCCCGCCGGCGAGCACCTTCATCGCCACCGGGAACGCCCCCGCCTTGGTGGCGGCGTCGACCAGCCCCTCGAACGAGGTCGAGCGGGCGTTGACCGGGCCCAGCGGGATCAGCATCGCGTCGAACGGGTATCGCCCGAGGGCCTCGGACAGCGGCCCCGGGGTGCGGTGCCCCGTGATCCCGACGTGGCCGACGACCCCCTGATCGCGCATCTCGGCCATCGCCTCGAGCGCCCCGCCGTCGGCCAGCGCCGCGTCCAGCTGGTCGCGGTCGGAGATGTCGTGGGCCTGCCACAGGTCGAGGTGGTCGGTGCGCAGCCGCGCCAGCGAGCCCTCCAGGTCCTGCAGCGCGCCGTCGCGGTCGCGCGCCACCGTCTTGGTCGCCAGGAACACCTCGTCGCGGCGATGGTCGAGGGTCCGCCCGAGGTGCTCCTCGGCGGCGGCGTCCCCGTACTGCGGCGAGACGTCCCAGTAGTCGACGCCGGCGTCGAGGGCCGCCTCGAGCATCGCGTCGACGTCGCTGGCGAGGTGGTGGTCGCGCAGCGGACCGCCGCCGAGCCCCAGCACGCCGACCTCGGGCCCCCCCTCGTACAGCGCGCGCCGCGGGAGCCGCTCGCGGGCGTCGGCGGGGATCCCGTCGAGCCAGGCCCGCGACTGGGCACAGCCCGGGGAGACCAGCCCCCCAAGCCCGACCGCGGCCGTGGCGCCGGCGGAGAGCTCGAGGAAGCGGCGGCGGGGCAGGTGGTGGCGTCGGGTCATCGGCACACGGGACCTCAGGGGGCGGAGAACTCCACCGCGGCCCAGTCGCCCTGGAGCACCGTCAGGGCCGCGTCGAGCTCGTCCACCACGGTGCCCTCGTAGAGCGCCTGGACCGTCAGCGTGCCGTCGACGATCGTGCCGTGGGTCAGCGGGGCGGCGGCGACCAGGTACCACGGGCCGTCGGCGGGCAGCGCGACCTCGCCGCTGGCCACCGTGACCCCCAGCTCGGCGGCCACCGCGTCCACCGGCTCGCCGGCCTGCAGCGCGGCCAGGCCGCCGGCGTCGACCACCATCCAGTCCAGCCCGCCGGGGCCGGGATCGCGGCAGGTCTGCTCGTAGAACGGGCTGAACGCGCCGATCATCCCGTCCCCGAAGGACGCGTCGAGCTGCAGCGACCAGGCGCCGCCGTCGGCCGGCGCGGCCGAGACCTCGCGCCCGGGCCAGGTCTCGTGGAGCTCCACGTCCCACACCCGGGTCTCGCCCTTGACCGGGTCGTCGAACAGGTAGCGCACGGTCTGCATCGACGGGATCGTCCCGATGCTGGTCTCCACGCGCCCGTGGTACTCGTTGGCCTCCCCGAGCTGGAACACCGCCTGGCCGGTCTCGTCGGTTGGGGTCCAGGTGACCCACGTCAGCCCGGGGTCGCCGGGACCGTAGGTGCTGGAGTAGCCCGCGATCATCACCGCGGCGCCCGGCATCGGCGTGCCCTCGGCGTCGGTGACGTTGACCTCGAGGGTGAAGGCCCCGGCGTAGCGCTCGGTGACCGTCCAGGTCTTGCCGTCCCCGCGGGTCGCCTGGACCGCGAAGTTGCGGTTGCTCGACGGGATCCCGTCCTGCTGGTCGGGGTGGATCCCCGCCGCGGCGTCGTTGCAGTCCCCGGAGCCGACCATGAACCCGTCGCCGTCGACGTCGGACAGCGCCAGGTCCTCGTCGACCTCGCCGTCGCAGTCGTTGTCGATCCCGTCCGGCACGTCGATCAGGCCGGGGGCCACCGCCGGGTCGGTGTCGTTGCAGTCGCCGTCGGCGATGGTGGCCAGATCGAGATCGGCGTCGGCGGTGTCGAGCCCGTCGTCGGCCTGGAGATCGCAGTCGTTGTCCATGCCGTCGGCCGGGACCTCGGTGTTGCCGGGGTAGACCTCGGCACGGGTGTCGTCGCAGTCGCCGCCGTCCACCGTGACCCCGTCCCCGTCCAGGTCGAGGCCGCCGACGTCCTCGTCGACGGTGCCGTCGCAGTCGTCGTCGATCCCGTTGGGCAGCTCCGGCGCCCCGGGCAGGATCGCGGCGTCCTGGTCGTGGCAGTCGCCTTCGGCGCAGCTGACGCCGTCGCCGTCGCCGTCGCTGGTGTCGGGCTCCGCCGGGGCGTCCTCGTCGACCTCGCCGTCGCAGTCGTTGTCGATCCGGTTGTAGCTCCAGTAGAAGTCGCCGTTCTCGTCGGCGTAGTAGTAGTAGTGCTCGACGTAGGTGTTGACCGGCTCCCACTGGACCCAGCGCTCGTCGTAGAACTCGTTCCAGACGTGGTCGTTGGCCCACGCCGAGACGTTGATGCACGGGATCAGCGCGGCGCGCGCGGCGGCGGTGGTCAGGTCCTGGTGCTCGCCGCAGCGGCCGATGTGCTTGGCGTAGATCCGCACCGGCTGGTTGGGGCGCTCGTTGTCGCTGGTGAAGTCCAGCACGTCGAGGACGTAATAGATGATCTGGCCGATCGCCCCGTTGTCGTCCTTGTCGTAGGCCTTGCCCTTCCACAGCACGGTCTCGTTCTCGACGTAGGTCTGCAGCGGCTCGTAGCCCGGATCGCTGTCGTAGAACAGGTACTCGCGCCAGAACCGCCCGCCGTCCTCGGGGTCGGTGGGCCAGCCGTTGACCGGGTGGATGTAGGTCGGGACCTCGTCCTCGATGTCGGGGTGGACCACGTACCAGTAGTAGATCTCGCGATCGAGCTCGATCTCCTCGAGCTGGCCGGACTGCTCGGTGCGGTAGCGCAGCGTCGAGTAGTAGTCGCCGCCCTCGAGCGGATCGCCGTGGTCGACGATCTCGGCGTACTGGATCACCTCGTCGATGGCATGCAGCGTCTCGACGTTCTCGACCCACAGCTGCGGGTAGACGTCGTCGCGGGCGAACACCTCGGGCGGCGGGGCGCATCGGCCGAAAGGGGGCGCTGGTAAAATCGCGCCAGGTTTGACGTA